>JBKPSJ010000200.1:0-6953 GCA_046765875.1 Actinomycetota bacterium
GACGCCGCCAGCACCCAGCCCACGACCAGCACCAACACCCGGAACACCATGCCCCAAGTGTCCCAGATCTGTCACCCTATTATGCGAAACTCTTTAAGAGATGCACGGCCTGCACCGACTGGGCTGTCAGCACGCTGGGAACGCTGAAGTAGCGCCTGTCTATCGTGTCGTTGTCGGCATGATCGACTTGTCTGCATTGACGTAGCCATTGACAGACTCGTTGCTATAGGCAACGTCACCGTTGGGTGCCGTCCGCTCTCTCCTATGTCAAGCTGCGTCGCGGACTTGAACCTGGTCCGCGGGTTGTGCGTCGGCGAGCATGGCGCGGTAGACGATGTCGGAGAGTCTGCGTTTGAGCGAGCGGATGGCTTCCTTGCGCGTTGCCCCGTGCTCGGCGCGACCTTTGAGGTAGGCGATGGCGTCGGGGTGGGATCGGGCCTGGGTCAAGGCGATGCGGTGGATGGCGGCATTGAGTTGATGGTTGCCGGCGCGGCTGAGGCGGTGTCGCTCGTTGTTGCCTGACCACACCGGTGTGGGGGCGGTGCCGTTGTGAGGGCGAAGGCATGCCGAGAGCGGAATCTGGCGACGGCGGCGACCTCGCCGATGAGTTTGGCCGCATTGACACCGGCGACGCCGTGGATCTGCCGCAGGTTCGGCGCCGAAGCCTTGGTCCTTTCATCGAGCTCGGCCTCGAGGCTGTTGATGTCGATCGTCAGCTGACGGATCCGACCGACCAGGTCGGCCGCGATCCGCCCGATCACACTGTCTCGGCTGGTCTGGTGGGTCTGACCGGTGAGCCGGTCGGCGGCGGCGCGCAGATGCTTGAACCTGGTCAGGCAGCGGGGATGGGGATCCCACTGCGGGTCGATCTCGTGCAGATGCCAGCGAAGCCGGTTGATGTGCCGGGTCCGCTCGGCGATCAGGTCCTCGCGGTGATCGACCAGCAGGCGCAGCTCACGCGACGCGGCATCCAGGTGGGCGGTGGGTAGGTTCGGCTCGCGCAGAGCCGCCCGAGGTACCGCCAGGGCGTCGATCGGGTCGGACTTGCCATAGCTGCGGCCGGCGTCTCGGGCATGGGCCATCAACTTGGGCGGCACCCGGACCAGCCGTTCCCCGGCGGCCAGCATGTCGCGCTCCAGACGCCGCGACAGGTGCCGGCAGTCCTCGACCGCCCAGGCCCGATCGGGCCCGAACTGGTCGGCCCACCGGATCAGGCCCAGATGCTCCGCGGTGGTCGTGGCCGTGGTCGTCTTGCCACCGAGCCGCCGTCCCAGGTCGTCGACCGCCACCACGGTGTGACTGCGTTTGTGCGCGTCGATGCCCAGCATGATCATGGTCGTGTCGCCCTTTCGCCAGCGGGAACGGTGACGGGACCGGCCGGTGGGCACACCTCAGTCGGGGCGATGCCACGCTCCTATCAAGCCACACCGGCCGGTCCTGCCCGTGCCGGCTGACCGCAAGACGGGACCAGGCCACCAAACGGGGCACACAGTGGTTGAGCGAGCCAGCCGGCACGACGGTCAGCATCGCGCTGACGCCGCCACAATGACACTGAGCAGAGCGGTGTAAGGCTCCTCGGTGAGCGTGTCGCCGGAGAAGTAGTGACGGCAACCCTTTGCCGTCGGTCGGACAGCTTGCCCGCACAGGGGTTCTGCGGCACGGTCGACGTGGCGTTGGTGGGGTTGTTGTCATGCTTCGGAGTGCGAGCCGACGGCGACCGGCACGGACGGGCTCGCGTGGCCGAACCAGTGCACGTGCTCGCGCACCATCTGCCAGCTGAACAGGTATGTGTCCGGCCCGTCGGGGATCGTCACGGTGAAGTCGAAGGTTGCGGTCTGTCCCGGGTCGACCGTGGGTTGCGCAAGCTCGACACGGTTCGTCCCCCAGGTCAGGTTGTCCTGTGGGTCCTGGCTGCCGAGCCGGTAGCCGCCGGCCGGGGTCCACGTGGTGGAGCCGGTGTTGGCGGCGGTCACGCGAACCGCGACCGTGGCTCCCGGGTTCGTTGGTGTCGGCGGAGCGGCGACCGCTACGACCGCGTCGTCGATGTAGGCGGGGGACGGGTCGGTGTGCGTATAGGGCAACCGGAAGAAGCCGCGGATTTGTCCCGGGGTCGGCCCCGATGTCCCATTTGTGGTGATTGTCTTCGCCGGGGTCGGGGAGCTGATATCGAGTTCGATCACAATGTCGTCGCGGCCCTGGAAGTTGCAGTCGTAGGTGCGCAGGGTCAGCACGTCACCGTGACGCTCGTATCCCCACACGAGCACGACATGGTTGCTGAACACCTCCCACGGCGCGTAGGAGTGCGCCAATACCAGACCTATCGGACACAGTGTTCCGGCGTCGATGTCGTCGAGGATGGCCAGGATCTGCTCCAGCGTCTGCCGGAACAGTCCGGCACCCCAGACCGCGGTGTCGTGGTCCAGGGCCCGAGTCAGGGCAAGCCAGCGCGCCACGACCCCGGGCCCCGAGAAGCTGTTGAGCAACCGGCTCAGCAGATGCTGGGCCAATTTGGCAGGGATCCGGTCGGCGACCCGGTTCTGTAGCTGTGGCGTGCCGCTCTCGAAGATGTCACGAGCCAGGAACGACATGCCGCCGCACAGACCCATGTGCGTCACGTTCAACCCGATCGCAGGCAGTCCCGCGATCGACGCCGACAGTGACGTCGACGGCGGCCACGGACCGTTGTGGAACAGCGGTGCCCTCGTCGAGGGCAAGAACCCGCCAACCACGACGGGTCCGAAGCGCTGCACGGTATCTGATGCCCACAGCGCCCGCGCGGCGCCGTCGTAGATCACAAGGTTGCCGTCGTCCTGCATCACCACGAACGCCCCCGGATGCCCGTCGGTGCCGCTGGCCCAGTACGGGGTCTGATCGGCACCGTACGCGACCAGGTTGCCGTCATCCTGCATGATGACGTGGCTCACGGGCGCGCCGTCGGTACCGGACGCCCACAGCGCGCGACCATCGTCGGTGCGGTACACCACCAGATTGCCATCTGCTTGCAAGACCGCGCGCACCCGGCCGTTATCGGAGTCCAGCTCACCGTTCACCACGAGCTGCTCATCACTGTTGAGGCGGTCCATCGGATCTCCCAAATACGGTGACTAACCCCAATACCGTTCAGTTAGTGTCGCAGAACGGTGTAGGTCGGGTCGGGGCGGGGTTGTGGCCACAGGGCATGGTGGGCGCGTTTGACGTGCCACTTGGGCATCTTGCGCTTGATGACGCGCGGTGCGGTGCGGTGACGACGGACGGGGTTGAGCCGCTTGAGGAGGCGGTGGAGGAAGGCCAGCCAGCCGGGACTGTCGCGGGCGTGCTGGTCAGGGGGGAAAAGCGCCCGGGTGGGCGATGGTCTGCCGGGTGATCCGCAGCGCAGCCACGAAGCTGACCCGGTCCGGGTCGCGTCCGGCGTGGGTGGCTGCCTGGGCCATCAGCGAGCGGATCGCGTAGTGGCAGCACAGGTGTCCCCAGATCTCTTGGAGGACCAGGTCGGGGGACTTCGAGCGCAGCACCGTGCGGGGGCCGCGTTGGTGGGTCTTGAGCTCGTCGAAGGCCAGTTCGATCTCCCAGCGCTGGGTGTAGGCCGCAGCGAGGTCGACCGCGGGGGCTTGGCCGGGATCGAGCACGGTGGTGAACAGCCGATAGGTGGTGGGGTTGTCCCGCCCGTCGTCGATGGTGTAGTCGATGACCCGGACCAGCATCGGCTCCTCGCGACGTGCCGAGGCCGGTGTGGACCGGCGCAGGTGCGCCAGCCAGGACCCATCGGGGAGGTCTTCGAGGTGGGTTGGCCTGGGGCCGGCCTTGTCGGTGCGGACTCGCCACAACAGGTCGGCTCCGGTCGCGATCGCCTTGCGCCACAGGGCATAGGAGAAGAACCCACGGTCGGCCAGGAGCAGCATCCCCGGCTCCAGTCGGTCCAGCAGCGAGCCGGTCAACGTGGCCTCGGACTGGGCGTAGGTCCCGACCTGGGCGGCGAACATCGCATGGGTCCCGCACTCGGCCAACGCCACCACCCGGGCTTGCGGGAAGGCGGCCCGCTCCCCCTTGTTGACCCCCGGCCTTCCGAAGAACTCCGCGTTGACCGCGGTGTCGGCGACATCCAGACAGGTCCCGTCGACCGCGACCAGCCGGCGCCCGGCAAGCCACGCACCCGCAGTTCTCTGGTCGCCGATCGGCTTGGCCACCCGCTCGAACAACGCCGCCAACGGCTCCGACCCCAACCGGGTCCTGGCCTGGAAGATCGCCGACTTGCTCGGCGGCGTGTAGCTGTCCTGCCAGCCCGAGACCCACGACAGCCCGTCGGTCAGATGCGCCACAACATCCTCATACGAGCCCTCGGAGTACAGCGCCATCCCGACCGCGAAGTACACCATCACCCGAGCCGGCAGCGCACGGTGCCGCTGCTCGGTCCGCCCGGCCCCGGCGACCACCTCATCGACCAGACCCGGCGGAAACACCCGAGTGAGCACACCCACCGAGACAAGGTCCGACAAGCGACGATCCGTCTCCGGCTTCCTCCAACCCGCTCGTGGCACGCCACCAAACTACACCGTTGTCATCTTAACTGAACGGTATTGTGACTAACCCGGAACTTTCGCGGGCTGGCCGCGATCGATTGTCGCTGGTTTGAGGCTGGCGTTCTGGGTTGATTTTGGCAGCTGGGGAGGACAGTGGCCCGAGTGTCGTCTCGGGTGGACGTCGGTTCCACGGGCCGACTCGTTGCGGGATGTAGGGATGGCGTTGTGTTCGTTTAGCTGAGCGCTGCGCGCGTGTAGGCGTGTGAGTCCGTCGAGGAGGAGTTGGGTCCAGGCGTCGTCGTGGGCGAGGTGCACGATGGTGCGGCGGCCGGTCCGGGCGATCCGCGCGGCGGTGGAGAACAGCCGCAGCCGTAGGCGTTTGGGCTCCCAGCGGCGAGCCTCGTGGCTGTTGTCCTTGTCCTGGTATCGGTCGCCGGTGGAGGCGAGCAGCTGCATCCAGGTGGTGAGCTGCAGGCCAGCGCGACGATCGCGCACCAGATCTGATTCTGTGTGAAGTCGTGCAACGGCAGGTTCCGCAGGCCGGTGTCCTTGGCGGTTCGGATCCGGTCCTCGGCGCGGGCCCGCCCGGCGGTGCCGCAGCTCGAGGTCGGCGAGCTGGCCGCGCGGGGTGTTTGTCGCGAACGCAGTGATGCGGTGCCCGTCAACGTCGGTGATCCGCAGCTGGGCGCCCGGGTGCGGGCGTTCCTTGCGCACGATTACCCGCATCCCCTTCGGCCACGCATGGCCAGCCAACCTTCGGGGGCATCGTCGATTCGACAAGTGCGACCCCGCATTCGCCGCCTACGTCGGTCGGCAGCGGGAGGACTCCCTGCTTGATTACCTGGACTACCTGGTCCCGCACGAGTGGGACTGGAAGCCGGACAAAGTCACGCTCATCTGTCTCGTGCTGTAGTCGAGCCCCGGTTCAGTACGGGGCGCCCACCGCTAGCGACACCGACCCCGGCGCAAACCATGATCCGGTCACACCGGGTCGGATCACGGCTGGCAACACGCCAGAAACAGGCGGTCTGGCTCAGTTGGCTACCTCGAAGGCGGCCATCACCGCGCTCGGGATCCGCCCACGGTCACGGGCCTGGTAGCCGTTGGCCCGAGCCGACTGCTTCACGGTGCGAGTGCCGGCAAAGACCCTGGTACGCACCCGGCGCCCACCGGAGGCCTGGACTCGGCGGCCGGCCTCGATCTTGGGCCACAGCACCCTGCACAGACCAGTCGCGTTCTTGGCGGTCAGGTCGATCTCATACGACCCGCCGTCGAGGCCGAAGGTAACCGTTGCACCCCCTGCCGGCCGCGATCTCCGCGCGACTGAGGCCGTCGGTCAGCCGGGACCACCCCACGCTGCGCCAGCCCATGCGGCATATGAGGCTAACGTCCACCTGCTCGAGGCCGCCGGCGCGCAGTTCCTCCACGATTCGATCGTCACGCGCGGCCAGGACGGCCTCGCGGCGTTCGACTGGCGCGTCGTAATGCAGGACTTGAGTCGGAGCACGACAGCCCGCGTAGGCCTGAGCGTGCAATGGCTTTGACAACGAGTGGGTTGGTGGCCCCGGATGGGTGGCGATGTGTGGAGCAGGTTGGGCAACGAGGCCGCTGACTACACCGCCAACCGGCCTCCGAGTCGGGTGCGCAGGTTCGAATCCTGCCGGGGGCGCCTCGTGACCAGCGTAAATGCCTCGACCGGCGCCATCGGAACGTGTCGCCGGACGCCGGATCAGCTGGGCCGGGAGCCCAGTCGACACGGAGGTGCCGCGGCTCCGGCGGTCGCGGGATTGGTGCAGACTGCCGGTATGCGGATGAATGGCCGGGCAGACGCCGCGCGCATGGAAGCGAGGCCATGAGCGCGCCACGGCGGCCGTCGTTGAAGGACGTGGCCCGAGAGGCCGGGGTGTCCTACCAGACGGTGTCCCGGGTGATCAACGGCGGGCCGCGGGTCTCGGAGGAGACCCGCGCGCGGGTGCTCACCGTCGTCGCGGAGCTCGGCTACCGGCGCAACGACAACGCCCGCGCGCTGGTCACCAACCGGTCCCGCACGATCGGCGTGATCGCGGACGCGTCACCCCGGTTCGGCCCGGTGAGCACGCTTGCGGCGGTGGAGCAGGCCGCCCGCGACGCCGGCTACAACTCGATCGTCACGACGATGAGCAACCCGAGCCCGGACGACGCGATTGAGGCGTTCCACGCGTTTTCCAAGCGGCTCGTCGAGGGCATCGTGGTGATCGCGCCACGGGTGCCGATCGCGGATGTCGTCCAGGCGGTCCCGGTGACGGTCCCGGTGGTGCTGCTGGCTCCGGGCGAGGCCAGCCACGACGGGTTCACCGTCTTCTACGAGGACCAGGAGCTGGGTGCCCGACTGGCGACGCGGCACCTGATCGAGCTCGGCCACCGCAGGATCGCTCATCTGGCCGGAAACCAGAGCTG
>JBKPSJ010000201.1:0-4855 GCA_046765875.1 Actinomycetota bacterium
GAACTGCTGGCCGAGCACGTGCACACGTTCGGCACGGGCTGGACGCTGGTACGGCGCGAGTACCCGACCGCGATCGGCCCGGTCGACCTGCTCTGCCGCGACGCCGCCGGCGCGCACGTGGCGGTCGAGGTCAAACGCCGCGGCGAGATCGACGGCGTCGAACAACTCACCCGGTACGTCGAGCTGCTGAATCGCGACCCGCTGCTGGCCCCGGTCCGCGGCGTGTTCGCCGCCCAGCTGATCAGGCCCCAGGCCCGCGTGCTCGCCACCGACCGGGGCATCGACTGCCTCACCGTCGACTACGAGGCCCTCCGCGGCATGGAATCCGACACTCTCCGCCTCTTCTGACGTTTCTGTCGGCGGGCTCTCCTAGATTCGAACGCGTGAGCGAATACGATCTTCCGAGGCAGTCTGGCGTGGTCGATGCGCTGGATCGTGTCCTCGCGTGGCTCGGCGAGTTGCCGAGTGCCGCGAAGGATGCCGAGCGCATCGATCGGATCGCGGCGCTGGAGCGAATGCGCGGTGCGGTCGCCGCTGCACAGGCGCGGGAGACGGTGGACTTCGCCCGGTCGCAGTTTGCGGCCCAGGTCGAGGCGCACGGGCCGGCGGCGCGGCGCGGGCGTGGAATTCCCGAACAGATTGGATTCGCCCGGAGGATGTCACCTGCGGCGGCGGCTCGCCAGGTCACGTTCGCCCAGGAGTGGTTCAGCGAAATGCCCGCGTTGTCGACGTTGCTGCGGACGGGCCAGGTCTCGGAGTGGACGGCACAGATTGTGGCTCGTGAAACCCGAGGACTGTCGGCCCACCTGCGTGCCGGGATCGCGGAGGATCTCGCACCGGACCTGCCTGCTATGAGTCCGCGTCAGGCCGAGGCCGCTACCCGTCGCGCCAGCTACCGCGCCGACTCCCGGGCCGTGCTCGGCCGGGCCCGGACAGCGCGATCCGATCGGCGGGTCGGGATCCGGCCCGCGCCGGACACGATGGCCGTGCTGTCGGCGTTCCTGCCCGCCGAGCAGGGCATCGCCGCCTGGACCAGCCTCACCCGGCACGCCAGTGCCGCCCGTGCAGCCGGGGATCCGCGCAGCCACGGCCAGGTGATGGCCGACACGCTCGTCGAGCGCTTGAGCGGCCAGCCGGCCGCGACCGCCGTCCCGATCGAGATCGGTCTCACGATGACCGCCGACACTTTGCTCGGCAGCGACGACCTGCCGGCCGAGTTGCACGGCTACGGCCCGATCCCTGCAGATCTGGCGCTCGACCTCGCCGGAAAGGCCGACAAGCCAGCGGCGCCCGACGGCGTTGCCGCCGCAAAGTGGGTGCGACGTCTGTTCACCGACCCCGTCGACGACACCGTCGTCCGGGTCGACACCAGGAGACGCCGCTTCGACGGTGCGCTCGCCCGGCTGATCAGACTCCGCGACCAGGTCTGCACCGACCCGTACTGCACCGCTTCGATCCGCCACCTCGACCACGTCACCGCACATCGTGACGGTGGGCCGACGACGGCGGCCAACGGCGCCGGACTCTGTGAGCGCGGCAACTACGTCAAGGACATGCCCGGCTGGACCCGCCACGTCGGCGACCTGGAGGGCACACGGCCGATTGAGATCATCACGCCCACCGGACACAGGTACGCGACCACCCCGCCGCCTGCACTCGGCCCGGGCGGTAACCACCACGAACTCGCCCACCGAGCAGCGGTTCGGGGCCTGCGTGCCATTCGTCAGAAGACGCCCGGCCGACCATCCACCTCCAAGGAGCACGCGGCTCCTTACGTTCCGCCGTGACGGATCTGCCCGATTTCGGGCAGATCGTTGGCAAATCCCACATATCGAGTGCACAGTTGGACGAATGAATCCAGCTGTCAGTCCCGCAGACCAGTCGCTCGACAGCGAGCTGGTCGAGCAGGTGTCGCGCACTACCGGGTTGCCGGCGGCCGACGCGAGCCGGGTTGTCGCGGATGTGATGGCCTACCTCGCGAGCGGCACCGCCGAGGACTACGTGCGGCGCCGGCATCGCGAGCTCCAGCTCCGCGGCGTGCGCAACGACGACATCTTCGCGCGCGTCGGTGCGGAACTGCGCGGGCGTCCGGTGCGGGCGCCCGAGCTATCGGCCAGGCAGCTGCGACGGATCGTCTACGGCTGAGCGAAGACCAACGAGGAGACATAAGAATGTGCGGAATCGTCGGGTACGTCGGAGCGAAGCCGGCCGCGCCGATCCTGGTCGACGGATTGGCCCGGCTGGAGTACCGCGGCTACGACTCGGCCGGTGTCGCGGTGCTCGGCACCGGTGACATCCGGGTGCACAAGGACGCCGGCCGGGTGCGCGACCTCGAGTCGTCGCTGCCGAAACGGTTCGGCGGCAAGGTCGGCATCGGCCACACCCGGTGGGCGACGCACGGCGGCCCGACCAAGGACAACGCGCACCCGCACCTGAGCGAGGACCGCTCGGTCGCCGTCGTGCACAACGGCATCATCGACAACGCCGCCGCACTGCGGGCGTGGCTGGAGAGCGAGGGCGTCAAGCTCCGCTCGGAGACCGACACCGAGGTCATCGCGCATCTGATTGCCACCGGCAACGGTTCGCTCGAGGACAAGGTGCTCGGCGCGGTGCGGCAGATCGAGGGTACGTACGGGATCGCGGTGATCGACCTCGCCAACCCGGACCGGATCGTTGTCGCGCGAAACGGAAGCCCGATCATCATCGGCGTCGGCGATCACGAGATGCACGTCGCCTCCGACGCGGCCGCACTGGTCCGCTACACCCGGCAGGTCGTACACCTCGACGACGGCGAACTGGCGACGGTAAGGGCCGACGGCTATCAGACCTTCACCGCCGAAGCCCGCTCCACCACCAAGAAGGCCGAGACCGTCGAGTGGTCCGAGGAGGAGTACCTTCGCGGCCGGTACGAGCACTTCTTGATCAAGGAGATCCAGGAGCAGCCGGAGGCGGTGCTGCGGTGCCTGCGCGGCCGGCTGGACGAGCGGTTCCACACCGTACGGCTCGGCGGCCTGAACATGGACGCCCGCGAGGCGCGCGAGATCCGCCGGGTGAAGATCCTCGGCTGCGGCTCGGCGTACTACGCCGGCCAGATGGGCGCGCAGTTCATCGAGGAGGTCGCCCGGATTCCCGCCGACGCCGAACCCGCCTCGGAGTTCCGGTACCGCAACCCGGTGGTCGAGCGCGACACCCTGTACGTCGCGGTCTCCCAGTCCGGCGAGACCCTCGACACTCTCGTCGCCGTCCAGGAACTCAAGCGCAAGGGCGGCCGGGTGATCGGCCTGGTCAACGTGGTCGGCTCGACCATCGGCCGCGAGGTCGACGGCGGCATCTACCTGCACGCCGGGCCCGAGGTCTCGGTCGCCTCGACGAAGGCGCTGACCAACATGACGGTCGCGTTCGCGATGCTCGGCATCCACCTGGGCCGGATCCGCGACGTCTCCCCCGCCGATGGCCGCCGGTTGCTCGACGGGCTGAAGGCATTGCCCGCGCAGATCGAGACGATTCTCAAGACCGAGCCGGATCTGCAGCAGATCGCGGCCCGGCTGGCCCAGCATCAGAGCCTGTTCTTCGTCGGGCGTACCCGCGGCTACCCGGTGGCCCGCGAGGGCGCGCAGAAGTTCAAGGAGATCTCGTACCGGCACGCCGAGGCGTACCAAACCTCCGAGCTCAAGCACGGCCCGCTGGCGCTGATCTCACCGGACGTGCCGACGGTCGCGATCACGCCCGACGACGAACTGCTGGACCGCAACCTCGGAGCGTTGCACGAGATCTCGGCCCGATCCGGCCCGCTGTACGTCGTGACACACCCGCGGGTGGACGTACCGGACATGGCCGCGGCCGAGATCGTCGTACCGAAGAACGAGCCGGAGCTGGACCCGATCCTGCTGACCATTCCGCTGCAGCTGCTGGCCTATCACGCCTCTGTTGCGCTGGGCAACGACATCGACAAGCCGCGCAATCTGGCCAAGTCGGTCACCGTCGAGTGAGTCAGGGCCGCAGCGCCGGGCCGTACACGGCCGCGGTCGCGCCGGTCGACAGGGCCCAGTAGCGGTCACCGTACGACCAGTGCCACCACTCGGTCGGGTAGTTGACAAACCCGGCCGCGGTCATCGCCGCGCCGAGCACGGCCCGATTGGACGCAGCGTCGGCGCTGATCGCGGTGGACGCGGTGTAGCAGGCGCCGTTGCTCTCCTCCGGACTGGCGTTGATCGGCGTACCCATGTCCAGCTCGGCGCCGTCCGGCGTACACAGGGTGAGGTCGATCGCGGCCCCGGCGGTATGCGGGGCCAGCGCGGGCGGCGAGACGTAGCGGCTGGCCAGCCGGTCCAGCTCGGCGGGATCGGTGGCGACGCCGTCGCGGCGCAACCCGTCACGATACGACTCGAAGAAGTGCCGCTGCACCAGCGGTGCCCGCCAGCCCTCGACGAACAGCAGCCGTACCCCGGACGGCAGCGCCCGGGCCGCCTGAGCGAGCCGTTCGGCGACGCCCGACCGCACGTACAGCCGGTCCGGGCCGAGCGCGGCCTTGTGGTCCGACACCGCGAGACCCTGTACCGCGAAGAGCGGCTCGCCACACTCCTCGACCGGCGTGGCCACGACCTGCGGGTCGGCTATCAGCACGATCTGGCTCACGCCCGTAAGTTAACCAGCAGGCATGGCGCCGGATTGGGACGCGGAGCAGACTGGACTGCGGAGCGCGCCACCCACTCAGGAGGGACCGGTTCGAATGACCAAGGTGCTGTTACTCACCGGAGACGCCGCCGAAGACCTCGAGTTCTTCTACCCCTACCAGCGGCTGACCGAGGAAGGGTACGAGGTCGTGGTCGCCGCGCCCACGAAGAAGAAGCTGCAG
>JBKPSJ010000202.1:0-4168 GCA_046765875.1 Actinomycetota bacterium
GTTGAGGAGAGGGCAGCGTCCGGGGACGAGCGGCGGGCGTTCGCGGTGCTGGATATCGACGCGACCTTGTCGGATACGCGACACCGGCTGCATTTCCTCGAACGGCGGCCGAAGGACTGGGACGCGTTCTTTGAGGCTGGGAAGAACGATGGGCCGCTGCAGGACGGCCTGGTGATCGCGGGATCGCTGGCGCGCGGCCACGACATCGTTTACCTGACCGGACGGCCGGAGCGGCTGAGGAAGGACACTGAGGCCTGGCTGCGGCGGTATGGGCTGCCCGAGGGGCGGTTGCTGATGCGGCGCGCCAACGACCGGCGGCCTTCGGTGGCGATGAAGCTCGGACAGCTCAAACGGCTCGCCGTCGAGCGGAAGGTTGCGATCCTGGTCGACGACGACGTCGCGGTGTGCAAGGCCGGCGAACAGGCCGGCTTCGCGGTGCTGCACGCCGACTGGGGGCTCGATCCGGAGACTCAGCCCACGCTGTTCGAGGCGCAGGAGATGGACGGCCGGACCTGACGGCTCACCGGCGGGTCGAGGTGGGCTCTGACTCGTCGATCAGGTCCCAGCGGGGTTCGGGCGTACGGCGCTGCCACGTCGGGCTGAGTCGTACGGCGAGATAGGCCAGTCCGGCACCTACCAGCAGGCCCGGCACGACCCACCGCCACCCGGACAACGACACCCGCTGCGACGGCGAAGCCACCGGCGCGGCAGCCGGAGGGTCTGAACCAGCGGGCAGCTGGATCTCCGGAATGCTCAACGGAATCGCGCCCGCGTCGAGCAGTTTCATCGTGCCGAGCATCTGGATCAGCCGTGCGGGCTCGGCCGGCCGGTGCCAGACGGGTTGCTCCGGCAGCGGGCCGCCATCGGCGCTCATGCGAGTGGCGATCCACGGCCCGCCGCCGGCCTTGACGAAGACCTCGTCGACCCGCCAGACAGCGACGTCGTGGATCAGCCAGGTGAGGCGTACCGACGGGCCGTCGTCGTGCTGGGCCGAGGTTCGGTCCGTGAGGTCGTTCGCCGAGTTCTGGACCAAGCCGGACAACCGTTCGTACTCCGGCTGCGTGACGTACAGCGAGGCGGTCATGCCACTCTCCGGCGCGACCAGGAGCACGCTGGTCGGTCCGCCGGCGACAGCCGGTGCGGCGCCCATCCAGAACACGGCGACGCAGACTCCGACCAGTACGGCGAACCGGCGCATGACTGCCTCCTCAAAAGCCGAACTCGCCAGTGGTACACCGCGGCCGCACAGGCGGTTCCAGACAGGCTCAGCGGATTGAGGAGCCGATCGACAAGGCCTCGCTCAGCGACGTGGCACCTTCCAACCGGAGAGCCGTCCCATCGAGGTCCCAGACCAGGGTCGGACCGGCGATCCGCGGCGGCAGCCGACGTGCGGTGCCCTGCGAGTCCAGCACTACGATCTCGTGCGCCGAGCGGAACCACAGGGCGTCGCGCGAGCCGACCGTGACCGACTCGACCTCGTCGTGCACTGTCTTCCAGAAGTACGGCTGGAGCGCTCCGTTGAACTCGTCCAGCCGGATCACGCCGGTACCGCGGCCGGACCAGGTCAGCGAGAGCAGCTGCCGGTCGGCGGACACCTCGACGCCCGTTGGCGGACCGAGGTGCGACGGCAACCGCGGCGCGAACGCGATCAGCCTGCGGGCCTGGTCGAGCGTCATCGGCCCGGCCGTCGGCGGAGGTGGTGCCGTACTCGGACCAGGTCCGGGCGCACGGTGGACGATCACACCGGAGAACCCGAACAGCTCCCCCACCGACGCGCGCACCGGTGGCGTCAGCGCACCTACGATGACGAACGCCGCGAACACCGCGACGATCCGCCGCCACCGCTGGCGAAGCCAAGAGCCCAGCCGGATCCATACCGACGGCCGGGCGGGAAGCGGCTCGGCGGCCACCCGGTCGAGCACTGCGGTCACCAGATCCTCGCCGGGCGCCGCGACCCGCATGTCGGCACCCAAGGCCCGCAGCTCGGACTCGAGAGACGAGAAGTCAGGCATCGGCCACCTCCTCCCGGCCGGCCGGTTCGGACAGTTGCGAGCGCAGTCGTCCCAGCGCCCGATGCAGCCTCGACTTGACGGTGCCGCGCGGCCACCCGAGTACGGTCGCCGTCTCCGCCTCGTCCAGGTCCAGGAGGTACCGGCAAGTCACCACCAGCCGGTGCTGCTCGGGCAACTCCCGTACCGCCGCAAGCAACACAGCACGCCGGTCGGACGTCACCGCCGCGACCGCCGGATCGTGCGACTCGAGCAGGTCGGGCGTCAGCACCGCAGCGGCCTCCTCCCGGGCACCGCGGCGTACGGCGGTGCGGTGGGCATTGCGGGCCTCGTTCGCGACGATCCGCAACAGCCAGGGCCGGAACGCCGCATCGTCGCGGAACGATCCGAGCGCCCGGTACGCCTTCACGAACGCGTCCTGAACGACGTCGTCGGCCTCCGGCCCGGCTCCGAGCAGGACCGCGGTACGCCGGGCTACCGGCGCATGACGGCGCACGAGATCGGCGTACGCGTCGGTCTCACCGGCTCGTACGCGGGCCACGATGCGCGCGTCGGCGCTCAGCTCTGAGCTCATCCCGATATCTGCCCTACACCGCCGGGCCGGCCGCGGGTTCCCCGGTAGGGTCGCCGATGTGCCAGACGTTGACGACAGTTTCCTCGCCCTGCCGCGCCGGGAGCTCGCGGACGCGGCGCTGCAACGCGCCCGTGACCTCGGCGCCGAGTTCGCCGAGTTCCGGCTGGAACGGGTCCGGTCCGAGTCGGTCTCGCTGCACGACGGCGTACTCCAGAACGCGGGCGACCTCGACGACGTCGGGCTCGCGGTCCGGGTGATCCACCGCGGCACGTGGGGGTTCGCCGCCGGGATCGCCCTCACCACCGACGAGGCGGTACGTATCTGCGAAGAGGCCATGTACGTCGCGCAGGTATCCAAGGCGATCAACTCCGAGCCGGTCGAGCTCGCGAATGAGCCGGTGTACGGCGACGTGACCTGGGTGTCGTCGTACCGGCAGGACCCGTTCGCCGTACCGGTGCCGGACAAGGTCGCATTGCTAGCCGACTACAGTCGCCGGCTGCTGGACGCCGACGGGGTCGACCACGTCGACGCGTGGGTCGCGTCGGTACGCGAGAACAAGTACTACGCGAACTCCGAGGGCACCTCGACGACCCAGCAGCGGGTACGGATCGGGCCGGGCCTGCGGGCGTACGCCGCGAGCGACGGCCGGTTCGAGTCGATGACCAGCCTCGTTCCGCCGGCCGGGCGCGGCTGGGAGCAGGTCACCGGCGAGACCTGGAACTTCGACGAGGAGCTCGAACAGATCCCGGTCTGGCTCGCCGAGAAGCTGGCCGCGCCGAGTGTCGAGCCAGGCCGCTACGACCTGGTCATCGACCCGACCAACCTGTGGCTGACGATCCACGAGTCGATCGGTCACGCCACCGAGCTGGACCGGGCGCTGGGGTACGAGGCGAACTACGCCGGCACCAGCTTCGCCACGATTGACAAGCTCGGCTCGCTCAAGTACGGCTCGGAGGTCATGCACGTCACCGGCGATCGCACCGCCGACCACGGCCTGGCCACGGTCGGGTTCGACGACGAGGGCGTGGCCGGGCAGCAATGGGACCTGATCAAGGACGGTGTACTGGTCGGGTACCAGACCGACCGGCGGATGGCGAAGCTGAAGGGCCTGGGCCGGTCGAACGGCTGTGCGTACGCCGACTCCCCCGGTCATATCCCGATCCAGCGAATGGCGAACGTGTCCTTGCAGCCGGCAAAGGACGGGCCGCCGACCGAGGAGCTGATTGGTTCCGTCGACAACGGTATCTATGTGGTCGGCAACAACTCCTGGTCGATCGACATGCAGCGGTACAACTTCCAGTTCACAGCGCAGCGGTTCTTCAAGATCACCAACGGCCGCCTTGCAGGACAGCTCCGCGACGCGGCGTACCAGGCCACCACGACCGACTTCTGGGGTTCGATGGAGGCGGTCGGCGGCCCGGACACCTACCTGCTCGCCGGCGCGATGAACTGCGGCAAGGCACAACCTCCGCAGATCGCGTCGGTCAGCCACGGTTGCCCGTCTGCGCTGTTCCGCGGCGTACGGATCCTCAACACCACGCAGGAGGCCGGCCGATGACCCTCGGCGTACAGCTCAGCCCGCAGG
>JBKPSJ010000203.1:0-17611 GCA_046765875.1 Actinomycetota bacterium
ATCCCGACCGACCCGGTGGCCACCGCCGCGGCGTACAAGAAGGCCGCTGCGGCGCGGATCAAGCTTGTGTTCATGGACAACGTGCCGCAGGGCATGACCGCCGGCAAGGACTACGTCTCGGTGGTGTCCGCCGACAACTACGGCAACGGTGTGGTGTCGGCCCACCTGCTCGCGAAGGCTCTCGGTGGCAAGGGCAAGATCGGCGTGATCTATCACGAGGCGGACTTCTTCGTCACCAAGCAGCGTTACGACGGCTTCCGCACCACGATCACGCAGGACTACCCGGATATCGAGATCGCCGAGTCCAAGGGCATCGCCGGACCGGACTTCGCCGGAGACGCCCAGACGGCCGCGAACGCGATGCTCAGCAAGCACTCCGACCTGGCGGGCATCTGGGCGGTCTGGGATGTCCCGGCCGAGGGCGTGATGGCCGCCGCCCGGGCCTCGGGCCGCACCGACCTGAAGATCGCCACCCAGGACCTCGGCAAGAACGTGGCCATCGCGATGGCCAAGGATCAGCTCGTCGCCGGGCTCGGTGCGCAGCGGCCGTTCGACCAGGGCGTGACTGAGGCCAAGCTGGCCGGTGGGGCGCTGATCGGTAAGACCGCGCCGCCGTACATCGCCCTCGGCGCGCTGCCCGTCACGCGTGCCAACGTTCTGGACGCGTGGCAGCAGGTGTACCACGACGACGCGCCGGCCGAGCTGACGGAGTCGTTCAAGAAATGAGTGCCGCGGTCCGGATGCGCGATGTCCGCAAGAGCTTCGACGGCGTACCTGTGCTACTCGGCGTCGACTTCGAGGTGAACGCCGGCGAGGTCCATGTCCTTGCCGGAGGCAACGGTGCCGGCAAGTCCACGCTGATGAAGATCCTGCAGGGCGTCTACACCGTGGACGCCGGCGAGATCACGGTCGCGGACGAGCCGGTCCGGCTCGGCTCGGTGGATGCCGCCCGGGCGGCCGGGATCGGCATGGTCTTCCAGGAGTTCAGCCTGGTACCCGAGCTGACCGTTGCCCAGAACATCTTCCTCGCCGCCGAGTCCAGGACCCGGTCCGGGCTGATCGACGACCGCGCGTCCCGGACCCAGGCCCGGGAGATCCTCGCTGGCCTCGACATCGAGCTGGAGGTCGGCACCAGGGTCGCGGACCTGCCGACGGCGTACCGCCAGCTCACCGAGATCGCCAAGGCCCTCGCGCAGAGCGCCCAGGTGCTGATCATGGACGAGCCCACCGCGAGCCTCGCCAGGAACGAGGTCGACGGGCTGTTCGCCCTGATCGGCCGGCTCAAGGAGCGCGGCATCGCGATCGTCTACATCTCGCACCGGATGGACGAGATCTACCGCATCGCTGACCGGATCACGGTGCTGCGTGACGGCCGCAGGCTGTTCACCCGGCCGCTGGCCGACGTGACGCCCGCACAGCTCGTCGAGGGCATCGCCGGCAAGGCGATCGACGGCGCACCGGCCTACCAGGAACGGGCGGGCTCAGGCGCTACCGAGGTCCTGCTCGAGGCCGTCGACGTATACGCCGGCAGCCGGGTCCGCGGTGTCTCGTTCCAGCTCCGGGCCGGCGAGATCCTCGGCATCGCCGGCCTGATGGGCAGCGGCCGCACCGAGCTGGCCCGGTGCCTGTTCGGCATCGACCGGATCGCCTCGGGCGAGCTGCGGATGCGCGGCAGGCCGGTCGACATCCGCGACACCCGGGCGGCCCAGCGGGCCGGGATCGCGCTGATCCCGGAGGATCGCCGCGAGCAGGGACTGGTGCTGGAGCACTCGGTCACCGAGAACCTGCTGCTCCCCCGGCTGCGACGGCTGCGCCGCGGCCCCCTCCTGGATCTGCGCGCGGGCCGCCGGCACGCCGCCGCGCTGATCGAGGACTTCGGCATCCGGGTCGCCGACCCGGACCAGCCCGTACGCCGGCTGTCCGGCGGCAACCAGCAGAAGGTCGTCATCGCCAAGTGGCTCGGGACCGCACCGGAGGTGCTCATCATGGACGAACCGACCGCGGGGGTCGACGTCGGCACGAAGGCCGAGATCGTCGGCATCATCCGGCGGCTGGCGGACGCCGGCCGCGGCGTGATCGTCATCTCCTCGGAGTACCAGGAGCTGCTGGCCGTCAGCGACCGGGTGCTGATCCTACGGGACGGGATGGTGGCCGGGGATCTTGCCCGGACGGACATCGCTGGTGAGGAGTTCCTCCAGCTAGCGGTGCAGGGGGTCTGACATGGTCGACACTGTTGCCCAACCTGGCATACCGGGCCGCTTCGTGCGGGAGCTGACCGGCATCGACTGGCGCCGGTACGTCATCTACATCGCCTTCGTCGTCGTGTTCGTGCTGTTCGCGATCCTGCTCGGCGACGACGGATTCCTCAGCCGGGCGAACCTGCTGAACATCTTCCGGCAAACGGCGACGATCACGGTAGTCGCGGTCGGGATGACGTTCGTGATCTCCTGCGCCGAGATCGACCTCAGCGTCGGCTCGGTGGCGGGCCTGGCGAGCGTGTGCTCGGCGATGGCGATCTCGCACTACGGGGTGGTGGCCGGCGTCCTTGCGGGCCTCGCGGTCGGCCTGGTCGTCGGCACCGTCAACGGCGGGCTCGTCAGCCGGCTCGGTATCCCGTCGTTCCTGGTCACCCTCGGCATGCTCGGCATCGCGGCCGGGGTAGCTCAGTGGATCACCGATTCGGCGCCGCAGCCCATCCTGAACGACACCTTCAACGTGGCCTTCGGCGGTGGCGACTTCGGTCCGGTCCCGGGCCTGCTGGTCTGGATGGCGGTGTTCGTGCTCGTCGGAACGATCGTGCTCAACCGCACCAGGTTCGGCCGCCAGGTGCTCGCCACCGGCGGCAACCGGACCGCCGCCGAGTACACCGGAATCCACACCAGGCGGATCAAGTTCCAGGTGCTGCTGATCTCGGCGACCGTAGCCTCCGTCGCCGGGATGCTCTACGCCGGCCGGCTGCAGTCCGGGCGGTTCCAATGGGGTGCCGGTGACGAGCTGTCCGCCATCGCGGCGGTCATCCTCGGCGGCACCAGCCTGTTCGGCGGCCGCGGCACGGTGGTCGGCACGCTGTTCGGCGCCCTGCTCATCGGCCTGATCAACAACGGCCTGATCCTGGCCGGGCTCGAATCCAGCCAGCAGCAGGTCGTCCGCGGAATCATCATCATCCTGGCCGTCGCACTGGCCCGGAAGAAATAGGAGCAACCTTGACCCGCTCAGCTCAGGTATACCGTCCTGTCTCCGTCCAGGACGGCTCGCTGGCATTGCACGGCGAGGCGACCGCACTGTATGGCGGCGCCGTGCATTACTGGCGGCTCGAACGCGACCGCTGGGAATCCATTCTCGACTCGGTCCGGGGAATGGGCTTCACCATGATCTCGATCTACATCCCGTGGGAGGTGCACGAGATCGAGAAGGGCCGGTTCGACTTCGGCCAGGTCGACAGGTCGAAGGACATCGACGCCTTCCTCGGCCTGTGCGAGGCGAAGGGGTTCAAGGTCGTCGTCCGGCCCGGGCCGCAGATCAACTCCGAGCTCACCTGGTTCGGGTACCCGCGCCGGATCCTCGCCGACGAACGACTGCACGCGCGCAGCGCGATGGGCTCGCGGGTGGTCCTCATCCAGGCGCCGAAGCCGATCCCGGCGCTGAGCTACGCGTGTGACGAGTTCTACGACGAGGTCGCCCTGTGGTACGACGCGATCTGCTCGATCCTCGCGAAACACGCCTATCCGCACGGCGGCATCGTCGCGGCCCAGGTCGACAACGAGATGGCCTATTTCTTCGGCATCAACGCCTACAGCTCGGACTATTCGGATGCATCGATCGGAAAATACCGGTCCTTTGTGCTGGCGAAATACGGCGACGTGGCCGGCGTCAATGCGGCGTACGGCAGCGAATTCGGCGACATCGAGGAGATCGACCCGCCCAGGCGCTTCGAGGCGGCGGTGAAGGAGGACATTCCGCGTTATGCCGACTGGGCGGAATACCGTGAGCAGCACCTCGTCACGTCGATGTTCCGGCTGGCCGACATGCTGCGGCAACGCGGGCTCGGCGGCATCGCGCTCTTCCACAACTACCCGCACCCACTGGGGCCGGGCGGAGCGCAGTCCGGATTCACCGCACCGTTCAACCTGGTCGAGCTCGAGAAGGAGCTGGACTTCGCCGGGTTCGACATCTACTCGCGCAAGGAGCTGTACTCGCACGTCAAGACGATCGCGTCGTACGTTGCCGGCACCAGCCGTTTTCCGTACATCCCCGAGTTCATCGCCGGCGTCTGGCCGTGGTACCTGGACCCAGGCGACCTGCGCGACGAGGAGTTCGTGACGAAGGCGGCGCTGATGCACGGCATCAAGGGGTTCTCCCGGTACATGCTGGTCGAACGCGACCGCTGGCTCGACTCCCCCATCCGCCGTGACGGCCGGGAACGGCCCGAGAAGACCACGATGTTGGCCCACGTCAACGCGATGCTCGAAGTTGGCGACTTCACCAGCCTGCGGCGTGAGGCCGAGGTACTGCTACTGGCGAACCGAGAGTACGACCGGCTCGAGGCAGCATCGGTACTGTTGTCCTTCCCGGGTGACTTCCTCGAGACGCCGATCGGCTTGTCCGAGTACGCCGGAGACCTCACAATCAGCGAGGACGCGCTCGGGTTCGAGCAGCCTGTCCAGCTGGCCAAGTCGGCCTGGTTCACCGCGTTCTCCGAGGCCCTCACCGCATCCGGTGCACAGTTCGTGCTGTCCGACACCGCATTACCGCCGCAGCGCTGGCGGGACCGTAAGACCGTCGTCGTCAGCACTCTCGACTACCTCGACGCCGGTTTGCAGATCGCCCTGGTCGAGTACGCAGCGGCAGGCGGCACAGTGGTGATCGGGCCGAAGGCACCCGGCCTCGACAGCGCGATGCGACCCTGTACCGTGCTCGCCGACGCCGTCGCGGACACCCGGCTCCTCCCGTCGGGCGCACACGCCGCGGACTGCGGGACAGGCCGCATCATCGTGGTGTCCGAACTCGGTCTCGTGCCCTCCGCCATGGCGGAGATCTGCGAGCGGCCGGTCGGCGTCAACGACCCGGACCTGGACATCGCGATCCATAGTTCGCTCCGCGACTCGGCGTACAAGGTCGTCTTCGTGGCGAACCCGACCGACGCGCCGATTGCGGCGAAGATCGAGCCCGGCGGCAGGCTGTGCGAGGTCCGCGAGATCTGGGACGGGCGGGACGTCGGGACCGACGGTACGTCGATCGCCGAAACCCTGCCACCGTTCTCCGTCCACGTCTACAGCTGCGTCGTCGCCGACTGAGAGGAACCGCCGTGCTCCACCAGGACGTTCTCATGGCCGACATCGACGTCGACCAGTGGCGCAACGCCCAGGCGCTGCTGCTGCGTTCCGCCAAGGCCTGCCGTCGGATCGTCGTGATCCACGAGGCCGGACGGGTGCTCAAACTCCGGCACACCGACGGGCTGCCACTGCGTCGCGCGGTGACCCTTGTCGATGATCCGCACCGGCTGGCCAAGGACTTGTACGAGGCGCATGCGGACGTCACGGACTTCGCCGTCGTACTCGAGCGCGACGCCGTCGACACCTACTTCGCGCAGGTCCAGGACGGCTGGGACATCGACGACGACCTCGACGAGTTCGTTCGGAAGACCTATGCGGCGTTGGACTCCTATCCGGACGGGATCGTCACGTATCCCGGTCCCGCCCGGACTACTCTCGGGCTGCAGTGGCGCGTCGACTTCGACGATGTCCGAGCCGCGGTCGACGCCGCGGTCGCTCCGCGATCGACCGTCGTCCTCGGCGTCGAGTCAGGCGGCGAGCTGTGGGCCTCACTCCTGCTCGACTTCGACGACGACCATCGCGTCACCTCGATCACCACCGCCGACCCCTCGCTCGTGGAGACCCGGGGTACGCCGGCCGGACTGGTCGCCGCGTTGACCGCTTGGGCCGAGCGTGCGGACAAGACCGTATCGGTCGGGCTGGTGCTGAGCCGCGACGCCGCAGAGGACCTCCTTGCCGCCCCGTCATCGCACAAGGCCGCAATGCTCGCCAACCTGCTGAACAACGGGAGCGCCGTCCTGCACCGTCACTCGCACCAGTAAGGGAGCGCCCGCGTGCGATGAGTTATGCGATAAGACGCCGTAGGCTCACGGCATGCCAGTGCCGAGGGCTCGGCGCCCACGTGGGCACATCCGAGAACTGCCGTCCGGCAGCTTCCAGCTCATCGTGGATGCCGGGACCGACTCACTGACAAGGAAGCCCCTGGTACATCCGCAAGTACCGCTGCTGTGCGGCGGCAACCCTCAACCGGACCACCGGCGCCGAGGCGCGGCCCACCGCCCTCCGACCGGACCGCCGATGATCGGACGCGCGGCTCGTGGGACGAGCGGCTGACCGGGTGGTGTCTGCCGCCGGGTCGGGCCTGGAGTCCTCGCCGTGGGCGCCGCTTCGGCGGCCGATCTTCGCGGCTCTGTGGGTCGGGGTGCTGGTCTCGGGCATGGGAACGTGGATGCAGACCCTGGGTGCGCAGTGGCTGCTGGTCGACGCACCGAACGCGGCGACGGTGGTGGCCCTGGTACAGGCCGCGAACACGCTGCCCGTGATGCTGCTGGCCTTGCCGGCTGGCGTGCTGGCGGACTCCTTCGACAAGCGGTGGCTCCTGTTCGCCGTCCAGGTGTACTTCCTGGTCACCGGCGTCGCCTTGCTGGTGCTGACGTTGGCGGGCCTGATGCCGCCGTCGCTGCTGCTGGTCTTCACTTTCCTGCTCGGGGCCGGCGCCGCGGTGCAGCTTCCGGCCTGGCAGGCCAGTACGCCGGAGCTGGTGCCACGTGACCAGATCCGCTCGGCCGCACGGTTGGAGATGGTCGGGATCAACGTGGCCCGGGCCGCTGGACCTGCGCTGGCCGGGCTGGTGGTTGCGCACTTCGGGGTACCGACGGTGTTCGCGCTGAACGCTTTGTCGGTGATCCCGCTGGGCATCGCGCTGCTGTTCTGGCATCGCACCCGGACTGAAACCCCGCGGATCCGGGAGCGGTTCTGGCCGGCATTGCGGGCGGGTGGTCGGTACGTGCGGCACGACAGTTCGGCCCGCCGCATCGTGGTCCGGCTGGCCATGTTTCTGCTGCCGGCGTCGGCGCTGTGGGCTCTGTTGCCGTTGATCGCCACGCGCCGGCTCGAGGTCGGTCCGGGCGGTTACGGGGTCATGTTCGCCGCGCTGGGCATCGGCGCCATCACCGGCGCCCTGGTGCTGGGACGGGTTCGCCTCGTGTTGACGACGAACGCCACGCTGACGGCAGCCGGATTGTTGATGGCGACCACGCTGCCAGCGCTGGTGTTGGTGCCGAGCTACCCGGCAGCTCTGGCGATCTTGGTGTGCGCCGGCCTGTCCTGGACGACAACCATCTCCACCCTGGTCGGTGAGCTGCAGCTGTTCCTGCCCCGCTGGGTGATGGCGCGTGGAATGGCCATCTGGACCATGATCTTCACCGGCTGCCAGGCGCTCGGGGCGCTGACCTGGGGCGTGGTCGCGAACCAGATCGATCTCGTCCCGACCTTCCTGGTGGCGTCGTTGTTGGCAGTGGCCGCAGTCGGCATCGGGCTGTTCCGGCGGGTCCCCGACGCCGGCGCCGACGACCTCGACCCGGTCGCCTACTGGGGTGAAGCCCGGGTCGCGCTGCCACCGGATCCCGCGGTGGGGCCGGTGCAGATCGCCGTCACCTACACCGTCGCGGCGGATCATCAGCAGGAGTGGCTCGTAGCCATGCGGCTGATGCGCCGCTCGAGACTGCGGTCCGGTGCCACTCGGTGGGAGCTGTATCGCGACGCCGAGCATCGAGACCGGTTCGTCGAACAGTTCTGGGTTTCAACCTGGGAGGAGCATCAGAGGCAACACGAGGGCCGGCTGACCGCTGCCGACCAGTCGATCGACGAGGTCGCGCTCGGGTTCTCCGACCCACCCGCGACGGCGGTCCACCTGCTACCACCCTGATCCGGAAGCACGGCCAGGTCGCCCGTGCCCACAGCGGGCACCGCTTGTCGCCATGGGGTTTGGCTGCCGAAGCTGAGCGTCGCTAGGGCGACCGGCCAACGGCGACGGGCCATCATGGCCCGACCAGCGATTCGCCGTCGGCTGCGAAGAAACCAGTCTCCGTGAACGGTGGGAATGAGGGGCTCTGACAGTACCTCCCACGCCTGCAGCAGGTGGGCTACCGTTCATTCGAGGTCAGCTCCTCGAATCGCGGCCGAGCGCTCGGCATCGCGACAACCTACGCACATGTTCGTCGCTTCGCCGCAAATTTCCGACTTTGTCAGGATGATTCCCCATGAAGCAACGAACCCTCGGCACCAGCTTGACCGTCTCCGAGATCGGGCTGGGCTGCACGAGCCTCACCGGCGCGTACGGCACCACCGGTGGCCCTTCGCGAGAGGACTCGATTGCGCTGATCCGGCGCGCAGTCGACCTCGGCGTCACCTTCTTCGACACCGCGGAGGTGTACGGGCCGTTCACGAACGAGGAGATCGTCGGTGAGGCGCTTGAACCGGTCCGCGACCGGGTGAAGATCGCCACCAAGTTCGGCTTCGCCTTCGCCGAGAACGGCGTCGAGCCCGGTGGCTTGTGCAGCCGGCCGGACAGCATCCGGCGCGCCGTCGACAACTCACTGCGCCGGCTTCGCACCGACCACATCGACCTGTACTACCAGCACCGGGTCGACACCGAGGTGCCGATCGAGGATGTCGCCGGCACCGTGAAGGAACTGGTTGACGCGGGCAAGGTGATGCATTTCGGGTTGTCCGAGGCAGCCGCTGCCACGATCCGTCGCGCCCATGCCGTGAATCCGGTTGCGCCGTGCAGAGCGAATACTCGATGTGGTGGCGCGATCGTGAGCACGACACCATTCCCGCCCTGGCCGAGCTGGGTGCCGGCTTGGTGCCGTACAGCCCGCTGGGCAAGGGCTTCCTCACCGGCACCATCAGCGCTGCCACGACCTTCGAGGCGAGCGACTTCCGAGGAAAGACCCCACGCTTCCAGGGCGAGGCGCTGGACGCCAATCTTGCCCTCGTCGAGGTTCTCAACCGGATGGCCGTGGACACGGGCGCCACTCCGGCACAGCTGGCGCTGACCTGGCTGCTTCACCAGCAGCCGTGGATCGTGCCTATTCCAGGCACAAAACGCATCGAACGGCTGGAGGAGAATCTGGGTGCGGCATCGGTTGAATTGAGTGAGCTTCAACTCGGCGAGCTGCGTGCGGCTGCCGATCAGATCCAGATCGTCGGCGCCCGCTATCCCGAGGCGCAGGACAGCATGACCAACCTGGACGCTCCTCTACCCGAGTAGGCGGTGGCCGACCTCGAAACCACCCTGGGCGGGCATCGCCGTCATGGTCGGCGTTCGCAGGGCATGTTGGTCCTCGTACCCTGAGCATTCCGGTAAACGCCCATGACGAAGGGCACCGTCCGCGAGCGCGGTCAATGGCGCAAATGAGCATGACAATGGCTCAGTGGACGGCGGACTTGCCGAACACCCGAACGGACAAGGCGGCGAGGAGGACGGCCCAGCCGGCGACGACGGTAAGGCTCAACGTCGCCATCGCGTTTGCATTGCTCATCCCCCAGATGTCGTGCAGGCCGGTTGCGTGCCTGTCGAGGAGGCCGTACCGCATCAGCGCGAGGGCGTGCGTGAGGGGCAGGATCTTTGCGACGCTGCCGAGCACACCAGGTAGTGCGCTGATCGGGAACAGCGAGCCGGCGAGGAACCAGGGAAGGATCGCGACCGCCGGCGTGGCACCGACGTACTCCTCCTGACTGGGAATCCGATTGGCCATGATCTCGGCGATGGCGTAGCTGGCAACCGTGAACAGGTACGCGCCACCGACGAACCAGGCCACGCCCGAGACGTTCGTGTGGAACTCAGCTCCGCGTGCGATCGCAGCGACCATAAGGGCGGCGAGCTGCAGGCTGCTGACCGCAAGCGCCACGAGGAAGTTTCCGCCGACCATCAACGAGCGCGGCACGGGCGCGGCGAGGAGTTCGCGCCTGGCGCCGGTGTCGCGATCGACGATGACGCCGATCCCGGCGAACATGCAGCTCAGGGGCACGAGCAGGCCGACCGTGCCGACGGCGACGTAGGTCTGGTAGTCGAGTCCGTTGGTGGTGGTCACCATGGTGGCCAGGGCCGGCGCGATCACCAGGGCGAACAGGATCGGGGTGAGCAGCGGTACGACGATCTCGCGTGGGGTGTGCGCCGAGAGCAACAGCCGCCGCCGAGCCAGAACGGCCAGCGCGGTGCGCCTGGACACGGTGCCGGGAACCGGGCGAGCGGTGTGCGTGGAGGTTTCGTGGGTGATGTCGATAGTTGCCATGAGGGTCTGCTTTCTTGAGTCAGGCGGCCAGGCTGGCGCCGGTCAGCTGCAGGTAGACGTCGTCGAGGGTGGGCTGCCGTGAGGAAACCGCCGACGTCGCGACATCGAGCGAGTCGAGCGTGGCGATCATCGACTGCGCTGACTGCGCCGACTGCGCAGGGAGCGGGATCGTCAGCGTCGCCCCGACGGCGAAAGCGTCCGCGCCCGCGACTCCACGATCGCGAAGGCGCGCGAGCGCCACGCCCGGATCATCGGTCACCCGGATCTCGACGATCTGCTCCCCGAGCCTGCCGAGCAGGTTCGCCGGGGTGTCGAGTGCGACGATCCGCCCGGCGTGGACGACGCCGATCCGGTCACACAGAGGTTCCGCTTCGTCGAGGTAGTGCGTCGTGATCAGGGTCGCCATGCTGGTGCTGGCTCGGAGCCCGGCGATCAGATCCAGCAGCTCGTAGCGGATGCGCGTGTCGAGGCCGACGGTGGGCTCGTCCAGGAAGAGCACCTGCGGTTTCGAAACGAGCGCTCTGGCGATCTCAAGACGTCGTCGCTGCCCGCCGCTATAGCTCCCGACCGGCCTGTCAATGATCTCGCCGAGGCCGAAAGTCTCCATGAGGTCGTCTGTATGCCGGCCGGCGCCAGGCCGCGCCACGTTCCAGAGTCTTGCGTGCATCGCGAGGTGCTGGCGTCCGCTGAGACCTCGATCGACAACGGCCTCCTGGAACACGACACTGCTCACCTGGCGGGCCGCGAGCGGATCACGTACGACATCGTGACCGGCAAGCCGAGCGGTGCCGCCGGTCGGACGGATCGTGGTCGTCAACATCCCGATCGTCGTCGACTTGCCGGCGCCATTTGGTCCGAGCAGTCCGAAGACCTCGCCGGGGTGCACCGTGAAGTCGATTCCCTTGACTGCCTCCACCCCGCCGGCATAGATCTTCTTGAGTCCGCTCACCTCGATGGCGGCGGGTGCCTTCTGCGTCCAGCCGTTCATGTCGCCCTCTCTCACCACTGGTGATCTGTGCCGACGCAGGATGCGCCGTGCTGTGGAGAGGACGTCCTGCCGGTGGCTCGCGTGACCGATCTCAAGAATCCTCGCTATGCGGTCACGTTCCCCGCTCGCCGTACGTCCAAGGGGTGTGGTCGACGCCCCCCGTGAGGAGGAACCCGTGGAGGACCCGGACTGGCTGGCAGCTCGTTTCAATGAGCTGCGTCCCCGGCTCCAGTCGGTGGCCTATAGCATCCTCGGATCCGTGTCCGATGCCGAGGACGCTGTTCAGGAGTGCTGGTTCCGGCTCGATCGCAGCAACACCTCCGACGTCCGGGACCTGCAGGGGTGGCTCATCACCGTCGTCGGGCGTATCTGCCTGGACATGCTGCGCCGGCGCGGACATCGCCGCGAGTATCAGACGGGCGAACGACTCCCGGAGCCGATCGTCGAGTTCGAGGAGACCGGACCCGAACACGAGGCGTTGCTCGCCGACTCGGTGGGGCTCGCACTGCTCGTCGTCCTGGAAACCCTCACGCCTCCCGAGCGACTTGCCTTCGTGCTGCACGACGTGTTCGGGGTGCCGTTCAGCCAGATCGGCCCGGTCGTCGAGCGAACCCCTCAGGCAGCGCGGCAGCTTGCAGCTCGCGCCCGGCGACGGGTGCGGACCGCGCCCACACCCGATCCCGACATGGCTCGGCAGCGCGCCGCCGTCGATGCGTTCCTCGCGGCCGCCAGGTCGGGCGACCTGGGGGGTCTACTCGAGGTCCTCGACCCGAACGTCGTCTTCCGGGCCGACCCGGGCGCAGCCGCCACCGTGCTTCCCTTCCCGGTGCGCGGTGCACCGGCCGTCGCCGAGCGGGTCCTGCAAACCGCACCGCGCTTCGCAGCACACGCGACTGCTGTGATCGTCAACGGCCAGGCCGGCGCGGTGTTCGCCCCGGGCGGAAGCCCGGCAGGAGTCATCGGCTTCACCGTCGTCGGTGGCCGGATCGCCGCCATCGACCTCATAGCCGACCCGGTCAAGCTGAGCCGGCTACCAGCGCGACATTCTGCACCGTCATGACATGCCAGGTGGAGCCACTGCGGTGACCAGCCTCAGACGGCACTGAAGAGCTCGGTGTGGACACGGCGCAACGGGACGCCGAGATCGCGCAGGTCCTGGCAGAGTCCGGCAACCATCTTCGGCGGGCCGCACAGGAAGTAGTCCAGGTGTCTGGACTGCCCACGCCCGCCGGCTGACAGGCGCGGGCAGCGTCGCGAGCGCGGTCGTGGTCGCCGTCGCAGGTGCCGTCGTCCTCGGCGCCGGTGGTGACGACGAGCCCCAGACAGGACCACTGCCGGCACACGTGCGGGCGACCCACCCGGCTCCGGCCACCGCCCGGCCCAGCTCACCGGCACCGCCGGCGTCGTCGACGCGACGGCCGACTCGCGGCGAGACCACGACACGGCCATCGGTAACGCCCAGGACAAGTCGGGTCACCAACGCGGACCTGGTGTCCGACCAGGCAGTTCGGCTACGAAGCCCGGTGGCCCTGCTGCGCAAGGATCGGTCGTTCGCGGCCTCCCGGTCAGTTCGAACCGCGACGACGCAGCTCGACCGAGCAGCGGTCCAACTCACCGATGGCAGCCCGGCAGCTGCCGCGGGCCTGATTGATGACGCCTTTACGCGACTCTCCGGGGCACGGCGAACGGGAATCTGGCAGCCGACCGGATCGGAGTCAGTCCTGCTGCGGTCGCTCGGATACCGGCCGCCGACAGCCACGCACACCGAACTGGCAGACGATCACTGAGACGCCCGGGTGGGCGCTGGGTGGAGTTCAAGAAAGTGACCGGCGAGCTTCGCATGCGCTGCTCAGCCGGTCACGGAGGCGACCTCAGCAGCAGTCAGTTCGATCGCCGCGGCGGCGACGTTGTCTTCCAGGTGTGGCACAGATCCGGTGCCCGGGATCGGCAGGATCGACGGTGACCGGGCCAGCAGCCAGGCGAGCACGACCTGCCTCGGTTCCACGCTGTGGCGCCGGGCCAGCTCTTGCACGGGCCGATTGCGGTCGAGGTCCTGGATCGGCGCCCACGGCAGGAAGATCATCTCCTCCTGCTCACAGAGATCGACCATCGACTCCGACCGGCGGTCGTCGACGTTGTAGCGGTTCTGGATCGACACGATCGGGGTGAGCACCTGGGCGCGACGCAATTGCGCCTCGGAGACGTTGGAGAGGCCGATGTGGCGGATCTTGCCCTGCTCCTTGAGGGTGACCAGAGCACCGATCGAGTCCTCCAGCGGCACAGCGGGATCGGGCCGGTGGAACTGGTAGAGCGGGATCTGTTCGAGCTTGAGCCGCCGCAGGCTGCCCTCACAGACCTCGATCAGATGCTCCGGCCGGCCGTTGACCGGCCACTGTCCGGGCCCGGTACGTTCCAGGCCGCCCTTGGTCGCGATCACGAGGTCGTCCGGGTACGGGGACAGCGTCTCGCCGATGAGCTCCTCGCTGATGTGCGGCCCGTACGAGTCGGCGGTGTCGATGAAGTTGACGCCGAGCTCGACCACCCGCCGCAGCACCGCCTTCGCCTCGTCGCGGTCGGCGGGCTCGCCCCATATCCCGGCGCCGGTGATGCGCATGGCCCCGTAGCCCAGGCGATTGACCGTCAGGTCACCACCGATATCGATCGTGCCGGCCATACCGGCGTTGACAGGTTGCGCCGCTGACATGAGTGATCACTCCCCGATCTCGACGTCTCGGTCAGTACAACGCGTATCTATCAGCATTACCACCGTCACCACGGCACGCGGTACGGCCGGCACATGTACGCCATCGCAACGGGCCTCCGTGCCCTGTCCTCCAACGCAGCGATGTGCCCGCCGAGTGCCGCGCAGCGCGGCAGGATCTGTCAGGCAGGCCCTAATCGTGGTCGGATCTGGCTAAGTCGCTCACCTGCGTATGCGTGGATGACCTGCGAGAGATGGCTCTGGTCGGCAAACCCGAGATCGGCGGACAGGCGGGCGAGATTCTCATGCCCGTCGGCCAAGCGATCGAGCGCGAGCGCCACCCGAACTCTGTTACGGAACTGCGACAGCGTCATACCGGTCGCCCGTGAGAACACGCGGCTGACATGAAAGCGGCTGTGCCCAAGCGCACGCGCCATGTCTGCATAGTCCGTGCCGGCCGGGTCTGAGACTATCGCCTCGCGGGCGTGCTGAACGATGCGGTAATGGCTGGTACGGGTGGTCGAACGCTGGGCTGTCAAGCGACCGGGGACCGCACGTTCGGTCAACGCGCCGACGAGTTGCGCGAGCCGCTCTTCGAACTCGAACCGATCGATTCCCCGGCGTAGCGCGACGATCAGTTCGCGGTGCCGAAGGTCAATCGTCGGCGTGGTCGTGATCGGCTCATCGGGCACGGACCCATCTCCCGTCAACGCGCAGACGGCGCCTTCGGACATCCACAGCGAGGTGCATCGGTCGCCGTCATCGCGGTGGTGCGCGATGCGCTGTTCGACCAAGGGCCGTTCGAAGAACGCATCCGTTGGTCCTAGGTATGCCCCCTGGCCGTTGACTTCGCGCCAGTACCCGCCCCGGCGCACGAAGACCAGGCCGAAGTCGGCGCTGTACTCGTACGATCCGCGGTCTCCCGTCGGCTTGCGGCAGTCATGGTCCACGACACGCACGCCTGGCGCTTCGCCAAGCAGGGTGAGAACGGCGTCGGGCGCCGCGATCTCCCCGTGGAGCCTTGCCTTCGACATCGGGTTCGCACCTCGCTTCAACCGGACACAAATCTACAAGTGAGCGCGACCATGGCCGACTAACGTCGCGTCAATGGACATCATTGGTGCTCGAGCGAGATCACAATGCGGAAGCTGATCGCCGGGATGCAGATCTCCGTCGATGGCAGGATCGCGGGATCCGCGGGCTATGCCGACTGGGTCGAAGGCTGGGGCGACAACTTCGAGCTGATGCCACAGATCGACGCCTGCGTGCTCGGCGGCGGCATGTACCCGAGCCACGAGCAGTACTGGACCGCGATCGAGCAGGCCGAGCCGGGCAAGCCTCTGCCCGACACAGGCACGGTGCCGACAGCGTCTGAGGTCGAATGGGCCCGCTTCGCCGCACAGGTCCCGCACTACGTCCTGTCGACCACCCTGACTTCTGCGAACTGGGGCCGGACGCACTTCCTGCGCAGCCTCGACGAGGTCGCCATGCTCAAGGAGCAACCGGGCAAGGACATCTACCTGATCGGCGGCGCTCGAACGACGACGAACCTCATCGACGCCGGACTCGTCGAGGAGTTGCGCCTCCATGTCCATCCGCTGATCGCAGGAGACGGAAAGACACTCTTCCCGGCCACAGGGCGGCGCCGCCACCTCGAGCTCCGAAGCGTCCAGCAACTCGAAGACGGACGCGTCAGCGTGATCTACCGACTCGGCTGACCGGAGGCGGTCAGGCGCGGCGGCGCAGGGCTTCCAGGTCGCGGACGATGATTCGGCCGCGGGCCAGATTGACGTGGTTGTTGGCCGTCAGCTCTTGCAGGACCTGATTGACCGTTGGCCGGGTGGTGCCGGCCATACCGGACAGTGTCTTCTGGCTGAGCGGGATCTCCGTCGGGCTCGTACCATCGCCGAACTCTGTGCAGAGGTCGACGATGCGACGAATCACCCGCCGGTGCGCCGGTACGAACAACACGTCCAAGAGCTCTTGGCCGAGCCGGTGGACCTGCTCGGCCAGGAGCTCGGCGATCAGGCGGTCGATGGACGGGTACCGGCGTCGCAACCGGTCCAGATGATCGCGACGCAGGATCAGTGTCTCGGTCGGTTCGATCGCGGTGATCGTGGAGGTACGACGCTCCGGCCTGGACAGCATCGAGAGTTCGCCGAAGCATTTGCCGGGGCCGAGGATCGCGACATCGACGCGCTCCGCGTTCGGGCTCATCAGGGTGACGAGGACCCGTCCCTTCGCGATCAGGTGCATCGAGTCGGCCGGGTCGCCCTCGTGGACAATCACCTCGTTGCGGCCGAATTCGCGTCGCCGCAGGTCGGCCAGTAATTGGGCGCGATCCTCAGGATCGAGCACGGCCAGCACCGGGAAGTCCACGCTGCGAGTATTTCTCCGCGCGGTGCGGCGAGGCAATCGCCTGGGTCAGAGCGTGATCTTCGTTGCCGGCAAGGAGAAGTGTTCGCATGCCGACACTTGCGGTGTCATCACGCCGACGCATGTTTGGAGCGGCTCCGACGGACAGTGCTTCTACAAGGCATTCCGCCCGATTCAGGAGCGCAAATCATGAGCACACACCGACACTCGACCAGCCACTCGATCGGTCAGACAACCGCGGCCACGACCCACCGCCGGCACACGAGGTACCTGTGTCGGACATGTCGCTACCGGATGCCCGTCAAGATGCTTACCATGGCGCTGGCCCTCGCCGGGTCCACCGCGGTGACGCTCGCCGCCCTGCCCACTGGGTCCGCGGCCGCGGTTCCCAAGGCCGCTGCGAGCTCCGGCATGTTCCAGGCACTGCAGCGCGACCTGGGTCTGTCCGCCGACGCCGCGCAGGCGCGGATCGCCAACGAGAACGCCGCGGCCAAGGCCGAGAAGGTCCTGGCCCCGCACCTCGGTGGAAACTTCGCCGGCGCCTGGTACGACAGCGCCTCCGGCAAACTCGTGGTCGCCGTCAACAGCGCATCCCGGGTCCACCAGATCCAGGCCGCCGGCGCGACCGCCAATGTCGTGCAGCTCAGCGCCGCACAGCTCGACGCCAAGAAGCAGTCGCTCGACAAGGCAATCGCGTCCGCGCCCGCCTCGGTGGCCGGCTTGTACGTCGACGTCGAAGCCAACTCCGTCGTTGCCTCGGTCGTCGGCTCCGATGCCGCCGGTTCCGCCTGGGCTGCCAGCCACGGCGCCAAGGTCGAAAACGTCGCGCAGGTCCCGAAGACGCTGTGGAGCCTGATCGGCGGCCAGGCCATCCAGAACACCCAGGCCCGCTGCTCCATCGCGTTCAGCGCCCGGTCCGCCAGTGCCACCCCGTACATCCTCACCGCGGGTCATTGCGGTCAGCTGGGCGGCACTTGGAGCGGCTCCGGCGGAACGATCGGTCCGTTGGCCGCGTACAACTTCCCCCGTGACGACTTCGCCGCGATCCAGGTCACCTCGACCGCCGCGGTGCAGACCGCACTGGTCGACCAGTACTCCGGCAGCAACGTGACCGTGGCCGGTTCGGACGAGGCGGCCGTGGGCTCGAGCATCTGCCGTTCCGGCTCAACGACCGGCTGGCACTGCGGCGTGATCC
>JBKPSJ010000204.1:0-10879 GCA_046765875.1 Actinomycetota bacterium
CGGTACGGTTGCGGACGTGGACAGTGTTGTCAGCCGTCGCACCCCACTCGACCGGGCTCAGACCGCGAAGGCGAGCCGGACCTGGTGGGACGCCAATGCGGGCGACTACCACGCGGAGCACGGCGAGTTCCTCGGTGATGCCAGGTTCATCTGGTGTCCCGAAGGGGTCGACGAGGCCGATGCGCAGTTGCTCGGCCCGGTCCGCGGCAAGCGGGTGCTGGAGATCGGCTGCGGTGCCGCCCAGTGCTCGCGCTGGCTGGCCTCGCAGGGTGCCGACGTGGCCGGGTTCGACATCGCGGCCGGGCAGATCGAGATCGCGCGCGAGTTGGACCGGCGGACCGGCATCCAGACACGGACGGTGGTCGCGGACGCCGAGGCGATCCCGTTCGCGGACGCGAGCTTCGACCTGGCCTGCTCGGCGTTCGGGGCGGTCCCGTTCGTCGCCGACGCTGGCCGGGCGCTGGCCGAGACCGCGCGGGTGCTGCGGCCGGGCGGCCGCCTGGTGTTCTCGGTGACCCATCCGCTGCGCTGGGCGATGCCCGATGACCCGTCACCGGCCGGGCTGCGGATCACCGGGTCGTACTTCGACCGAACCCCGTACGTCGAGGTCGACGACACCGGTACGCCGGTCTATGTCGAGCACCACCGGACCCTCGGCGACTGGATCCGGGCGCTCACCTCGGCCGGATTCGTCGTCGACGACCTGGTCGAGCCGGAGTGGCCGGCCGGGCACGACCGGATCTGGGGCGGCTGGGGACCAGAACGCGGCCGCCTCGTCCCCGGCACGGCCATCTGGCTGGCGCGCCGGGGTTAGTACTCCGCCGGCCCGGGCTCGGGCGGTGGTGGAGAGCCGGCGCGGCGGCGTGCCCGCGGGCGACGGAACTGCAAGAAGGCCGCCACCGCGAGCAGCACGATGCCGAGTATCAGCGTGACCAGCGGCACGGTCGACTTGATCAGCGTGAGTTGCGCCGCCTTGCTCTTGTAGTCGCCGCCGTCGCGGCCGTCCGGCTCCTTACCGCCGCTGACGTTCTTCGTCACCGTCGCGTCGGTGTAGGTGAAGGTGGCGTCGGTGGCGATGGCGCGGGCCTCGCCCTGGTACTGCAGGGTCGAGTACTGCTTGTCGGCGGCCTTGATGATCGCGCCGGTGACCGGCTCGACCCAGATGGTGCGAGTGCTCTTGTAGTCCCGTTCCACCGTGACCCCGCCCTGACCCGGGAGCTTCAAGGCAGAGCGCGGTACGCCCTCGATCTCGGAGATCTTGGTGGTCGGGATCTCCTGTACGAACTTGTACGTGTTCAGGCCCTGGATCTTCTCCTCGCCCTTGTACTCGATCGGCCAGGCCTTGCGGGTGTTCAGCTCCCAGAACTGGTACGTCTTCTTCTGGGTGTCGAACGGGAACTTCAGCACCAGACCCTTGTGGCCCTCGAAGGGCGGCCGGCCCTCCGTCGGGCCCTTGTCGTCGGCGAAGTCCTTCTCTGCCGGGTCGTCGAAGCTCGTCGAGACGAACTCGCCGTCGGCGGGATTCGCCGGTTGCCACGCGACCGACTCGCCGGTCCTCGCGTCCAGTACCATCCGCTCAAGGCTGAAGGACCGGGGCAGCTTGGCCGGGTCGCTCGAGTCGTCCGGCATCACGAAGCCGGGCTTGTCGGTGACGATCGCCATGTCGTACACGACCACTTTGCGGTTGAGGTCCTTGCTGGCCTGCTCGGACAGATCCCGGTACGCCTTCACCGTCCGGACCGGCTCGAGATCGACGGTGATCTCGCTGAGCGTGGCGGTGTCGAAGACCTTGGCGCCCTCAGGTCCGGACGCGGCGATCACCTCGGTGAACTGGTCGTTCGGCGCCACCGCCAGCGCCGGGTAGGCGTAGAACCGCGACAACGCCGCGACCCCCAAGCAGAACACTCCCGCCGCGACGAGCACAGCAGTGAGCACAGCCCGGCTACGGTTTCGCACGTCACCCTCCCGGTGGACCTGATCGGGCGGACGCTACCAGCCGGTAAGGCACTCTGGCCAGACCTGCGACCACTCTTCGCGCCGGAGTCTTCCGGCACGTACCATCGGCTCACCCCGGCGGACGTGACGCCGCCAAGATCGTCCCGGAGACCACCCATGTCCACTGCCAGCAGCGACCTCGACAGGCTGCGCCTGGACTGGACGCGGCTGGGCGCCGAGGACCCGCTGTGGGCGGTGCTGATCCGGCCTGGAACCCGGCACGGCGGCTGGGATCCCGACGAGTTCCTGGCCACCGGGCGCGCCGAGGTCGGTGCCGCGCTGACCAGGCTCGACGAGCTCGGCGTGCTTCCCCGGCCCGGGCGTGTGCTCGACTTCGGCTGCGGCGCGGGCCGGGCCTCGCAGGCGCTGGCCGAACATGCCGCCGAGGTGGTCGGCGTAGACGTCTCCGAGCCGATGCTCGCCACCGCGCGGCGGCTCGACCGCAGCGGCGGCCGGTGCACATTCGTGCTCAACGAGCGCCCCGATCTGTCCGTCTTCGCCGACGCCAGCTTCGACCTGGTGTACTCCAGCCTCGTCCTGCAACACCTGCCTCCGCCGCTGGCCCGGTCGTACCTGGCCGAGCTGACACGGGTGCTGCGTCCGGGTGGCGCGATGGCGGTACAGGTCGCGACCCGGCCGACGTTCAGCGTCAAGGGCCTGCTGTTCCGGTTCGCGCCGCAGCCCCTGCTCCGGTTCGGCCAGTGCCGGCTCCTCGGCTATCCCGCTCCGATGCGGATGCACCCGATCTCCGCCGCCGACTTCGCCACCACGATCGCCCGGTACGACGGCCGGTTGCTCGACAGCGTCGAAGACCCGACCTACGGCGGACACTGGATCTACCACCGCCACTTCGCGGTCCGGCAGGCCGCCTCGTGAGTACAGAGGTCCGGGTACTCGGCCGCGGCATCGGCGTGCTTGCGCTCGTCGCCACCGGGCTGACCGCGGCCCAGCTCGTCCTGCGAGCCTGGATCGGCTACCGCGGCTGGTTCAGCCTGGACGACTACGTTTTCTACACCAAGGCCGCCGAGCTGCCGCTGTTCGACCACCGGCTGCTGTTCGAGGCCTACAACAGCCACCTGATGCCGGGCGCGATGATCTGGGTCTGGCTCACCACCCGGGCGGCGCCACTCAACTTCGCCGTTGTGATGTCGACCAGCCTGCTGCTGCAGCTGGCCGTCGATCTCGCCGTCCTGTTCGTGCTGCGGCGGCTGTTCGGTCCGCGCAAGGCGATCCTGCTGCCGTATGCGTTGTTCCTGTTCACGACGATCAGCCTGCCTGCGATGTTGTGGTGGGCCGCGGCGCTCAACCAGCTTCCGCAGCAGTTGTTCACCGCGCTGGCGGTGATCGCCCATCTCGGCTACGTGCGTGACCGGCGGGTCCGTTCGCTGGTGCTGGCCTTGCTGTCGTTGATCGCCGGACTGGCGTTCTCCGAGAAGACGGTCTTCGCCATTCCGTTGCTGTTCGCACTGACCTGGATGTTCTGCACTCCTGGTTCGCTTGTCAGCGCGTTCTTCGCCGCCCTGCGCCGGTATTGGGTCGCCTGGGCAGCGTACGCCGTGGTGCTGGTGCCATACCTGATCTACTACGTCACCCAGGTGTCGACGCCGGCGCATTCGGGAGCGACTACACGGCAAGCGGTGGATCTGCTCGACGTAATGTTGCGGCGCGGGATCCTGCCCGGTCTGCTCGGCGGCCCATGGCAGTGGGAGCCGACCGGGTGGGTCGACTCCTTTGCGGCACCACCCGCCGGGCTGCAACTGCTGGCCGCCGTTGTCGTCGCCGCGATCGTCATCGGTACGTCGCGGCGCCGGGTCAACGCGTACCGGGCCTGGCTAATGGCGGGCCTGTACCTGCTGATGTTGTACGTGACGCTGCTGCTCACCCGGGTCCAGGTCACCAGCATTGCGCTCGGTGCGGAGTACCGATACTTCACCGACTTCGCCTTCGTCGCGGCGCTCGCGCTCGGGCTGGCCACGATCCGGACCCGGCCGGAACTCGTTGCTGGGAGCAACGAACCGGTCCTGGGCAGGGTCCGGCCGCTGACCACGAGCGGGCCGGTCCTGGACGCCGAGGCCGTCCCGGTGGCCGCGGCGATGGCGGTCGGGCTGATCGCGACCTCGGCGACGTACTCGGCGTACACCTTCGGCGAGCGGTGGACGGCCAACCCGGGGAAGCCGTACTTCGCCAACGCGCGGACCGCGATCGGGCAACTCGGACCGGACGCCGTTGTGTACGACGGCAGCGTGCCGTCGGAGGTGGTGTGGCGACTGCTCTGGCCTGCCAACGTGCCCTCGCGGCTGCTGCGCCCGATCGGGTTGCGGGCAACGCCGATGGGCGAGGGTGTCGGCACCCGGCGGCTGCTCGAGTTCAGCCAGCAGGGCACCCTGCAGGACTCGCGGGTCAACGGCCCGGTGTCGCGTCCTGGCACGTCGGCCGGTTGCGGGTACAGCGTGGGCACCGAACCGGTCCGGATCCCGCTGACCGGCGACGCCTTCTACTGGAACTGGGTGGTGCAGTTCGACCTGGTCGCGCGGACCCCCACCACGTTGACCGTCCAGGCCGGCCGCACGACCGCCGAGGTCCCGCTCGCCGCCGGGCAACGCAGCCTGTACGTGGGAGTGGTCGGCGAGGTCGACGCGGTGACCGTCAGCCGCCAGTCCGACGGACCTGACGTCTGCGTGCGCAGCCTGACCGTCGGGCTGCCGCAGCCACCGGCGTGGTGACGGCCTGGTGACGAGGTGGTGACGACGTGGTGACGACGACGCGGCCCCGCTATCCCGCCCTCGACGGCATCCGTGCGATCGCCGCTCTCGCCGTCGTCGGCACCCACGCTGCCTTCTGGACCGGCCACTACCGCGATACCACCGCGGGACTGTTGCTCGCCCGGCTCGACTTCGGCGTCGCTTTGTTCTTCGTACTGTCCGGCTTCCTGCTGTTCCAGCCGTGGGTCCGTGCCGGTGACACGGACACGCCCTCGACCCGGCGGTTCCTGTGGCACCGGGCGCTGCGCATCCTCCCGGCGTATTGGGTGGTCGTGATCGCCGTGTACCTGCTCGTGCCCTCGGGTCCCGGCTCCGGGGCGCCGGCACTGCTGCGCAACCTCACACTGACCCAGGTCTATGGCAACGGCTGGCTGCACGCCGACCTGACACAGATGTGGAGCCTGGCGACCGAGGTCATGTTCTACCTGCTGTTGCCCGTACTCGCCTGGGCGATGCTACGGCTCGCCCGCGGGCGGCCGCCGTGGTTGCTGGCCTGCTGCGGGGTGCTCGCCGCCGTCACCGTCGTCTGGTACGCGGTGACCCGATCGGCCGTGGTCCTCGATGCGTCGGCGGTGTACTGGCTGCCGGCCTACCTGGACTGGTTCGCCGCCGGCATGGCGCTGTCTGTGCTGGTCGTGTGGTGGGAGTCCGGCCGCGACCGTGCACCGGCCGTGCTGCGGGCGATCGCGGCGGCGCCCGGGTGCTGCTGGGTGCTGGCCGCCTGTCTGATCGCGATCGCGGCCACCCCGATCGCCGGTGGCCCGACACTCGGCCAGTCGCTCACCAAGAACCTGCTCTACCTCGGCGCGGCCGTGGCGATCGTCGCGCCGTGCGTGCTGCGTACCGAGCTCACCACGACCACCCGCTGGATCGGCGGGCCGGTGATGCGCCGCGTCGGGCTGATCTCGTACGAGCTGTTCCTCGTCCACCTGGTTGTGCTCGACGGTGTCATGCGGCTGATGGACTACCCGGTCTTCACCGGCAGCCTGCTCACCGTTTTCGCGCTGACCGCGGCGCTCAGCCTGCCGCTGGCGTGGTTGTTGTATCGGCTGGTGGAGCGGCCGGCGCGCCGGCTGCGCGGGCGGGTCGGCGTGCCGCGGTCGGCGCCACAACCATCGCGATCGTGACGACGCAGAGCAGCTGGGTCAGCACATCGTCGGCGGCATAGCCGGTCGCCGAACCCCACGGCCGCAGGATGAGTGCGCAGCCCGCGATCGCGAACGCAACTGTGCTGACCACCGCCCATGCCGTTCCGTATCGCGACAGAGCGGTCCGCGCGGTGATGGCCGCGGCGGCCACGGCCAGGCCTGGCAGACCCGCCAGCACAGTCAGCGCCACGAGTGCTCCGGCGGCACGCACGATCCGGCCCGGCTGCGCGGGTCGTACCGCAATCGGGTGGTCGTTGCGGCTGGCTCGGATCGCGAGCAGCACCAGCGCGACCAGTGCTGCCAGACCCCACCACAACGCCAGCCGGTAGGGTGCGGCCGGTTCGAACGTCAGCCGCACGACGCCGGCAGCACCGGCGGGCACGGCGAACGCCTGCTGCCAGCCGTCGACCTGGACAGCCCGCAGCCGCTTGCCGCCGAGCGTGGCACGCCAGCCTGCATTGGCGTTCTCCGGGATCACCAGCAGGGAGCCACTTGCGCGCGCCGCCAGCGCCACGGCTCGTGCCTCCTTGTCCCACCGAAGCACCCGGGGGCCGGGAAGCACACCGGCGCCGATCGAGGCGGCGGTGTCGGCGCGCAGCCCGGCACCGACCGGTCGCCAGGCGGCCGACGCCGCCATCACCAGCCGATGCTGGCCGGTGTGCAGCCGCACGGTCGCACCACCGGCACCGCACGGCACCGCGGCGACCTCGCTCAATGTCTCCAGCTGTCGCGTGGTCGTGTCCACCCGGGTCTTGTACGTCGTGCTGTCGATTGTCAGCTCGGGCCCCTGCCCGCAGCCGAACGCCACCGGTACGTCGTCCGAGCGCCGCGGCCCCGGCAGCCCGGCGATCCGGACCTCGCTGATCCCCCACGGCAACCAGCTGGTTTCGTTGCGCACCGGGTTGTACGACGCCGTACGGGGCTGCGGGGGCACTGTAATCGTGAGCCGGCTGGCTCGTAGGTGCGGCAAGTTCACCACGCCGGAGGAGCCGATGTCCGCATCGACGGTCCGGCTGCCGACCGTCACCGCGACCCGCCGGGGCAGGCTGGCCGGCAGGTTCTGCGACGTCACCAGACGCAACGTGCTGAGCAGTACTGGCTGGTCCCAGCGCAAAGACAGGTTCGGCTCGTCGTCGTCGGGGTCGGCGGTCCAGCCGGTGCCGGTGCGGCCGTCGACGGCGGCCGCGGCACCCGAGGCCGGCGCGTCGACCGCGATGGAGGACGCCACCGCGGTCACCGACGGCCGGGTGGCCGCGGGCAGCTTGTCGGTCAGTGCCTCGCCCGCCCGCGGCGCCGCCCGGACGCTGAGCCGGAACTCGCCCACCCTGTTGGTCGTGAACGTCCGGTCGAGCCGCTCGTCGTCCTCGCCGGACCGGACCAGCGCTGGTACGCACACGACCCGCTCGCCCTCGGTCACGCAGCCGTCGGAGTGGCCGTCGGCCGCGGCGAACGAGAACTGGTCCACCGCCCGCCCGGCCGGCTCGTCGGAAGGGACCCGCAGGCCGTGCCGGATGCCCAGGCCCTCGAGTTCCGCGATCCCAAGCGGAAGCGCCGCGCCGCGGCGAGCGTGGAGTTCTACCCGGATGGTGCTGACCTCGGTGTCCGGCAGCGGGATCCGTACCACCGGGGAGCTGACCGGAACGGCCGTCTCGATCCCGTCAGCCACCAGCACGATCGAGTCGAGCACTCGGGCCGACTCCGGCAGCAGTCGCACGGTGACGGCCGGTATCCGCCGCGGCTGGTCGAGCTTCGCCTGGATCCATGGCGCCGTGGCATCACCCGGTCCGGCGATCCAGGCGGTCCCGGGCGATCCGTCGAACGCGGCTGCCGGTTGCCGCGCCGGTTCGCTGCCGCCCAGCACCCCGGCATCGGCCCGCGACGAGGAGACCTGGACGTCGTCGGCGCCGTGCCACACCCCGACCGTGAAGTGCCGGGCGTCATCGAAAGGCAGATAGTCCGGTTGCACCCGGTTCAGCCGGAACCGGTCGCCGGCGGCCAGGGTCGCCGAGGTGTTGTCGACGCTCGCCCCGTAGTCGACCTCGCGGCGTCGCATCCCGTCGGTGACGACCACGGGCCCGGCGGCAAGATCGGATCCCTCGCTACCGGCCAGCATCGCCGGCTGGGTCGGGAGCAGCCCGTTGTCGGCGAGGTCGAGCAGCGACTCGGGGCCGCCGCTGATCCGGCTGACCTGGTCGAGCGGGACCAGGCTCACCCGCGTCGGCGGCGGACCGGTCACCCGCCAGATCTCGACCGCCGGACTGTCGTCCTGCAGCCGGGCGTCCACGACCGTGCCGAACGCCGGCGGCGTCGGCTGCACCCGGCCGAAGGTCGCCACCCGTTCCAGTCCAGGAGAACCACCGAGCACCGAGCGCACCTGGATCGGCCGCGACGAGCGGCCGGCGGCGTAGTCGAGGTCGTTGCGGACAACGACGTACTGGATGCCCGAGCGGCGCAGCACCGCCGCGAGTCCGCTCGACGGGCGGCCGCTGGCGAACCGCCGCTCCAGCGCGTCGAGCAGCCGGATGTGACCCGGCTGGACCAGCGGTACGGCGTTGCGCACCTCCCAGGCGGCGTTGGTCAGCGGCTGCAACGGCTCGTCCTGCGTCGTCCCCCACACGTACGTGCCGAATCTCGAGCCGGGCGCGAGCAGCGCCCGGCCGGACGCGTTCGCGTCGAGCCAGGCCGCCGCGTCCCGCCAGTAGGACGGGATCGCCTCGTAGCCGCCGCTCGGCGCGAGCCGGCCGACCACGGCCGGCGCGGCCATCCCGATCAGGGCGAACACCGCGACCAGCTTGACGGTGCGGGCGGTCAGCCGGTGCTCGGCGATCTCGCGACCCCAGCTGATCCGGGACAGCACGTGCGCCAGCCCGAGCGCCAGTGGCAGCCGGATCAGCGGGTCGAACTTGTGCACATTGCGCAGCGGCGCCAGCGCGCCGTCGAGCAGCTCTTGCTGTTGCGCGGCCAGCGGACCGTCGAGCGCGCCCACGTGGCCGAAGGTCACCAGCAGCAGCCCGGACAGCAGCACGCAGCACAGCCAGCGACGTTCCGGCATCGACCTCAGCGCCAGCCCGGCCAGCCCCAGGCCGGCGACGACCAGGGTGTCGAGCACCAGCGCCGGGTTCGTGACCAGATCCAGCCCGGCCCGCCAGGTCGACCCGAGCTGGGCACCGAGGTAGGCGACCCAGTGGTCGGTGCCGCGCAACGTCTCGATCAGCCAGGTCGTCGACGTGGTGTTACGGGCGCTCTCGATGTAGTCGAGGAACGGCGGACTGTAGGAGGCGAGCAGGAGCAGGGGTACGAGCCACCACAGTGTGGCGAGCAGCGCGGCGCCACACCACAAGGCCAGATGACGCAGTCCGTCGGCACGCAACCGCCGGGTGAGGAGATACAACAAGGCCGGCAGCGCGGCGGCGAACGAGAGAGCCGCATTGACGCCGCCGGCCAACGCCAGCGCCAGGCCCGACCTGGTCACGGACCGGGCCGGCCACGTCCGCCCGCCGACGGCGATCAGCGGTAGCACGATCCACGGGGCGAGAGCCATCGGCCAGGCTTCGGCGGATACCGGCCCGACGGTCGACATCATCCGTGGTGCCAGCGCGTACGCCAGGCCCGCGAGCAGCTGGGTTGCCGGTGTGCCGATGCCCAGCCGCTCGGCCAGGGCCCGGGCGCCGAGGAACGCCGTGCACAGCACCACGCCCCACCACAGCCGCTGGATCGCCCAGCCGGGGATGTGCAGCAGGTGCCCGAGCGCGAAGAAGGGCCCGACCGGGAACAGATAGCCGTAGGCCTGGTTCTGGAGCTGGCCGGCGAACCCTTCCGGCTCCCACAGGTGCAACGAGCGGCCGAGAAAGCCGAGCGGGTTCTCGACGAGGTCGAGCTTCGTGTCGGCCACCATCTGGCCGGGCTTCTGCAGGAACACCGCGGCGAACAGCACGCCACAGGTGGCGATCGCTCGCATCCGCCAGACCGTCGCAGGCCGGGCGGGAACCTGCGCCGTGCTCATCGTCGGCGCAGAACGAGGAGGAGGTTCCAAGTGGCGATCTCGCGGAGGCCGGGGACGGCGAGGACGCCGTAGGCCCAGCGGGGGTGGTAGCGCGGGACCGCGTCGACCAGGTCGGCGCCGGGCTGGTTCCTTGCCCAGCGCAACCCGTCGGCGATGGTGATGGGGAACAGGGACTCGCCGTACCTGTTCTTCGGGCGCTTGCCCATCCGGCGCTCGTACCGCCGGGCCGCGTAGTCGCCGCCGAGGTAATGCCAGGGCGCGGTCTCGTGGCCGCCGTGTACGCCCCACCAGCCCGTGTACGACAGGAAGACGATCCCGCCCGGCTTCGTCACCCGGACCAGTTCGGCCGCCATCGTCCACGGGTCCGGCACGTGCTCGAGGACGTTCGACGAGAAGCACACGTCGACCATGGCGTCACGCACCGGCAGCGCCGTCCCGCTGGCCAGCAGGGTGCCCGGGCCGGGGGTGCCGCGCCCGCTCATCTCGCCCAGGTCGGAGTCGACGGCCCAGTACGTCGCACCGGCCGCGCGGAACGCGTCGGCGAAGTAGCCGGGGCCGCCGCCCACGTCGACGACGACCTGGCCGGTCAGCTCCGCGTACCCGGAGAGCTGGCGCACCGAGTCCGCGGCGAGCGTCCGGTAGAAGCGGTCCGGATCCGTCTGCTCGACCAGGAACGCGCGAAACAGCGTGACGGATCGCGCCAACGTCGCTCGGGTCATCGCTGACCTGCCGGGAGGGTTCGGTGGACACTCGAGGAACCGTCACGCCGACGGTCCTGATGCTGAACTGGCGCGACACCATGCACCCCGAGGGCGGTGGCTCCGAGCGGTACGTGGAGCGCATCGCGCAAGGGCTGGTGGCGCGGGGCTACCAGGTGACCATATTCTGCGCCCGGCACGAGAACGCGCCGCCGGAGCAGACGCTCGACGGCGTGCGGTTCGTGCGCCGCGGCAGCCGGCTCACCGTGTACC
>JBKPSJ010000205.1:0-7624 GCA_046765875.1 Actinomycetota bacterium
CCGGGTGATCAACCGGAACAACCGGCTCAAGCGACTGCTCGACCTGGGCGCGCCGGAGATCATCGTCAACAACGAGAAGCGGATGCTGCAGGAGGCCGTCGACGCGCTGTTCGACAACGGCCGCCGCGGCCGGCCGGTGACCGGGCCGGGCAACCGTCCGCTCAAGTCGCTGTCGGACATGCTCAAGGGCAAGCAGGGCCGGTTCCGCCAGAACCTGCTGGGCAAGCGTGTCGACTACTCCGGCCGTTCGGTCATCGTGGTCGGCCCGCAGCTCAAGCTGCACCAGTGCGGCCTGCCCAAGGCGATGGCACTGGAGCTGTTCAAGCCGTTCGTGATGAAGCGACTGGTCGACCTGAACCACTCGCAGAACATCAAGTCGGCCAAGCGGATGGTCGAGCGCCAGCGTCCGGTGGTGTGGGATGTGCTCGAGGAGGTCATCACCGAGCACCCGGTGCTGCTGAACCGCGCACCGTCCCTGCACCGGCTGGGCATCCAGGCGTTCGAGCCGCAGCTGATCGAGGGCAAGGCGATCCAGATCCACCCGCTGGTCTGCTCGGCGTTCAACGCCGACTTCGACGGCGACCAGATGGCGGTGCACCTGCCGCTGTCCGCCGAGGCGCAGGCCGAGGCCCGGATCCTGATGCTGTCGACGAACAACATCCTGAAGCCGGCCGACGGCCGTCCGGTCACGATGCCGACCCAGGACATGGTCATCGGCATCTACTTCCTGACCATGCTGAAGGAGGGCGCCAACGGCGAGGGCCGCGCGTTCGGCTCGGTGGCCGAGGCGCTGATGGCCTTCGACCACGGTGAGCTCGACCTGCAGGCCAAGATCACCGTCCGGCTGGACAACGCGGGTGTGCCCGAGGGCGCCACCGAGCTGCCGGGCGGTGGATTCCAGCTCGACACGACGCTGGGCCGCGCGCTGTTCAACGACGCGCTGCCGAGCGACTACACCTTCGTCGACGCCGAGGTGGGCAAGAAGCAGCTGGGCACGATCGTCAACGACCTCGCCGAGCGTTACACCAAGGTGCACGTCGCGGCCTGCCTGGACGCGCTGAAGGATCTCGGCTTCTACTGGGCCACCCGCTCGGGTGTCACGGTGTCGATCGAGGACTTCCTGACGCCGCCGGGCAAGGCCGAGATCCTGGCCCGCTACGAGTCCCAGGCCGAGAAGGTCCAAAAGCAGTTCGAGCGTGGTCTGATCACCACGGCCGAGCGGCGCCAGGAGCTGATCGAGATCTGGACCGGGGCGAACGCCGAGGTCGGGAAGGCGATGGAGGAGAACTTCCACAAGACCAACCCGATCTTCATGATGGTCCACTCCGGTGCCCGCGGAAACATGATGCAGGTACGGCAGATCGCCGGTATGCGTGGTCTGGTGGCCAACCCGAAGGGTGAGATCATCGCCCGGCCGATCAAGTCCAACTTCCGCGAGGGCCTGACGGTGGTCGAGTACTTCATCGCCACCCACGGCGCCCGGAAGGGTCTGGCCGACACCGCGCTGCGTACCGCCGACTCGGGTTACCTGACCCGTCGTCTGGTGGACGTGTCGCAGGACGTCATCATCCGTGAGGAGGACTGCGGCACCGAGCGCGGCCTGCCAAAGCGGATCGGTGAGCGGACGCCGGACGGCCGGGTGGTCAAGTCCGAGAACGTCGAGACCAGCGCGTACGCGCGCACCCTGGCCTCCGACGTGGTCGATGCCGACGGCAACGTCATCCTCGCGGCCGGCAGCGACCTCGGCGACGTTCCGATCGCCGAGCTGGTTGCCCAGGGCATCGAGGAGGTACGGGTCCGCAGCGTGCTGACCTGTGACGCCAAGACCGGTACCTGCGCGAAGTGCTACGGCCGCTCGCTGGCCACCGGCAAGGCGGTCGACATCGGCGAGGCGGTCGGCATCATCGCGGCCCAGTCGATCGGTGAGCCGGGTACGCAGCTGACGATGCGGACCTTCCACACCGGTGGCGTCGCGGGTGACGACATCACCCACGGCCTGCCGCGTGTGGTCGAGCTGTTCGAGGCCCGCCAGCCCAAGGGCAAGGCCCCGATCGCCGAGGCCGCCGGCCGGGTCACGATCGAGGACACCGAGAAGACCCGCAAGCTGGTGCTGACCCCGGACGACGGGTCGGACGAGGTCAGCTACCCGGTCACCAAGCGGGTCCGGCTGCTGATCGAGGACGGCCAGCACGTCGACGTCGGTGCCCAGCTCACGAACGGTACGCCGGACCCGCAGGAGGTGCTGCGCATCCTCGGTGTCCGCAAGGCGCAGGAGCACCTGGTGGACGAGGTCCAGGAGGTGTACCGGTCGCAGGGTGTGGCCATCCACGACAAGCACATCGAGATCATCGTCCGGCAGATGCTGCGCCGGGTCACGGTGATCGAGTCGGGTGACGCCCAGCTGCTGCCGGGCGAGCTCGTGGACCGGCTGTCGTTCGAGGCGGAGAACCGCCGGGTCGTCGCCGAGGGCGGGACGCCGGCCTCCGGCCGCCCGGTGCTGATGGGCATCACCAAGGCCTCGCTGGCGACGGAGTCGTGGCTGTCCGCGGCGTCGTTCCAGGAGACCACCCGGGTGCTCACCGAGGCAGCGATCCACGGCAAGTCCGACTCGCTGATGGGTCTGAAGGAGAACGTCATCATCGGCAAGCTGATCCCGGCCGGCACCGGTATGGACCGGTACCGCAACATCCGGGTGGAGCCCACCGAGGAGGCGAAGGCCGCGATGTACTCGATGGTCGGCTACGAGTCATACGACTACGACTTCGGGCCGAGCTCGGGTCAGTCGGTCCCGCTGGACGACTTCGACCTGGGGTCGTACCAGAACTAGCGGCGACACCACAGCACGGAGGGCGGCACCCCGACCACGGGGGGTGCCGCCCTCCTGCTGTGTCCGAAGCTGTTTCACACGGTGGCATGGGCATGGCCCAGGGCTGGACATCGGCGCGCTGCCGTCCGAGGATCACGTGCTGTGGAGATGCGGTGGTGATGGCCAAGAACGCCGATCGATCGGAAACGTTCGTGCGAAGTGAAGCCGGTGCCCTCAGGATCGGACAGGATGTCCCCGTGCCCCAGCCTCAGCCCCCGGTCTACCTGCAGCCGTTCGTCCTCGACGTCCCCGAGCGGACCCCGGAGCGCAACGGCACCCTCGACTTCTACCGTCCCAGCGCCAGCGGCCGGCGGGCGGCGATCCTGTTCGTCCACGGTGGTCCCGGCCCGAAGGACATGAAGGCACGGCCGCGCGACTGGCCGGTGTTCCGCGGGTACGCGGCCGCGGTGGCCGACCGCGGCTTCGTCGGCGTGACTGTCGACCACAGCCTGATCCGTGGCGTGGACCGGATCGGCCAGGCCGCCGCCGAGGTGGTCGCGGCCGCGGATCTGGTCCGCGCCGATCCGCAGGTCGACCCGGACCGGATCGCATTGTGGTTCTTCTCCGGGGCCGGCCTGCTGATCGGGGACTGGTTGAAGCGCCGGCCGTCGTGGTTGCGCGCGATCGCGGCGACGTACCCGTGGCTGTCGGTACCAGGCGTGGACCGGACGTCCGCGATCGACCAGGCCGGCCGGGGCCTCAAGGTGCCGTTCCTGCTCACCCGGGTCGGGCTCGAGCGCGAGCAGCCCGCCGCCCAGGTGGACAAGTTCGTCGCCGCCGCTGCCGAGGGTGGCGGCGACCTCGAGGTGATCGACGTACCGGACGGCCATCACGGCTTCGACATGATGGACTACACCACCCAGTCGCGGTCGGCGGTCCGTACCGCGCTGGACTGGACGACGGCCCGGCTCGCGCCGGCGGCACCGGCTCCGGCCGGCTCCAAGCATCCGGCTCCGGTCGAGGTGGTGTCGCGTCAGCTGGAGGCGTACAACCGGCACGACCTGGAGCAGTTCCTGGCGACGTACGCGCCGAACGCGGTCATGCACAGCCGTGACGGGCGTACGCTGACCGGCCGGCGGGCGCTTCGCGAGGTGTACGGCCCGCGACTGGCGGCTGGGAAGTGCCGCGCCGAGATCGTCAATCGGATCGCCGAGGGTGCCTGGGTGGTCGACCACGAGATCGCGCACGGGATCGAGCCGGAGCCGATCCGGGTGCTGGCGGCGTACCGGGTGATCGACGGGCTGATCGCCGAGGTCCGGTTCTTCGCGTGACCCTCGACCACCTGGCCCGGCTGGAGTCGACCCTCGCCGAGGTCGGCCCGCTGCTGGCGGCGGCGGATCCGGACGCTGTCGTGCCTGCCTGCCCGGGCTGGACGGTCCGCGAGCTGACCGGGCACCTGGTCTCCGGGCACCGCTGGGCCGCGGCGGTCGTGCTGACCGGCAGCAAGCAGGCCGTTCCCGATCCCGGCCCAGATCCGCTGGGGCGTTTCGAGGCGTCCGTCGAGGCTCTGCTGGCCGCGTTGCGGACCGTCGACCCCGCCGAACCGTGCTGGAACTTCGCGCACGTTGACGAAAGGGCGGGCTTCTGGGCCCGCCGGCGGACGCACGAGCTGGTCGTGCACGGCGTAGACGTCAGGCAGGCATGCGAACTGCCGGTCACGCTCGACCCGGAGCTGGCCGCGGACGGAATAGACGAGGTGTTCCACGTGTTCCTTCCACGGATGCTCCAGCGTGGAGCCGCACCGGCGGTGACGGTTCCGGTGGGCGTCCAAGCCACCGACACCGGGGATTCGTGGACGCTCACGCCAGTAGCGGACGGCCCGCCCCGGGTCGAGCGAGTGGCGAATGGGGCAGTGGCCACGATCAGCGGGACGGCCGCCGATCTGTACCTCGTCGTATGGGGTCGCGTACCGACAGCGACCATCGCGATCGAGGGTGACCATGAGGCGGGTACGGCGTTCCTGACCGGCGCGTTGGTCCCCTGAGCGGGCTTGGGCCCACGGGTAGACTGGGAGCCAATGGGCGGCAGGGCGGAGCCTGCGTTTTTGACCGGCTCCTGACCAGCCGCTAGGCTTATCGATCGTGCCTGGGTTCTCCCGGGCCGTCATGCGTGCCCCTCGACATCGGGTATGCGCGTGGCACGAACCTCCGCTGCAAGGCCAGGCCTTTTCCCGGCCGTTGCGAAGGACGTGCCCCGCGACACACCCGACCGCGGGGGTCGCGCAAGGAACAGAACCCAGGACATAACGGATTCGACAGGAAGAGAAGCGCGGTGCCCACCATCAATCAGTTGGTCCGCAAGGGCCGCCAGGACAAGGTGTCCAAGCAGAAGACGCCTGCTCTGAAGGGCTCGCCCCAGCGCCGTGGTGTGTGCACGCGCGTCTACACGACGACGCCGAAGAAGCCGAACTCCGCCCTGCGCAAGGTGGCCCGCGTCCGCCTCACCAGCGGTGTCGAGGTCACGGCGTACATCCCTGGTGTCGGCCACAACCTCCAGGAGCACTCGATCGTGCTCGTGCGTGGCGGTCGTGTGAAGGATCTGCCCGGCGTCCGGTACAAGATCATCCGCGGTTCGCTCGACACGCAGGGCGTGAAGAACCGCAAGCAGGCTCGCAGCCGCTACGGCGCGAAGAAGGAGAAGAGCTGATGCCCCGCAAGGGCCCCGCGCCGAAGCGCCCCGTCATCGTCGACCCGGTCTACAACTCGCCGCTGGTCACCCAGCTGATCAGCAAGATCCTCACCGACGGCAAGAAGCAGATCGCGCAGAACATCGTCTACACCGCCCTCGAGGGCACCCGGACCAAGACCGGCACCGACCCGGTGATCACGCTCAAGCGTGCGCTGGACAACGTGAAGCCGTCTATCGAGGTGAAGAGCCGCCGCGTCGGCGGTGCCACCTACCAGGTGCCGATCGAGGTGAAGCCGGGCCGGTCGACCACGCTCGCGCTGCGGTGGTTGACGTCGTACTCGCGCGCCCGTCGCGAGAAGACCATGTCCGAGCGGCTGATGAACGAGATCCTGGACGCGTCCAACGGTCTCGGTGCGTCGGTGAAGCGCCGCGAGGACACCCACAAGATGGCCGAAGCCAACAAGGCCTTCGCCCACTACCGCTGGTGACCGCAGCGCACTGACTACGCAAGAAGCGAGGTAGACCACCAAGGTGGCCGTTGACATCACCACCGACCTGAGCAAGGTCCGCAACATCGGGATCATGGCTCATATCGACGCGGGCAAGACCACGACGACCGAGCGGATCCTGTTCTACACCGGGATCAACTACAAGATCGGCGAGGTCCACGAGGGTGCCGCGACGATGGACTGGATGGAGCAGGAGCAGGAGCGGGGTATCACCATCACCTCCGCCGCAACCACCTGTACCTGGAAAGACCACACCATCAATCTGATCGACACCCCGGGTCACGTCGACTTCACCGTCGAGGTCGAGCGCAACCTGCGCGTCCTCGACGGCGCGGTCGCCGTGTTCGACGGCGTCGCCGGTGTGGAGCCGCAGTCCGAGACCGTCTGGCGCCAGGCCGACCGGTACGGCGTTCCGCGGATCTGTTTCGTCAACAAGCTTGACCGGACCGGCGCGGAGTTCATGCGCTGCGTCGACATGATCAAGTCCCGGCTGGGTGCCGTACCGCTGGTCATGCAGCTCCCGATCGGCGCCGAGGCCGACTTCATCGGGGTCATCGACCTGATCGGGATGCGCGCGCTGACCTGGCGCGGCGAGACCACCAAGGGCGAGGACTACACCGTCGAGGAGATCCCGGCGAGCCACGCCGAGGCGGCCGCCGAGTGGCGGGACAAGCTGCTCGAGACGCTGGCCGAGGCCGACGACGAGATCATGGAGCTCTACCTGGAGGGCGAGGAGCCGACCCAGGAGCAGCTGGTCGCGGGCATCCGCCGCGCCACCATCGCCAGCAAGCTGACCCCGGTCTTCACTGGCTCCGCGTTCAAGAACAAGGGCGTGCAGCCGCTGCTCGACGCGGTCGTCGCGTACCTGCCGAGCCCGGTCGACGTGACCGCGATCGAGGGCCACGCCGTCAACGACGTGGACACCGTGATCGAGCGCAAGCCGAGCGATGCCGAGCCGTTCGCGGCACTGGCGTTCAAGATCATGGCCGACCCGCATCTGGGCAAGCTGACCTACCTGCGGCTGTACTCGGGCAAGCTCGAGACCGGCACTCAGGTCCTCAACCCCACCAAGGGGAAGAAGGAGCGCATCGGCAAGATCTACCGGATGCACGCGAACAAGCGCCAGGAGATCGCGTCGGTCGGCGCCGGCCACATCGTCGCGGTGATGGGCCTGAAGGACACCACCACCGGTGAGACCCTGGCCGACCCGCAGAACCCGGTCGTGCTGGAGTCGATGCAGTTCCCGGCACCGGTGATCTCGGTCGCCATCGAGCCCAAGTCGAAGGGCGACCAGGAGAAGCTGGGCATCGCGATCCAGCGGCTGGCCGAGGAGGACCCGACGTTCCAGGTCCGTACCGACGAGGACACCGGCCAGACCATCATCGCTGGCATGGGCGAGCTGCACCTCGAGGTGCTGGTCGACCGGATGAAGCGCGAGTTCCGCGTCGAGGCCAACGTCGGCAAGCCGCAGGTCGCCTACCGCGAGACCATCAAGCGCAAGGTCGAGAAGGTCGAGTACACGCACAAGAAGCAGACCGGTGGTACCGGTCAGTTCGCCAAGGTGCAGATCGCGATCGAGCCCATCGAGGGCGGCGACGCCTCGTACGAGTTCGTGAACAAG
>JBKPSJ010000206.1:0-3662 GCA_046765875.1 Actinomycetota bacterium
CGGCATACGAGATAACGGAGCGGGTCTCGTGGGCTCGGAGATGTGTATAAGAGACAGGTCCACTGGTGTTAATCCAAGACCTCACTGAGGGCGTCGGCGAACGTGTCGATCACCGGTTCGGGACGGACCGCGATCCGCAGCCACTCGGGCCCGAGACCAGGAAACGTGTCGCCGCGACGTACTGCGAAACCCTTTGTTCGTAAGGCCTTCCGGACCCGGGCGCCGTCCGGCGTACGGATCAGCACGAACGGCGCGCGCGGTTCGCCGTACGTCGTCACGCCGGGCAGGTCCGATAGCTTCCGCAGCAGGTATGCCCGCTGCCGACCGGTCTCGACCGCCGCCTCCGCGGACTCCTTCGCGGCCCGATCGGAGCAGCAGGCAACGACCGCCGCGAGCGCCGGAGCCGATACCGGCCAATGGGGTTGCGCCGCACCGAATTGCTCGACGAGGTCCGACATGGCGAGCACGTACCCGATCCGCAACCCGGCCAATCCCCATGTCTTCGTCAGGCTTCGTACTACCACCAGACCCGGTACGCCGGCCCGACCGGCGAGCGAGTCCGGCTCGCCCGGTACGGCATCCATGAACGCCTCGTCGACCACGAGTACTCGCCCGCGCCGCAGGAGCCGGTCAAGATCGGGATGCAGCACAGAGGTCGGGTTGGTCGGGTTGCCGACTACGACCAGATCCGCGTCGTCCGGCACCAGCGCGGGGTCGAGCCCGAACCCGTCCTCGGGGCGCAGCAGCACCCGCTCGACACTGTGCCCAGCGGCCAGCAGCGCGGCCTCGGGCTCGGTGAACTGCGGATGGACGACCACAGGTCGGCGCGGACGCAGGGCCCGAGCGAGCAGCACGAACGCCTCTGCCGCGCCAGCGGTGAGTAGCACTTCGCCCGTCGGCCGGCCGTGTTTCGCCGCCACGGCCGCGACTGCTTCTTCCTGGCGTGGATACGCAGCAAGTCCGTCCAGGCTGGCCGCGATCTCCTCGCGCAGCCAGGCCGGTGGCGTACCGGTCCGGAGGTTCACGGCGAGGTCGACCAGCCCGTCGCCGACCTCCTGGTCGCCGTGGTGCTTGAGATCCTCGCTCACAGGGGCCGGACCGTGTACCGGCGGTTCAGCAGCGACGGATTGCGCTTGCGGATCGTCTCCAGTCGGCCGCGGTCGATGTCGGCGTACGCGACGCCGTCGTCCTCACCGGCGGCCGCGATCTGCACGCCCTGCGGGTCGACGACCTGGCTGAGCCCGCAGTACTTCCGGCCGTTCTGCGCTGCCGCTACCACATAGCAGGTGTTCTCGATCGCGCGAGCTGCGAGCAGGGTCTCCCATTGCTGCTCCTTCAGCGGGCCGCGCACCCAGGCGGCCGGTGCGACCAGAACCTCGGCACCACGGTCGACCAGTGCCCGCGACAACTCGGGGAACCGCAGGTCGTAGCAGGTCATCAGCCCGAGCTTGAACCCGCCGATGTCCACCACGAGTGGCTCGGCCGGGCCGGACATGAGCTGGTCGGACTCGCGGTATCCGAACGCGTCGTACAGGTGGATCTTGCGGTACGTCCCCAGCAGGTCGCCGTCCGGGCCGATCGCGAGCAGCGTGTTGTACGGCCGGTCGGCCTCGCCGCTTGTCTCGAACATGCCGACCACCACCGGCGTACCGTGCTCCTTCGCGGCGGATCGCAGCGCGCTCGCGAAGGCGCCGTCGAGCGGCTCGGCCAGCTCGGCGACGCCGCCCTCCGGCTTGAAGTCGGCCATGATCGCCTCCGGCAGCACGACCAGGTCCGGCCCGGACTCGGCCGCCCGGGCCACGAGCGCGAGCGCGCGGTCGATGTTGACCTGCTTGTCGTCGGTGCTCGAGGTCTGGGCGACGGCGATCTTCACGCCACCTATCGTGCCGGGTCCTGCGAGACTTCGGAACGTGACCTTCGACGCGATCGTGCTGGCCGGCGGAGCCTCGTCCCGGTTCGGCGCGGGCGTCGACAAGGCCGCACTGCCGGTCGACGGCGTACCGATGCTGGACCGGGTGCTGCTTGCCACCGCGGCGGCGTCATCGACCGTTGTCGTCGGGCCCAGGCGGGAGACGGTCCGGCCGGTCGAGTGGACTCGGGAGCAACCAGCCGGGGGCGGTCCGGTGGCAGCGATCGCCGCTGGTCTGCCGCACGGATCGGAACCGGTGGTCGGGGTGTTCTCGTGCGACCTGCCGTGGCTCGGTGCGGAGGATGTGGATCTACTGCTCGACGGGCTCGACGGGCCCGACGGACTGGACGGGTTCGCCCTGCGGGACTCGTCCGGCCGTGGACAGCGGCTCGCCGCGGTCTACCGGCGTGCCGCGCTGACCGCGGCCGTCCTCACCCTCGGCGGCGGTCACGACCGAGCGGTTCGCGATCTGGTCGCCGGGCTGCTGCTCGGCTGGTCGTCGCCAAGGCGAGGAGGTGATGACGCCGACACCTGGGCGGACCTGGGGTGACCACTCCCGCGGTCAGAATTCGCCGTGGCCGGACATCGGCCGGTGCGGATCCGCGCGGCGGGGGAGTTCTGACCGCAGGGCGGGCCCGGCTAGCGTGGGCCGGTATGCGAGCTGTGGTGTGCAACGGCGCAGGTGCAGTCGACGTCATGACGGTCGGCGAGATCGCCGACCCGGTCGCGGGCGAAGGCGAGGTCGTGATCGACGTCGCGGCCGCCGGGCTCAACCGCGCCGACCTCATGCAGCGGCAGGGCAATTATCCACCGCCGCCCGGAGCGCCGGAAACGCTCGGGATGGAGTGCTCCGGGGTCGTCTCGCAGGTCGGTCCGAACGTCACGGGCCTGTCGGTCGGCGACGAGGTCTGTGCGCTGCTCGCCGGCGGCGGGTACGCCGAGAAGGTCGCCGTACCGGCAGTCCACGTGCTCCCGGTCCCCGACGGCGTCGACCTCATCAGTGCTGCGGCGCTGCCGGAGGCGGTGGCGACCGTGTGGTCGAACGTGTTCATGGCCGCGCATCTGAGCAAGGGCGAGTGGTTCCTCGTCCATGGCGGCACGTCCGGCATCGGGACGATGGCGATCCAGCTCGCCGTCGCGCACAAGGCGAAGGTGCTGTGCACGGTCGGCAACACCGACAAGATGGAGTTCTGCACCCGGCTCGGTGCGGACGTCGCGATCAATTACCGCGAGGCCGACTTCGAGTCCGTCGTCCGGGAGGCGACCAGCCGTGCGGGCGCGGACGTCATCCTCGACATCATGGGCGCGAAGTACCTTGAGCCGAACATCCGCTCGCTCGCGTACGGCGGCCGGCTGGTCGTGATCGGGATGCAGGGTGGCACGACGGGCAGGCTCGACCTGGGCCGGCTGCTGTCTCGAAAGGGAACCGTGCTGGCCAGCGCGCTTCGCCCGCGCACGGTCGACGACAAGGGCCGGATCCTGGCTGCGGTGCGTGAGAATGTCTGGCCGCTGATTGCCGCGAAGAAGGTCCGGCCGATCGTCTACGAGACGCTGCCGATGACCGAGGTACAGCGCGCACACCTGCTGATGGAGTCGTCGGCGCACATCGGCAAGATCCTGCTGACGACCTGACGCCGGCCCGGCGGCCGGCAGGCCCGGAGAGTCGGGTGACAGCGCGATCGCATCGTGTCATGGTGACTGCATGTCCGAGCCGAACGGGGGCAATCGGAGCGAGTCGGGGGAGGAGCAGAGC
>JBKPSJ010000207.1:0-17017 GCA_046765875.1 Actinomycetota bacterium
GGGGGGATGGGCCCAGGAAGTTCAACGCCTGTGTCAGGCCTTGGTCGGCCACTCGTCGGCGTCGTAGCTGCGGCGGAAACCACGCACCCACGTGGAGACAGCTGACTGACTCACCCCGTACTTCACTGCCAGCTCGGTCTGCGTCACGCCTCCTGCTCTGTACTCGGCCAAGACATGAGCGATCTGGGCGTCAGTCAGAACGGCGCTGACGTTCTTCTCTCCACCGAGGTCCTGGAGACGATGGCACCGCCTGCACTGCGGGAGGTAGTGCTCCAGCTTGGTCGAGAACCGCAGCGAACCCTGACAAAGCTCGTCAGGGTCCTTCCCGTCGTACGACCACTCCCGAGCTTGCCGCCCGCATGCACAGACGTAGTCGGACGCCGGACCACGTGCCACGACCAACCGAGTGTGGAGCCCTCGGTACTTGATGACGTCTCGATGCCTCCCACGCTGGGCGGCATGACGGCACGGCGCCGAGCAGAACCGCTGCTGCTTGGTCATCAGCGCCTCGACGCCACACTGGGCGCACACCTTGGGCTGATAGGCGTTGGTGCGGCCCAACTTGTACCAGGACCCTCCACGGCGCTCCCACACAGCAGGATCGGGGGTCAGCACTTGGTCATCCATTCATCAGCGCTGTACGACCTGAAACAGCTCGCGTAGTAGACGACCTCGGACACGTCCTCGCAGTACACGTCGGTGCGCTCGCCATGGAGGAACCATTCGCCGGAGCGCTTGAAGACGCGCCGCACGGTGTAGGTGTCGTCAGCCTCCAGGGTCACGAGGACCTCGTAGCCAGCGCCACAGGGGAAGCGGATCGTGCTCGCGCCGATCTCGCCCCACACGCCGCCGGAGACGGCCAGGAGGTTGCTCCAGCCGATCTGGTCCAGCAGCTCGGAGGGGATGATGTCCCGGCCGGTGTTGGCCGGGAGCACGAAGCGGGGGGTGGTCTTGGACTTGGTCATTGTCAGTTCACCTCCCTCCTCAGCGCCTCGCCGGGGCGGCGCAGGCGGTACTTCGTCCAGGCGCCGTTGCCGACGGGGACGACGTAGTGGTTGGCGGCCATCCACCGCAGCGCCTGGTGCGCCTGGTTGGTGGTCACCTTGGCCTTGCGGGCCAGGGCGCTCGGGCTCTGCGGCACGTCGGTCAGGACCGTGGGCTCGCTCAGAGCATCAGCGATGTCGTAGATCTCGTCGCTGACGGGCTCGGTCATCACTCGCCCTTCCCGTCGCTGATGACCTGGCTCGCCGCGTAGGCGGCGTAGTCGAACGGGAGCCCGTGCTTGTCGGCGCAGGTCGGGCCGTAGCCCTTGTCCCGGCTGTACTTGCGAGTCAGCTCGGTGTGGCAGAAGCCGCACGAGCCGACGGCCTGACCGAACAGGATCGCCGACTCGTCGGCGCCCGCAGCCTGGACGGCGGCGGCGACCTTACGGATCCACTCGATCCCGACGTTGGCCATCTCGCCGGACCCGCCGACGATGTGGCGGACGTAGCGCTGACCCTTCTTCGAGGGATCGTGGAAGCCCTTGTTCGTGGCGAACCGGACGAAGGTGAGGTCGTTGTCGCCGACACCGGCATCAACGGCGTACCAGCCGTCGGGGATCCCGTCGAGGATCTCGGTGACCAGCTCGCCGAAGCTCTGCTTCGTGCCGTTCGAGGCACCGAGCGGCTCGGCGCACTCACCGGGGAGGTGGAGGGTCTCCCAGCCGCGGTCGCCGCGGCGGTAGGTCCCGGCGCCCTCGGCGACGTTGCCCCCGCACAGGACGCAGCGGCCGCCGTAGCGGTTCTTCGGCAGGTTGCCCCGGTTGTCACCGGCGGCAGGGGCGACGGCCACGGGCGGATCCTTGGGCAGCTTGAGGAGCTGGTCGATCGTGGCCGAGGCACCGTCCATCGTGATCCGCTGGTCGCGCAGCGCCTGGACGGCGGCGTCGACATCGGTGATGTTCAGGGTGCGGGCCCGCTCGCGGATCAGCGAGCCGATGAACCCGATCTGGTTCGAGGTGGCTGTGGTGCTCATGGGGGAGGAGTGTAGCGCACACTGTCGATGAACAACAACGTCGGTGTGCGGACTCGTACAGGATTGCGATGCGCCGACATCGGGTACCTTCGTTGAGCCACCTACAGAAGGGGAACTGCCCATGCAGAACCAGACCACCAGCTATGACGCCTGGATCGGCCGCGACGCCGTCGACAGCTCCGGCACCAAGGTCGGCTCGATCAAGGACATCTACTACGACGATGAGACCGGTCGCCCGGAGTGGGTCGCCGTCAAGCCGGGCATGTTCAAGGGCATGGCCTTCGTGCCGATCCACGGTGCGACCACCGACGATGACGGCAACCTCCGCCTGGGCTACGCCAAGGACTTCATCGAAGCCGCGCCGGACCTCGACCCGTCCGACGACCACCTCACGCCAGCGGACGAGCAGACGCTGTGGACGTACTACGGCTACGACTACACCCAGCGCGGCCAGACCAGCTACGGCAAGGACTACGGCAAGCTGCGCCCCGACGTCAACTACCAGTCGTCCCGCTACGACCGCACGAGCGGCCGGTGGGCGGCTCCAGGTGAGACGGTGACCACCACCGAGGACCGCGGCGAGGTCGTGTCCGAGGCGACCGCCGTCAGCGAGCAGGTCCAGAAGACCCAGACGCCGGAGACGGTCCGCCTGCGCAAGTACCAGCACACCGAGATGGTCCCGGTGACCAAGGAGGAGATCCGCGTCGAGAAGGACGTGGACACCACCGGCACCACGACCACCACCAGTCGGTCGGAGCGCATCAAGTGAGGCGCACCATCGCCGCCCTCGCCCTGACCGGAGCAACGGTGCTCGTACCGGCGGCGATGGCGCACGCACAGGAAGGCGACGCCCAGTCATCGACGGCGACCACCATCGATGTCGGCACCACCCAGGTCACCAGAACCAGCCAGGTCACCAAGAACACGCGTGACGTGAGCGAGGTGGACACCGACACCAACGGTGACGACGACAGCGACAAGACGGGCCTGTGGGGACTGCTCGGCCTGCTCGGCCTGGCCGGGCTCGCTGGCCTCAAGGGCCTGAAGCGTCGCGACGACGGCTACCCCACGGGACCACGAGTGACGAACCCGGCGCCCAAGACGGCTCGGGGAGCCACCAGTTCGACGGGAACCACTGACGTCACCTACGACGAGGGCGGCTCCAGCAGCTCCAGTCGGTGACCTGGCAGTCTCCTGCGGCCCTCCACGCATCCAGGAGCGGCCGCAGGAGGCTCTCAGAGCCTCTCTACGGCCTCCGGGCCGGAACGACCGCACACAGTCCTTGAAGGGCCTCCTGGGGCCTCTGAGGGGCCTCTCAGGCGACTGTGGCCGCCTGGCGGCGATCGAAGATGGCGAACACCTGGGGGCGGCGCAGGTCGGCGCGTGTGGTCGCCACGATCTTCTCGGTCGACACGCAGCCGGGGAGGGCGGCGAGCTTCTCCTCCAGCTCGGCGAGCAGCTCGGAGTTCATGTCGGCGTGGTATGCCCGGATGCCGATGTGGGTGGCGGCGTACTCCGGGCGCGGCTTGCCGTCCTCGTCGATGTAGGCGTACTGGGCGTAGGAGCTGCAGCGGCTCTGCACGCGGTCCCGGAGCTGGGGCCCGGTGATCATGACGATCATCACTGGCGCTCCTGCCGGACCAGGAGCACATTGTTCTCCATGTCGTTGCGGTCGACAAGCGAACGCAACGCCTCGGCGAGGTGCTTGTCGCACGCCGCCCAGCTGTCGATGCCGTAGGTGCCAAGGACGACCTCGGGGAGGTGCCCCTCCTTGATAGTGACCTCACGGGTCGCCACGATCCGTCCGAGCCACGTCGCTGGCTTCCTGCAGTGGCACTGGCTGGCGCTCATGACGACACAGCCTTGCGTCGGCGTGGCCGCTTGGCAGCAGCGCCGCGCTCGTTCTCCATGGCGCTGCGCTGCATGCGCAACTGGGCCTGGGCCCGGGCGAGCGTGGGGTAGGCGACCTTGGCGTAGCCGATGCCGACGCCGGGCGCCTCGGGCTCGCCGGTAGTCCAGTGGAGCCACCAGTAGGCGTCGTCGTCGAGCACCTCGACCGAGCCGGTGTACTGGCGGCAGCACGGGCAGTGGGCATCAACGAGCTTGGTCACCTTGGGACCGTAGGTCAGCGTCATGCCGATGCCTCCACGTTGACGTCGAGGTTGGTCAGCTCGCCAATCAGCTCCTCGGCCAGGTCGTCACGGCTGACGAACTTGCCCTCGACCCGCTGGCAGTCGATCACGGCCTCGTAGGTGCCATCACCGTTGAGGTGGACGTCGATGTCGGCAACCTCGTACTCGCTCGTGCCGTCGGCCCCGAGCCCGGAGAGGCTGGCTGCTCCGAGCGCCTCGGAGATGGCGGCCTCGATGTCGGGGACGATGTTCAGCTTGACGATGGTCACGGCGTCACCCCGTCCCAGTCTTCGAGCACACCGATGGCGTACTCCAGCCCGGCGCGGTACCCGGACGCGAACGCCTTCTGCGGCGACCGGATGGTGGTGCGCTGGTTGGCCATGCTGCTCTGCGCCTCGCGGAGGTACTCGATGAGCCCCTCCTTGTCGGCGGTGATGTTGCGGGTGATCTCACCCATGGTCGTTGTTCTCCTCGCTGTTGATGTTGTTGATGATCTCCCGCACGGCCTCGACCCGCTGGGTGCGGGTCAGCGTGTTGACGAAGGCCTCGACGGCCCACGCCAGGGTGGTGGTGACGGCGGACTCCAGAGGATCGGCCGGGAAGGTCGGGTCGACCTCGGTGAGAGGCTGGGTCCACTGCAGGTCGGCGTCGGAGTCCAGCAGGATCTCCAGGACGTCGTCCCAGTCGGCGCCCCGGTAGTGCGGGTTGACCGACGTGAACTGGGCGAGGGCGGCCTTGGACTGCTCGGGCATGTTGTCCCGCACCCAGTCGATGGCCTGGTCGGTGGCTGTGTTCATGGTTGCTCCTGCTCAAACTCGGGGGCCTCGTTCATGGCCAGTGCGTTCTCGACGAAGAAGCCGAGGTGGTAGTTCTCGACGATCGCCGATGCGGGCGCCGTCGAGCGGCCGAGGTAGCTGATCCGCTCGGGCAGCTCGATCTCGAAGTCGTCCTCGCCGTCGCACACGGCCTCGATGGCGTCCAGGCAGACCTGGACCATCGACGCCGGAGCGGGCGGGTAGTGGTTGGCGGTGAGGTGCCAGTGGAGGGCCGGTCGGAGTCCGACCTGGCCCTCACCGACGGCCTCGGCCATGGCGGCGGCGTGAAGGTTGCCCATCAGCGGAACCCGCCGTCCTGGTCGTAGAACGTCGACCTGGCGGGCGCTTGCTGCGCCTGCAGACCGGCGATGACGGCGTGGCTGTCGCTGTAATCGTCGTGCTCGCCGTACTCCATCTCCCAGGCGATGGCCTGGGAGATCTCGTAGTGCTCGTCGAAGTTCATGATCAGGATCCCTTCCCGGCGGCAGCGGCCGCCTTCTTGGCGGCGCGGGCGGCCCGCTTGGTCTTGAAGTCGGCCCAGGCGGCGACGAAGGCGTCGTAGCCGCTGTCGAACAGGACCTGGGCGACGGAGACCGGCACCCGGTCCTGCTCCTGCCACTCGACCGGAGCCGAGGGGAAGCAGACGCTGCACAGGAACGGGCCGACGGCCTCGACGAGGTGGCTGGCCTCGAAGCCGCTCATCGCGGCGACGAGGGCGAACGTGGTGGCGGAGCGGCCCTTGTTGCACGTCGGGCAGTTCATCCCGCTGTGAACGAGACCGGCGCTGGACGTGACCAGGAAGTAGCGCTGCCAGCCGGTGTAGCCCTGCTCGTGCTCGACGATGCTGCGCCTGATGGCCCGCACGGCCTCGACGGCCTCGCGGTAGCTGTTCTCGACCTCGTCGAGCTTGCCGACGACGTAGGCGACCATGTGCTCGGCGTCGTCACCGTCCTTGCGCTCGGTCCAGAAGACGCGAGCCTCGTCGCGGCGGACCTGCATGTCGGCGGCGACCTCGGCGATCGTGCGGGTGTCCTTGCGCCCGTAGCTCTGGCGGGTCACGCGGTCCAGGGACTCGCTGCGGTAGTGGCTGTCCTTCCAGCCGAGCGTCTGCTCGGCCTTGGCCAGGTCCCGGTACAGCTCCAGGAGGCGGGTGTCGTGTTCAACTGGGTTCGTGCTCATGGGGGCCACGCTACCTACACCGTCGTTGAACGACAACGTCGATGAACGAGGATCTTTCACGGCTTCTCCCCGAGCGCCCGGAGCGCCTTGTTGAGGTTGTTGCGGAACCGCCGCAGGCGCTCGGCGTCGAACCGGGCCTCGCCGGTGTCCTCGAAGCTGACGACGACCTGACCGGCGTTCTCCTCGAAGATGTTGACCCACACCAGCTGGCCGTTGTCATCCCCGCTGTAGTTCTCGTGCAGGATCATCGCCCGGCCGCCTTCCGCTCGGCGCGCCAGACGGAGTCGGACAGAGCGCCCTCAACGTTGTTGTGGATGAACTGCTTGGCGGCCTCGACGTCGTCGAACCGGTGGAGGTTCTCCATGCGGGTGGTCTTGTTGAACTGCCAGACGACCCAGCCACCACCGGCGTAGCCCAGTGTGAACTGGCGCTCCCCGCAATCGATGGTGGCGAGATGAGTGTTGTCGTTCATCGCCGGGCCTCCGCACTCAGTTCGAGCCGACCGTCATCGGTGATGCGGTACTCGTCGCGCAGGTACTTGACCCACACGACCTGACGCTTGCCGTTGACGAAGTCGTAGCCGGGGCGACTGGCCTCGGCGAGGTCGACCTCGACCAGGCCGCGACGGACCAGCGAGTCGAGGATCCTGACGGTCATGGACCGGCTCGACCAGAGCCAACCGCAGCCGTCGAACCAGACACCGCTGCGATCGGCGAGGGACTTGAGGACCGAGCGCTGAGTCTTGCCGAGCTTGTTGTTCATGCCCGGCTCCTGTCGAACGCACCGATGAAGGTCGTCCAGGCGGACTGGACGGACGGGAGATGGACGCCCGAGCCCTGCTCGAAGCGCACGGCGTTCGTGGCGTGGGACAGGGCGAACTCGAAGACGTCGACACCGCGGCCGACGCCAGCGTCCTGCTGGCCCCAGGCGTACCACAGGGCCATGCAGTAGCGCGGGTGCTGAGTGGGCTCGATGGTGCTCATGCCTCGCTCCTGACGCACTCGTTGTCGTGCCCGAACACGCCGTTGCAGAACACACAGGTGCTCGGGGTCAGGTCCACGAAGGTGAACCCGACGTCCTGGACGGTCATGGCGACCTCGCCGATGACCACGACGTCGCCGATGCTCAGACTGGGAGCGGTGCGACCGTCGGGGCGGTCATCGCGGTTGTGCTTGGCGTAGATGACCTCGGCCAGGCGGAGGAACGCCGCCTGCGGGTCGATGTCGGGGCGGATCGAGAAGCACGCCGGGAACTCGCCCCGGTAGCCCTCGACCAGCTCGTCGCCAGCCTGGTAGCCCCGCCAGAAGCGGGCGGTCTGGTTGTGCAGCAGCTGATAGGTCAGGGCGCTCATCGCACGACCTTCACGATCTCGGCGCCCAGACGAGCGGCCCGCCGAACCACGGCGTGACCGCGGGAGGCGGCGTAGCCGACGATCTTGCCGTCGCGCACGAGCACGAAGGCGTGGGTGGTGTTGGTCGGCGGGTGTGGCAGCGGCGCAGCCTCGACCGGGCCCGACGTGGCCAGATTGGCCGGGGCGTGCTCGGCGCACTCGGCGAAGACCTCGCCGTTGCGACCGACGAAGGTCGTGACCGCAGGCTTGCCGCAGCGCTCGCCCGTGACGGCGCTGGGGCCGACGGTGCATGTGTTAGGTGAAGTACTCATGGCAGGCACGCTATCCACACCGTCGTTGAACGACAACGTCGTTGTGCGAACTTCCATCACAGTTCCTCCGGGTCGACGCCGCGGTGGTCATGGATGGTGGTGCCGCTGAGCCCGGTCTCGATGCGCCGCACCGGCTTCGCCGGGCCGCTGTAGGTCGGGACGTAGAGCGCAGGCAGGTTCGAGCCCATCGGCGATGCAGGCGCAGGCCTCGGGCGCGGCGGTGGTGCTGTAGTCCGCTGAGAGGGGCCTGTGGGGCCCTGTGGCGGCCTCTGGGTGGTGTCGACGCCTACGAGCACCCGGCCGCTCACAGCGGTCCTCAGATGCTGCAGAGGCGTATCTCCGACGGCCCGGAGCCGCTCGCTGAGGATCCACGCTCGGACGCCGCCGACGAAGAACCAGAAGACGAAGGCGAAGACCAGGATGACGCAGTACCACGGGAAGCGGTAGCCGAGAGGGAACTCGTAGCCGAGGAAGTTGCCGCCGTAGCCGTACTCCACGCCGGACTCGGGAGTCCACCACTCGTGGGGCGACTGGATGGTGTAGATGATGGCGATGGCGAGGGCCAGCTCGGTGAGCATCCACCGGCGCACCGGCCGGGGGGCGATGGCGAGGACCGCTCCGAAGAACAGTCCCCGCCCCCACCGGTTCCAGGCGCTCGTCTGACTGACCGGGCGGCCAGGGTAGAACGGGGTCGAGGTCACTTCGTGATCCGAAGGGACGGCTTGGTCTCGATCTCTTCGACGATCTCGGCGACCGCCTCGATGCCGCGGGTGCCAGCCTGGAGGTGGGCGTCGAACGCACCGATGTCCACGACCCGCTTGGTGAGCTTGGTGAACAGCGGCTTGCTGGCGACGGCCTCCAGCTTGGCGATGTCGATCACCCGGCGCACGGCGCGCACGACGGTGACCTTGATACCACCATCGACAGTGACGGTGCCGTTGCGGGCATCGACAGTCTCGATGATCTCGGCGGCCAGCTCGTCACGAGCTTCCTTGGCCGCCTTGATCTTGGCGTCCAGCTCGATGAGCCGGTGGACCTGGAGATCGAGAAACGTGGCCAGCTCGATGACTTCAGCGGTGTTGGTTTGAGCATTCATGGTTGGTGTATTCCTTCGGGGTTGGGTTGATGACTTGGACATTGTGCGCAGATGGGTGTCACAGTGAGACCCAGAGCGCCTGCTCCGAGCCCGCACGCTTGACGAACAGGTACTGAGGCTCACGGGCCTTGATGATGCGGTCGATGCTGAACCACTCGGTGCCCGAGGTGAGGCTCGTGAAGCGCCGACCGGGGCCGGGCATGTCACGGGCCATCAGGTGCACCGTCTGGTGCTCGTCACCGGCGGTGACGAAAGTCAGCTCGATCTCGGCGTAGCCGGGGAGCGCCTCCAGGACCGAGACCACCGTGGCCAGGTCGAGCTGGAGGGTGTTGTTGTCGTACTCCGGGGCCAGGAGGTTGAAGGCCCGGGCCCAGACGACGTTGGAGAATGTCTGTTCACGGTTCATGATCAATCGCTTCCTACTGCGATGGCGGTCACGGGGACCTGTCGGGTGGGTGGATGGCGCAAGGTGTTGAACTGCGCCGCGGTGTAGACGGACGCCCAGCCCTTGCGGGGGTTGTCGATCCCGGCCGCCCAGCGGGCGTCGAGGAAGTACTCACGGGCCGCCTGCTCGCTGTCGGCGAAGACGACCACGTATGCGTCGGCGAGGTTGTAGCCGACACCGAAGGTGAAGAAGTAGGCGTTCACGCCGGGACCTCGATCCCGGCGAGAGCGCACCACATGCGGATGAGCTGCGCGAGGCGCTCCTCGGTCAGCCCGTGGGCCTGGGCCGTGACCTGCACGGCGTAGGCGAAGGGGACCGCGTCGTCGGACTCGTAGACGAGCCGGTCGTGGAGGTCGAGGGCGGCGCAGATGGCGTCCTCGTAGATGTCGATCGGACGGTTGCTCATCGCGTCACGTCCACGACGATGAAGCCGACGGCCTCGAACAGGGGCGCCTCGCGGAGGGCCCGGACTTCCAGGGCCCGCCAGTGCATGGTGTCGTTGGCGACCCAGGCGCCGCTGTCGATCAGCTTCTGGCGCTCGGGGGTCTGGGCCTCGTACCAGGCGAGGTGACGGAGGACCGCATCGACGCAGCGCCCACAGGTGGGGCCCGGCGTGCGGTGTTGGTTGGTGGTGACTGGGCAAGTACTCATGGCAGGGACGCTACAGCACAACGTCGGTGTGCACAACGTCGATGAACAAGATTCTTGCCCCCGGGAACGACGAGACCCCGGAGGCGAACCTCCGGGGTCTGTCAGGTGCACTTCCCGAGCCACGCTTCCCGGTGCACCACCGGTACTGCATGAGCACTCACCTACCGTGAGGAACCCAGCTCGGGCACGATCTATGTCGTCAACAACGTTACCTCGCCGCGTCTTCCACAAACATGGCCACGGCGACCTTGGCACTGGCCAGGGTGCGGTGCTGGCCCTTGATGCCGGACGCAGTCCAGGAGCGGGTCACGTAGTCCCAGCGCTTGATGCGCCAGACCACGTCGGTGCCACTCCAGCCGCTCTTGATGCCCCAGCGCTCGATGCGCCAGCGACCATCGACGGTCTCCCAGACACCGCGGTCACGGCAGGTCCACTTCATGCGACCACCTCCCAGCCACCGGCCTCGGCCTGGGCGAGCTTGCGCCCGGCCTCGGCGAGGGACCCGGAGGTACCGATGGCGGACAGGAGGGTGCCCCACGAGCACTTGTAGTGCTGAGCCAGGACGTAGACCTTGCCGCCATGACGGACGAGCTGGCAGCGGTTGCCGTCGTCGCCCTCGGACAGCTTGTGGCCGCACGTGCACGTCAGCTCGGCCAGGTCCGGGGACCCGTCGGTGAGGATGAAGTGCTTCGTGGTGCGGACCCGCCTGTACGCCTCGACGGCGTCAACGATGGTGTCGGCGTGGTCGTACCCGCTGTAGCCGGTACGGCCGTCGGGGCGGGGGCGGGACTTCTTGTAGAAGCTCATCGCGCCACCTCGTCGCGCCGGGCGGAGACGAGGACACCGACGGCGACGCCCCGGGAGCCCGGGTAGTCCTCGGTGGCCAGAGTGCCTGCGACGGTCCGGGCGGACCACCCGTAGCGGGTGCGCCAGACGGTGCCGACGACGACGCCGTCGACCGAGACCTCGTAGGTCGAGTTGCCGACCCGACGGAGTCGGGGGGAGGAAAGTGAGTTGCTCATGGCCCTGAAGCTACACCGTCGGTGTGCGAGATACAACATCGACGATGAACTACGGTGCCGCCCGTGATCATCTGGTGCGACGAGCGCTACGGCGGCCGGTACTGCCTGGTGTGCGGCACGTGCTCGTGCCGACTGGAGCGGCCCGGACGCTCCAGGGGGTGGGCACCGGCGGGCTCGGACCCGGCCTGCCCCCTCCACGGCCAGGGGGTCGCGCACCCGCACGTCAAGTGCGTGTCCGCGAAGCGCGAACTCAGATCCGTCCGCGAAGACCGGATGGGGGTTCAGGAACGGATTCGGCGGTTATGAACAGCAAGGTGCCCCGCCGGAGGAGAGCGGCGGATCCCTCCTCCTTGCGGGGCACCTTCTCGACCGTTCTTGCTCGCCCCGGGGAGGGAACCCGGAGGTAGGGAACGAACGGGAGAAGCGCTACTTCTGGGTCGTGGTGGTCGTGGTCGACGAGGTCTTGGCCTTCTCGGTCACCTGAGGCGAGTCGGCCCGGTTCTCCTCCCGGGACTTGGCCAGGGCCTCACGGTTCTCCTGGCGCTTGGCCTTCTGCTCCTCCATCAGCTCCTCGACATCGACGGCGTCGGACTGGTGGGCGTTGATGGCGTAGGTGGCCACCGCCGGATCGTCCTGGGCGGCGTCGGCGAGGGTGTCGAGCATCGGCTGGACCTGATCGCGGTTGTCGACCGACGGGTCGAGGGACACGGCCGGGTCGTCGGGGTCGATGAGGCGGCCGCGGCCGAGGACACCGGCGCCCGTGCCGTCGTCGTCGTCCTCGTCGATGTCTTCGAGGACGCCGGGCGTGGCGACGGTGGGATCGTCGTAGCGGTTGGGATCACGCTGACGCTCGGCGAACGCCGTGGAGTGCGGATCGGCCACCGCTGACGTCGTGATCGTGTCCCGGTCGACATGCTCGCTGGTGCGAGATGACGGCTTCTTGGTCTGGGCCATAGGGTTCCTCCTGAAGTGCTCAGCTAAGGGTCAACGGTAGCTTTCCCGCATTCAGGGGCGCTGACACGACCTTCCATGGCGATGAGTACGACTGATAGTTGCTACATCAGTCCGCATCGATTATTCCTGACTCCTCGATCACCGCATCAACGGTGACTGGAGTCGGCAGCTCCTTGTTCGCCGAGCCGACCCGCGGCCCGAAGATCTTGGAGAGCACACCGTCGCCGCCCGACGTCGAGGCGTGGATCGTCAGCGTCTCGCGGTTCTCCTGAATCCGGCGCATCGACTCGAACATGCGGAACACCCGGTCCAGCTCCATCGACGTCGCATGTTGCGGGCCCTGACCAAGCACTTCCTCGGCGAACACGGCGCGCTGGGCGCGCTGCATCTGGATCTCGATGAGCGTGTTCATCGCCGCCATCGCCTGGTCGGTGTCGCGGATCTCGACGTCGACCGTGAAGGCGCAGTAGGCGCCGGGCTCGAACTTGGGGCACAGGTCGGCGAGCAGGCAGGCGTCGCACTGGCGGAACGAGCCGCCGACGACGCCCGACAGCGTGCCGCTCTCGTCGGTGTGCACGACCGGGATGGGCACTTGCTCCGGCCTGCGCACGACGGAGCCCTGGGTGGCAACGGCGCCGTCAGCTCCGTCGTCGGCGCCCGACAGCCCGAGAGCGTGGGGCGTAGCAACTACCTGCTCGTACTGGAGCCACGAGGCGATCGCCACGGCGGTGGTGGCGGACACGTCCCCGTCCTCGACGGCCTCGAAGTCGCCGCCCAGGTTCTCGATCTGCTGGGAGAACTTGGCCAGGGCCGACGCCCGGCGCTCCTTGCCAGCGCGCACGACCTTGGTGCCGTCCCAGACCTGCAGCTCCCGGTAGCGCTGGGCCGAGACCCACCCGCTGACGATGGCGTCGGTGATGAAGGGCTGCTGGAGCACCGAGACCTTCGAGCTGTTGACGAAGAAGCGGGCCGAGCTGTTGCGGCGCAGGAACTTGGTCAGGGTCCGGCTGGTGCGGGCCTCGATCGCCCGGGCCTCGGGGATGCCGACGGCGCCGTGCTCGACGACCATCTCGATGGCCTCCTCGGGGTCGAGCCCGAGCCACTCGGGGATCAGACGCCCGGACCGCTGCGTGAAGGGCGTGAGAAGGCCGTAGAAGGCGCTCTCGTCGTCGCTGTAGGCCTGGAGGAACTCGTCTACCCCCGGAGCCTCCAGATCCGCCTGAGAGGCGTAGAACAGCGCTGCGAAGGGTTCCAGGGTCTCGACCGGACCGGCGCCGCCGGAACGTTGCTTGAGGATCGGCGCCAGGTTTACCGCCACCCGGCGGACACCGGCGCGCCCGAGGGTCGTGCGGTGCTCGGGGACCTCACCGCCTCCGAACCAGAGTCTCATTCGTCAACCTCCTCGGCCCGCCCGAACTGGGCCCACGACAGGCCCCGCTCCGGGCGGTAGTCGATCACCGGTTCAGCATGGGCGAAAGCCACCACCGGCACACCGTGAGTGGTCATGTACTCGGCGAAGTAGGGGTGCGCCACGACGTACAGCCCGAGCACCGTCGCCCGGGCCCCGGCGGCGGACAGGAGCATGTCCTCCTCGGCCCACTCAGGGCCGCCAGGGTTCAGGCGCACGAGGTCGGTCATCGGGATCTGGTACTCCCGCAGCCACCGGGTGAGCGTGTCGTCGCTGACCTCCTCGGGCGCCGTGGTCACCAGGAACACCCGCCCGTAACCGCCGATGTAGAGTGCCCGCACGAACTGCACGGCGGCGGGAATCGGATCGGCGTTCGGCAGGACGGCGGAGTTCTCGACGAGCAGGCCTTCGAGGCGGACAGCGATGGTCTTCATCGATACACACCCCGCCGCCGTCGCAGTTCAACCATGATCGTCGATGAGTACGGGCAGAAGTGGCAGAGGTACTTCTGCAGTTTCGGCGGGACTCTGGTGCGCCCGACCCGCTTGGAGTCGTCGCGGTAGTCGATGCACGGACGGTCCGGGTAGCTCGGCGAGTGGTGGCGCAGGAAGCACTGGGCGGCCTCCTCGCGCAGGTCGTCCCGGTAGTCGAACACTTGCTGGGTCGTACGCATCAGCTCTGACTGCAGGCTGATCACCGCTTCACCTTCGATGCGCTCCAGCGCCCGCTCCTGGTCCTCCAATGGCATCGACAGGAAGCTCTCCGAGCGAGTGATGTCGGGCATCTCGACGAGCGCGACGTTGGCGCCAGGGTGCAGCGGCCCGGGGATCTGATCGACAGGGACGTTGTGGAGGTGGCGGTCGATCCAGTCCTGGAGAACGACGTCGTAGTCCGGGTTGCGACCCTCGAAGTCAGAGAGCTTGGTGATCGTCCGGCAGAACAGGCACGTGGCGAGACGCATACACCAGAATCGTACGGCTACGCGTACCTTCCGTCATGTGTCGTCTTCATCGGGCTTGCCGATGTTCGCCCACGCCCGGCGTTCCATCTCGTCCTCGATCGTGGGCGTGTCGTCTTCACGAGGTGTGAACTGCGCCCGGGAGAGCACCCGTGTGCGTCGGTCGTCGTCGGCCAGCTCCGCCCGCGACGGACGGTCCCAGTCGCCGGGGTCAGCGTCCTCGGCCGCCCGGCGCTCGGGCTTCTCGTAGTCCCAGGAGTTCTGCCAGCCCATCAGCGCTTGCGCTTGCGGCTGGGCCCGTAGCCGGACGGACAGCCAGCGAAGGGCCCGGCCTCGGCCAGACGCGGGCTCGTCTCACCGGCGAGACCGAGGGTGCCGTAGTGCAAGGTGTGCAACAGCGCTGCCCGGTTCTGGGCGAAGACGTACTCGGCGTTGGAGGAGTTGGGACGGAGCATCTTCACCGTCCCGTCGAGTGAGCCCCGGAGCAGCTCGTGGTTCATCGAGCGATCCACTCGTAGCGACATGACCGGAGCGTAGCCCTGGGGGTTCAGGACGCGCTCACCATGACCGGAGCGGTCACTTGGTGAACCAGCGGGCGTAGATGAACAGGGCGGCGATCAGCACCAGCAACACAGCCAGCCAGAAGTCGCTCTTCCACTCACCGGGCCATCTCACCAAGCCACGCCGCCCGACGCTCCGCCGGAGGCGGGGTCGGCGGCGTAGGACGGGTGCATCGACGCCTCGGTGGTGATCACCGGGTAGCGCACCGCTGGCTCGGGCATGCTGCGCGCTCCCGACACCCACTGACGGCGACGCGGCGCCCACCGGTCGGTGGCAAGTACATCGTTGATGGTCAGCGGCATCTGGCGGTACCCGTAGCGCTTGGGGAACAGGACCTGGGGGACCTGTGACTGCTGGGCCCGGATGGTCTCCGCTGGCACCGTCGCCAGCGACAGCACGGCATCGACGGAGTACTCCTGGTTCAGCTGCCCGGGCCGGGAGTAGTACCGCGGCAGCAGCTCGGCGGCGTTGTCACGCGACACCGGTACGGGCATGGGCAGATGCTACGAGAGACCCAGAGCCCAGCGCAGGCACAGCCATGTCAGGAGCCACAGCACCGAACCGAGGAGTGAGCCGATGATGATGCCCTTGAACAGCGGATCGGGCTTATTGCGCAAGACAGGTGAACATCGTGATCTGTCCGCCTGGCGCGTTGATCGTGAGCGTCTCGGGCGAGAAGCCGGAAGGACAGGACAACCCGCCCGGCTCACCAGGCGGACCAGGAGGACCAGGAGGACCAGGCTCGCCAGGAGGACCAGGCTCGCCTTGCTCCCCGGGCGCGCCAGGCTCGCCTGGCGGACCGACACAGTCGTTGTTCGCTGCGCAGTAGGCGGCGACCGCTGCCGCGACCTGTTCGTCGGTGGCGTCAGCACCAGGAGTCCCCGGCGGACCAGACGGACCGGTTATAGATTCCCCCGGTGGCCCTGGCTCGCCTGGCTCGCCTTGGATCGATTCTCCTGGCTGTCCTGGTAACCCTCGTGGGCCTCGCCTTCCTCGGGGTCCTCGCTCTCCTCGCTCCCCTTTCTGGCCAGGACTTCCTGGAGGGCCCGGAACCACCGACGGATCGCCGGGAGGACCGGGAGCACCGGCGGCGCCCGGCTCTCCGGGCGATCCCGTCGCGCCAGGCAACCCGACACCGTCAACGCCGTCCTGTCCAGCCACACCGGGGCTACCGGGGCTACCTGTAGCGCCGGGCTCGCCGCTCAGCCCACGCTCACCGCGAGGGCCGGGGATCAACGACGTGACGGTTACAACTACGGTGTCGGGAGCACCGTTACCGACCACGGGCGGCGGGACGGTTGGGGTTGGTGCCCCCGACACTTCAATGGTAGTGGTCGATGGTGTCCCAGCGTTGGATGTGTCCGGCCAGGCCGACGATGCGAGGACCGCCACCCCTCCCAGCGCTGCGATCGGGGCGAGCACGTAGATGGGAGTGGTCAGCTTCACGGGATGTCCAAGTCACCGTCAGTGCCGTCACGGCGCCTGTTCATGTCGGTACCTGCCTGCGACTTCCCGGCGATCAGTCCGAGCAGAGCGCCGAGGATGCCGGAGACCAGCGACATCAGGGTGTTGGCGATGATCCCGGTGTCAGCTGCCGGGTTCTTCACCTCCACGATCAGGATGAGGACCGAAAGCCCAACGATCATGAACGCCACGGTGAACGTGAAGACGAGCACCATGATCTCGATCACGGAGCGGTTCTTCATGGTCCGCCATCGGCGTCAGACGTTGGACATCGCTTCCAGGAATCGACGGAATGCCCGCGCCGTCCGCCGATCGTAGATGCCGGTGACCGGCACCTTGAGGGCCGTCTGCATGTTGCGCACGCCCCGCGCACACCGGCGGCCGTAGGACCCGTCGTTCTTGTCGTCCATGAACTCGCGGGGGTACCACTTCCAGAACTTGAGCTGGTTGATCAACCGGCGCACACCGAGCCCGCTGTCGCCCTTCTGCAGCACTGGGCGCGGCACACGGGGGATCGGCGGAGGACCGGGCAGGTTGAACCGGGCGAGGTTCCAGGGCGTGGTGCGGTAGCTGCGCGATCCCGGGATGTCCGACGGCTGGATGTGCCACGGCTCCGAGTTGACGTAGCGGAACGTGCGCAGCCCGTAGGCGGGG
>JBKPSJ010000208.1:0-4443 GCA_046765875.1 Actinomycetota bacterium
AGTTCACACGAGGATCGGCGTGCCGGTACGTCTCACGACTTAGCCGAGCAACGTTGTCAATCGGGCCGCCAGCTCCGCCGGATCGCAGTCGATCTCGAGCCCCTTGTCACGGGCCGTGACACCTGACACGAGCCGGACGGCCCGGCGGCGTACGCCGAAGGCACCGGCGACGACCTCGAGCGCGGCGGCGGTGGCGCGCCCGTCGACCGCGGGCGCCGTCACGGCCACCACCAGGGCGGCTCCGGACGGACCGTCATACCGGCCGCCGGCCCGTTCGCGCGACGAGCCGGGCCGCACCCGTACAGCGATCCGCATCGGTCCATCATCCACAGCCGGAATCGATTCGTGCGGCGGGTGTGATCCGCCGTACACTTTCTGATGCATCCGCAAGGCGACGACGGGGCCATCACCCCCGAGCTGCCGGAAGAACGGCCTCGCGGCTCAGTAGAACCGGCGGCGGTGCACAACGAGTGGACGGCTGTTCCTGAGCCGTCAAGGAGGGTGGTACCGCGGCGTCCACACCGGATGTCGTCCCTCCGTCAGGTCAGAAGCACCGACGGAGGAAGCGCCCGATGACTGCGGAGAACCGCTGGAAGCAGGTCCCGGCCCAGGTCGACCTGCCGGCGATGGAGCGTGACGTACTCGCGTTCTGGAATGAGCACGACACATTCGCCAAGAGCCTGGACAAGACCGCCGGCAGTGAGTCGTGGACGTTCTACGAGGGACCGCCGACGGCCAACGGTATGCCTGGTACGCACCACATCGAGGCCCGGGTGTTCAAGGACCTGTTCCCGCGGTACCGGACCATGAAGGGGTACTCGGTCCCCCGCAAGGCGGGCTGGGACTGCCAGGGCCTGCACGTCGAGGTCGGGGTGGAGAAGGAGCTCGGGCTGTCCGGGCGGCCCGACATCGAGCGGTACGGCGTGGCCGAGTTCAACGCCAAATGCCGCGAGTCGGTGCTGCGGAACGTCGACGCCTTCGAGGACCTGACAACCCGGATGGGGTACTGGACCAACCTCGCCGACGCGTACCAGACGATGGCGCCGGAATACATCGACTCGGTCTGGTGGTCGCTCAAGCAGATCTTCGACAAGGACCTGCTGGTCGAGGACTTCCGGATCACGCCGTACTGCCCGCGGTGCGGCACCGGCCTGTCCGACCACGAGCTCGGCCAGCCGGGCGCGTACGAGACCGTGGCCGACCCGTCGGTGTACGTACGGTTCCCGCTGACGTCCGGCCCGCTGGCGGGCAAGGCGGCACTGCTGACCTGGACCACGACGCCGTGGACGCTGGTCTCGAACGCGCTCGTCGCGGCCCGCGCCGACGTCACGTACGTCACCGCGACCGACGGCAGGGAGACGCTGGTCGTCGCCGAGCCGCTGCTGGAGTCCGCTCTCGGCGAGGGCTGGACGGTCACCCACCGGTACACCGGTTCGCAGCTGGCCGGCTGGACTTACCAGCGGCCGTTCGAGATGGTCGCATGGCCCGACGACCACGCGCACTTCGTCGTGCTCGAGGACTACGTGACCACCGACGACGGCACCGGCCTGGTGCACCAGTCCCCCGCCCACGGCGAGGAGGACTTCCGCAGCTGCCGGGACAACGGCGTCGCGATGGTCAACGTCATCGACACGGCCGGGCACTTCCTGCCCGACCTGGACCTGATCGGCGGCGAGTTCTTCAAGAAGGCCGACGAGAAGCTGGTCAAGGATCTCGTGCAGCGAGGACTGATGTTCCGGCACGTCACATACGAGCACGCCTACCCACACTGCTGGCGCTGCCACACGCCGGTGCTCTATTACGCGCTGCCGGCTTGGTACATCCGCACCACCCAGCTCAAGGACGAGCTGATCGCGGAGAACGAGAAGACCAACTGGTTCCCCGATTCGGTCAAGGAGGGCCGGTACGGGGACTGGCTGCGCAACAACGTCGACTGGTCGCTGTCGCGGACCCGGTACTGGGGTACGCCGCTGCCGATCTGGCGCTGCGAGGACGATCACCGTACCTGCGTGGGCTCCCGCGCCGAGCTCGGCGAGCTGGCCGGCCGGGACCTGACCAACCTCGACCCGCACAAGCCGTACGTCGACGAGATCGCCTTCTCCTGCCCGGTCTGCGGCAAGCGGGCCGAGCGGGTCCCGGACGTGATCGACGCCTGGTACGACTCCGGTGCGATGCCGTTCGCCCAGTGGGGCTATCCGTGGGTGGAGGGCTCGAAGGAGAGGTTCGAGACCGCCTACCCGGCGCAGTTCATCTGCGAGGCCATCGACCAGACCCGCGGCTGGTTCTACTCGCTGATGGCGATCGGGACCCTGGTGTTCGGCCGTTCCGCATACGAGAACGTGGTCTGCCTGGGCCTGCTGCTGGCCGAGGACGGCCGCAAGATGTCCAAGCACCTCGGCAACGTGGTGGCGCCGATGCCGCTGATGGACCGGCACGGCGCGGACGCGGTGCGCTGGTTCATGGCCTGCTCCGGCTCGCCGTGGGCGGCTCGGCGGGTCGGCGACACCACCATCAACGAGGTGGTCCGCAAGGTCCTGCTGACGTACTGGAACACGGTCGCCTTCCACGCCCTGTACGCCCGGCTGGCCGACCACGCCCCGGGGACGGATGTGCCGGCGGTCGGCGAGCGCTCGGTACTCGACCGCTGGCTCGTGTCGGAGACGCACCGGCTGGTACGGGACACCGATGCGGCGTACGCGGCCTTCGACACCCAGCGGCTCGGTCTGCTGATCGGCCAGTTCGTCGACGTGCTGTCGAACTGGTACGTCCGCCGCTCGCGGCGCCGGTTCTGGTCCGGTGACGCCGGCGCGCTGTCCACGCTGCGCGAGACGCTCGACGCGCTGACCCGGGTGATGGCGCCGCTGACACCGTTCGTCACCGAGCGGGTCTGGCAGGACGTGATCCGCCCGGTGACTCCGGATGCACCGGAGTCGGTGCACCTGACCGACTTCCCGGCGTACGACCCGGCGCTGATCGACGACGGACTGGCCGCGCAGATGGCGATGGCCCGCCGGGTGGTCGAGCTCGGACGGTCGGCCCGGGCCGAGGCGAAGGTACGGACCCGGCAGCCGCTGCGCCGGGCCCTGGTCGGGTCGGCGGCGATCGCGGAACTGGATCCGGACCTACTGGCCGAGATCGCGGAGGAGCTGAACGTCGGCACGGTGGCGGCGCTGTCGTCGGCGGGTGCCGACCTGGTCGAGCACTCGGCGAAGGGCAACTTCCGCGAGCTCGGCAAGCGGTTCGGCAAGCAGACGCCGGCGGTCGCCGACGCGATCGCAGCCGCGGACGCCGGCGCACTCGCTGCCGCGCTGGCCGAAGGCAAGGCGTCGGTCACCGTCGACGGCGAGCAGGTCGAGGTCGGCCCCGACGAGGTGCTTTTGTCCGAGCGGCCCAAGGAAGGCTGGTCGGTGGTCAACGAGCAGGGCGAGACGGTGGCGCTCGACCTGGAGGTGACCCCGGAGCTCAAGCGCGCCGGTCTGGCCCGCGAGGTGGTTCGCACCCTGCAGGAGGCGCGCAAAAGCGCGGGTCTCGAGGTGTCCGACCGGATCCGGCTGTGGCTGGTGGCCGCGGACGCCGAACTGGGCAGGGCCGTGGGATTCCACTCCGACGAGATCGCCCGCGAGGTGCTGGCCGTCGAGGTCGAGCGTGCCGAGCCGGCCCAGCCCGTCCTGGCCGCCGGCGACGACCCCGACCTCGGCCTGCGCTACTGGCTCGCCAGGGCCTGACCCCACGAAATCGACCCAGAATCGACCCTGCCCACGATGGGCGGGGGGTCGCGGTTTGCAAGGACAAAGTCGTTACAAGCAGAGACAAACAGAACGAGCCGGTCTCGCTGAGTCGCGAACCGGCTCGTGTCTGTTACCAGGTCTTGCCAGGACCTGACTGACGAGGTGCTTCGGTGTCGTGCTGTTGGCTGACTGCCGGCTGACCGATCAGACGCCGTGACCGTGCGCCTGCGCGGGCCGGGCCTCCGGACGGAAGCCGTTGCGCGGGCTCAGGGTGTCCTCCGGGCTGCCGAGTGCCTTGAGCTGCTCGGTGAAGTAGGTCTTCAGCCGGCTGCGGTACTCGCGCTCGTAGGCGTGCAGGTCATCGATTGTGCGCTCGAGCTGGCTCTTCTGCTTCTCAAGGGCGCCGAGCATCTGCGCACGGCGCTCGCCCATCTCGCCGTCGAGCTTCTCGGCCCGGGCACGGGCCTCGCCGGTCATCCGGTCGGCCTTGCCACGGGCCTCGTTCTCCAGCCGCTCCGCCTTCGCGCGGGCCTCGCCGATGATCTTGTCGGCGGTGTCCTTCGCCTCCTGGACCAGGTCGTCGGCGTGCTTGGTCGCCATCTCCAGCAGCCGTACGGCCGAGCTGGAGGCGTCGCCGACGCTGCTGGCCGCCACGGTGACGTCGACGGGCGGGCCCTGCGCGGGCTTCGGCTCGTCCTTCTCCACCGGCTTGGAC
>JBKPSJ010000209.1:0-5083 GCA_046765875.1 Actinomycetota bacterium
ACAACGGCGGTGATCAGCAATCGGTTCAGTGTCATGCCCGGACGCTGGGCCCGGGCTGCCCTTCAGCCCGGGATGACTCGCGACATCAGTCCGGGATGTCTTGAGACATGGCTCCGGGATGTCCTGAACCAGAACACTGTCAGCCCGACCAACGGCGAAAAGGTCACTCTCAGCCAGCCTGAGAGGGGCCTTTTCCGCTGAGTACAGCAGCAAGTACCCGCGGACCAGATCCGCCGGCCGAACCAATGCAGCGACGTTCTTGCTGCGCTCGACGCGATCGCCGACATGGCCGTCAACACGACCACATGGCCCGATCTCACCACCGCGATCCACCTGGCTCGTCGACGACACCAAAAAGACCCGCATCAACCAAACCCAGCAGACGCTGGACTCCGCCGAAACGACTCGGCCGCCGCAACTCCTCAATCCCGTGGTGTTGCGACGACCGCGTCAACCCGCGCAGAGGTTCGGCCGTTCGTCATTGTTGGGGTGGTCGTCGCGGGTGTGGAACTTCTCATGGCTCGAACGGTAGGTCTGCGTCATCCGTCCCCCAGGGCCAATGGTGCTTCCCGCGGACCGTCAGTCTTGTGGGTTCGAACAGGACCGCCCTCTGGGTGACGATCCGGTGGGTCGGCGGTATCGGTGGCCGCGGCCGGGCGACTTGTCTGCGATTGCAGTCGTTTCGTGGCGGACTCCGCGTCGGTAGCGTACGCTGGGAGCGCTTCCAGCGCTCGATGGAGGAGGGGCCATGAAGAGCAGCAGGTCGATCTTGACGCGTTGGATCGCCATTCCGGTGGCAGGACTGCTGATCGGAGCGTTTGTGGCGGTGCCCGCATCGGCCACGCCCGGGGCAACCGGTGATGAGCTGTACGTCCCGCCACCCCAGAAGGCTGCGAAGCAGCAGATCGCCGACCTGACCTCACAGGGTCATATGGACGAGGCTGCTCAGATCCGGGCGATCACCGATACCCCTCAGGCCGTGTGGTTCGAGGGCGGTACGCCGAAGTCGGTCGAGCAGGACGTGCACCTGACCGTCGCTCGCGCCGCGGCTAACCGGTCGGTGCCCGTGCTGGTGACGTACAACATTCCGTTCCGGGATTGTGCTCAGTTCTCCGCCGGTGGAGCAACGTCGCCGGCCGAGTACAACGCGTGGATCGACGGGTTCGCGGCCGGCATCGGCGACCGGCCGGCCATCGTGGTGCTCGAGCCGGACGCGCTGGGCATCATTCCGTGGTACGACCCCTATGGCAGCGCCGACGGCAGCAACGCGCTCGAGTGGTGCCAGCCGGCGGAGGCCGATCCCGCGACAGCGGCGTCAGACAGATTCGCCATGCTCAACCACGCCGTCGACGCATTGGCGGCCCTTCCCAATGTGACGACGTACCTCGACGGGACCCACAGCGCATGGCTGGGATCGGGCGACATCGCCGACCGCCTGGTCCGGGCAGGCGTCACAAACACCACCGGGTTCTACCTGAACGTCTCGAACTATCAGCTCACCGCCAACAATGCTCAGTACGGCCGGTGGATCTCGCAGTGCATCGCGTACGCCACGAAGGTGGCCGTCGGCAACTTCTTCGGCTGCCCGAACCAGTACTGGAACGGAGGACCGTTCCCCGCCAAGATCGCCCACCTGCTCGGCCAGTGGACGGGCGTGGCGCTGGATCGGTTCGGCGTGTGGAGCGACGACGCCGACAACCCCACGCTCAACACGTCCGGCATCAACCTCCGCTATAGCAACATGCTGGGCGACGTCGAGCCGACCGCCCACTACGTGATCGACACCAGCCGCAACGGGCAGGGGCCGTGGGCGGCGCCCGCGTACCCCGACCCGCAGGACTGGTGCAACCCGCCCGGCCGCGGCCTGGGGTTGGCGCCGACCCTCGACACCGGCCAGCAGTTGCTCGACGCCTACTTGTGGGTCAAAACCCCGGGGGAGTCCGACGGCGAGTGCACACGCGGTCTCGGACCGGCGGGCGAAACAGTCGACGCCGAATGGGGCCGGATCGATCCGGGCGCGGGTGACTGGTTCCCGGAGCAAGCGCTGCAACTGGCGGCCAACGCCAACCCGCATCTCGGTTCCTGAGCCCTGGGGCGGGGACCCCCGGAGGGCAAACGCCCCTCCCGCTCACGAGGCGGGAGGGGCGCTTTGGCCATGTGTGGGCCGCTTGATGAACTGCACAGATTGCCGCTACTCAAGGGCGGTTGAGTTCCATACCGATTCCTTTCGCAGGTTCGACGGTCTGTATGTCGAAGGAACTGACATACAGCCTGTGAAGGAATGGTGATTTGCGATGCCTAGCAAGGAGTCCGAGGCCGTCAGGCGGCACTGGGAGCGTTCCCGATCGGCCATGGTCGACCCCGATGCCGAACAGTTGGACAGCGAGTCCTGGGGCGACCTCACGGCCGAACCACGAGAAGTCGACTACATCGAGACCGAGGCAGCCGGCCTGCCAGCGATCTGGCTGATACCGAAGCGGAGCGCCGAGGACCGGGTACTCCTGTGCATGCACGGCGGCGGGTACATCGGCGGCTCGATGTACTCACATCGCAAGCTGTTCGGCCACTTGGCCAAGGCGGCCGGGACCCGAGCCCTAGTCTTCGACTACCACCTGGCCCCAGAGCGCACTCATCCGTCGCAGGTCGACGAGTCCACCGCCGTCTACCAGTGGCTGCTCGAGCAGGGCGTCGAATCCGGCCACATCGCCTTCACCGGCGACTCTGCCGGCGGCGGACTGGCGATCAGCACGCAGCTGCGGGCCCGGGAACTGGGCCTGCCCTTGCCTGCCGCTTCGATGCCGTTCTCCCCGTGGGTGGACGTCGAGGCCAACGGACAGTCATACGAGACCAATCGGGACCGCGAGCCCTTCTTCTACCGCGAATCCGTCCGGCAATTCGCGGGCCTTTTCCTCAGCAAATCCGGCGACCCCCGCGATCCGCTCGCCAGCCCGATATACGCTGACCTATCCGGACTGGGACCGATCTATATCCAGGTCGGTGGAGACGAGACACTGCTCGACGATGCCAAACAGCTCGATGAGCTCGCTCGCAAGGCCGGTGTCGACGTCCGGCTCGACGTGTTCCCCGGCATGCTGCACACATTCCAGATGGCCGCCGGTCGCGCACCAGAGGCCGACGACGCGATCCGGAGGATGGCAGCCTGGCTACGACCGAGGCTCGGGCTGTGACTGGCGAAGGCAGGCGCCGTGGCTGAATCCGGCGAATTCGCGACACTCGTCGAGCCGTTCCGGCGCGAGCTGCTGGCGCACTGCTATCGGATGCTCGGCAGCGCGGACGAGGCCGAGGACTTGGTGCAGGAGACGTACCTGCGGGCCTGGCGTGCATACGAAGGTTTCGAGGGCCGGTCGTCGTTGCGGGTCTGGCTGTACCGCATCGCCACCAACGCGTGCCTGAACGCGCTCGAGCACCGCAACCGCAGGGCGCTGCCGTCCGGTCTCGGCGGCCCCGAAACCGATCCCGAGGCGCCACCGAGTCCGGCCGACCCCGGCGTGGCATGGCTGCAGCCGCTGCCGGATTCGGACCCCGCGACGATCGTCACCGCCCGCGAGGATGTGCGGCTCGCGCTCGTTGCCGGTCTGCAGTACCTGCCCGCGCGGCAGCGCGCGATCCTCATCCTGCGCGAGGTGCTCGGCTTCCCGGCCGCCGAGGTCGCAGAGATGCTCGGGACCAGCGTCGCGGCGGTCAAGAGCTCGCTGCAGCGAGCCCGCGCCCGCCTCGAACAGATCATGCCGGAAGAAACGGCCGAGGCGACCGAGCCGCGGGCTCGCGAGCTGCTCGACCTGTACATCGCCGGCTTCGAGAACGCCGACATGGCCGCGCTGGAACGCGCCCTGCGTACCGATGCCGCGATCGAGATGGTCGGTACTCGCACCTGGTTCGAACGCCGGTCCACCTGCCTGCGCTACCTCGGCCACGTGGTCGGAAGACCTGGCGACTGGCGCATGATCCCGACCACGGCCAACGGGCAACCCGCCGGTGCCGCATACCTGCGAGACAGCGACGGTGTCCATCATGGGTTCGGCCTGGGCGTACTCACCGTCACCGAAGCAGGCATCGCCCGCATCCTCGTCTTCGGCGGCGGCCCCGACCTACTGGCCAAGTTCGGACTTCCAGCGGTAATCGCGGACTAAGGGATCGTAGGGAGGGGACGTACGCCCCCTAGGCGACGGTGGAAACGGATGTGCTGGCCGTACGCGTCCAGGGTCCGCCACAGAGTGGCGTGCGCCGACCAGGGCAGTGGCTCGTCGCCGTTCCGCCAGGATTTGCCGAAGCTGATCCAGACCGGGATCCAGCCCGCGGCGACGTCCCACTCGCCGCGGTGCCGGGCGAGCAGGCGCCGCCGGATCTGGAACGCCATCCGTGGCCCGTCCGCGCAGATCGGTGCGGTACGCACCGGCCACACGCGCAGGTCCAGCGTCATCAGCTCGAGCTCGAAGTCGCCGAGCACACGAGGGTCCACCAGTACGGTGGCGACGTTCTCGTGCGGTAGGCGTGTCACACCCCGCACGGTAACCCGGCCGGCACCGCTGCGTCAGCCCTCGACCCCCAGACGCCGACTCAGCAGCCGCACCCGCAATCGCACCGGGCGTGCCGGTGCTCGCGCACCGTGCCGCAGACCTGGTGGGGGTACAGCACCGGGCCGACACCGGGGATCGCCTGGCTGCGGGCGAACTGCAGCAACGCCTCGGCAGCGCGGGGAGCGTTCTCGCCGGTCGCGGACATCCGAGCGGCGATCATTCCGGCAACCAGTGGTGTCGAGAAGGACGTACCACTCCACTTCGTCAACCCCTCGAAGTGCCGCTGTTCCCCGGTGTTCGGCGCCTCGAAGCACGTGTAATCGCCGACTGCGAACGCGTTGACCAGGTCCTCGCCCGGCGCATACACGTTGACCCAGCCGCCGTAGTTGGAGAAGTCCGCGCGTCGGTGGCCGTTCGCCGTCAAGGCCCCGACCCCGACCACCCACGAGTAAGCCGCCGGGAACGTCAGCTCCCGCGTCGAGTCATTGCCGGCCGGTGCCAGGACCACGACGTTCTTCAAGTGGCTCACGCGGTTGTCATAGAAC
>JBKPSJ010000210.1:0-8845 GCA_046765875.1 Actinomycetota bacterium
CACCTGGCCCATCCGTCCGACCGCGACAGCCGCACTAGGCCGACCGAACGGTGTCTCGACTTCGACCAGGTCCGGCCCGTCGAGCAACGAGTACAGCCCCGACCCGCCGATCACCCCAACAAGAGCCATGCCCGCAGCCTAGGCACCCAACCCCTGCCCGCAACCTTCGAGCCCTTACGGCTCCCTCACGTCCCATCGAAGTCCGCATCCTCCCACCACCTCGCATGGCCTGAATGACGTTGCGCTCGAGGCACAGCTTGACCCCGAAATTTCCGGCGACCCAGAGGGTGGTGAGGCTGTCGGCGTCGATCTTCCGAAGGCTCACAGCCGCCGAGCGTCAGCGAGCAGTAATCGGTTCGGCGTCCTGGGCGGCGGTCGTCCGTGCTGTCGTGGAGACATGAGGTTCCCGAGGCCGCCGACCGAGGAGTCGTTTCGCTCACCGCTGCACCACCCCCGCGTCGCCACGGTGATCGGGCGCTGGCTGGGGATCGCGGTCGTGGTCTGCTTCCTCACCGGTCTGATCGGCCACCTCCACCAGGACACCCCGGCGTGGTTATCGTTGCCGACCCGGCCCGTGTGGGCGTACCGGATCACGCAGGGGCTGCACGTGATCTGCGGGATGGTGGCGATCCCGCTGCTGCTGGCCAAGTTGTGGACGGTATACCCGCGGCTGTTCGCGCGATTGCCGCGCCGGCCGGTTCGCGAGGCATTGCGGAGGCTGACCGAGCGCGGATCGATCGCCGTGCTGGTCGCGAGCACCGCGCTGCAACTGTTCATGGGGTTCGTGAACACGCTGCAGTGGTACCCGTGGCCGTTCCCGTTCCGGCAGACCCACTACGCCCTCGCCTGGGTGATTGTGGGTGCGCTGCTGGTCCATCTGGCGGTCAAGCTGCCGCTGGTCGTGGCGCACTGGCGGCAAACGCCCGACGACGACGGCGGGCAGTTGCCATCGGCAACACCGGACTCCCCGACCACGACGACGGGGTTGACCAGGCGTGGACTGTTCCTGACCGTCGCCGGCGCCGGCACGCTGGTCGGGCTCTCGGTGGCCGGGCAGTCGGTGACGGCGCTCGGCGACGTAGCGGTCCTGGCTCCGCGAAGGCCCGGCGTCGGGCCGCAGGGTCTGCCGGTCAATCGGACCGCGCGGGCCGCCGGCGTGATCACTACCGCCAGCGCACCGACCTGGCGGCTCACCGTCGTCGGACCGCGGCCACTGTCGCTATCGCTCGACGAGCTGCGCGGGCTGCCGCAGGCCGCGGCGGAGCTGCCGATCGCCTGCGTCGAGGGCTGGAGCCAGAACGCGCACTGGGAGGGTGTGCGGATCCGCGACCTGCTACGCCTGTGCGGAGCTGGTGACGACACTCGGCTGCGCGTGGTGTCGCTGGAGCGCAACGGGTTCTACGGGGTGAGCGAGCTGCCGCCGGCCTTCGCCCGCGACCCTCTCACGCTCCTGGCGCTGCGGCTCAACGGCGCGGTGCTCCATCTCGATCACGGCTACCCGGCACGGATCATCGCGCCAAACCGGCCCGGCGTCCTGCAGACCAAGTGGGTACAGCACCTGGAGGTACTGTGACCAGACTCCTGCTCGGGATCGCGGGTGTCACCACGATCCTGTACGGCGTACGGCTGCTGCTGATCGAGCTGAGTGCCGACGCGCTGCTGCGACTGCCGCTGTGGCTCGGCGGCGCGATCCTCGCCGACGACCTGGTCATCATCCCGCTCACACTGACCGCCGGCGGCCTGCTCACCCGTTGGGCCCGATCAGGTCCCGACGGCAAGGAACTGGCCCTGGTCCGCACAGCCCTGCTCTACGTCGGAATCACCACGCTGATCGCGATGCCGCTGATACTCCGGCAGGGACACGGGGCCAACCCAACCTCACTGTCCCGCGACTACCGACAGGACTGGCTACTGCTCGAAGCACTGATCGTGACCGTCGCGCTGGCTGGCCTGATGATGCGACGACTCACCCACGGCCGTCGTGCTCGCGCCAGCCGATCTGGCGCACCCGACCACCTGCACCCACGGGCAATCGACGACGAACCCAGGTGATCACGTCGACTGTCATCGTCGACCCTCGGCGCGCCTGACGACGGGGCAGGCAACGCAGCCGAATGCCGGCAAGCTCATTGTCTGCATAGCTGGGTGGTCGTCCCTCGACGCGGCCGCCGCAGTGACCCCTGCAACTCCCTCAGTTTCGGGTGGGGTGCAGGGTGGCGTAGCGGGCGGCCTCGGCGCGGCTGCGGAGTCCGAGCCTTGTCAGGATGCTGCTCACGTGATTGCCGCCGGTCTTGGGGCTGATGAACAGGCGCTGTCCGATCTCGGCGTTGGTCAGGCCCTGGGCGACAAGCCGGATCACCTGCCATTCTCGCTGTGTGAGCTCGCCGACACCCTTGGTCCCGACGCGGCTTCTGTCGCCCAGGCTGCGCAAGAGGGCTGCGGCCGCGTGGGCTCCGCTGGCCGCGCCCACGGCTTCGAAGGCTGCAAGCGCGGCGCGACCCTCGGCGCGGGCGACGTCGGGGGCCGTCGGCGCGGCGAGTCGTGCCAGCCCCAGATGTGCCTCGGCTCCTTCCACCGAGCCGTGCACGCCTGCGAGTTCGTCGAGCGCGGCCTCGAAGTGCTAGGTGGCCAGCCCCCGCTCGGAACCGGCCAGCCTCAGATGCGCCGCGGTGATCTCGGCGCGAGCGCGGGCGCGCGCACGGTCGGTGGTGTCGACGAGCCGTCGAAGCCGGTCGAGCGCATCGGAGGCCGCAGCGATGTCGTCTCGGGCGAGCAGCGATTCGGCCAGCACCGCCAGCGCGGAGATCCGCATCAGCACGTCACCGGCGATCCGGCGGCCGACCCGACTGGCGCACGAGGCCGCGACCCCGGCCTCGCCGCGGGCAAGTGCCAACCGGGCGCGCGCAAGCAACGTCTCGGCGTCCTCATCGACTCCGAGGACGGACTCTGCTTCCTCGAGGCGCCCTTGAAGCACGAGTAACTCGGCCAGCTTCGCTGCCGGTGGAACACACCGGGCCGCATGCCCGGTCTCATGTAGACCGACGACCGCTGCGCGAAGCTGCTGCTCCGCGCCACCGAAGTCACCCTGGATCGCTTCGGTCTCCGCACAGGTCGCGCAGAATCCCATGATCGCGGGATACCCGCGCCTTTCGACAAACCCCTCCACGGCGCTTATCCAACGACCCAGTCGCTGCACATCCCCGGTCAGTTCCGTGGCGAGGACCAGATCGCAGCACGCCTCGCTGACCATCCGCAGCCGCGCGGTCGCACCGGACGTCGCGACCGCCATCGCGACGTCGAAGCAGCCCAGGCCCTCACCGAACTCGCCCTGACGGATGCGCGCCAGACCCAGACGCGTCAGACCGACGATCTCCAGATAACGGTCGCCGACGGCACGCGCGGTCTCCACGGCATCGCGCGCATGGAGTGCCTGACCTTTCGGCGCGGGGTCGGCGACTGCTCGCGCCAGCTCGAGCCACCGGTCAGACGCCGCTGTCGCGAGCAACTCCGCGCTTGCCAGCCATCCCGCCGCGGCGACAATGTTACCGAGAGCCTGGCACTCGCGCGCGAACCACGCGCACGGCCGACGCGCGGTCTCAGTGTCGCCGCCGTCACCCGCTGCATTCGCCGCCAGCTCCCATGCGGCGATCGCTTCCTCGACGCGACCCGACCACCACAGATCCTCGGCCAGAGCCTCCGGCGGATCCGATCCGGACCCTTCAAGTCCGCCAGACGCAACCTCCGCCACTGACGAATAGCGTCACCGACGCCGGCGTACAACGCTCCCTCATCGAGCGGTACACCTGTGATCCGCATGCATCGCGCCCTGCGCGGCCGCCGACCTCCACAGCCACACCCGCGCAGATCATGCAGATCGAGGCGAACTGATCGAGCACCATCTGCACGCGTTTATGCGCCCTTGAGAGCCAACGCCGAGCCCGACCAGGTCGGGCTCGGCGTTGGGCAGCGCACGATCGATGAGCCGCCGACCGCGGTGATCCAGCGCAACCGCGTGGCAGGTCTCGCGGACGACGTCGATGCCGCAGAACACGTCGAACTCCGCCGCGACAGGTCAGTGGGCGGGACTCGTCGGGGGCGGACATCGCCGCCCGCGGGCCTCCATTACGACCGGTCCGCGAGACGCCCAGGTTAGTCGGTGGCTTGGGCGTGCTGGCGGTACTGGCCGGGGGCTTGACCGGTCGTGCGCTTGAAGGCGCGGGCGAACGCGAACTCGGACGCGTAGCCGACGCGCTGGGCGATCTGGCGCAGCGTGGCCGGTTCTTCGCGGAGCATGCGGGCAGCAAGGGCCATCCGCCAGGCGGTGACGTAGGCCATCGGCGACTAGCCTGTCAGTGCGGTGAGCCGGCGGCTGAACGTGGCCCGGGGCATGCCCACAGCGCGAGCGAGAGCGTCAAGGGTCCAAGGGCGCGCGGGGTCGTCATGCACGAGAGCGAGGGCAGCACCGACAGTTGGGTCGAACAGTGCGCGCCCCCACCCGGTCTCTTCGTGATGCGTGGCGAACCAGGCGCGCAGCAAGGCGCTGGGCATCTGGGCTCGCTCGGCGGGATCGGCGGCACCGCCGGCTGGCTGATCGGCGGGCCGCTGACCGACTTCAGCTGGTCGTGGATCTTCTTCCTCAACGTTCCGATCGGCACGGTCGCGCTGCTGCTCGCGCCCCGCCTGCTGCGCGAGAGCCGCGGTAGCGCCGCCCGGCACGGCTACGACCCGTTAGGCGCGCTGACGGTCACCGCCTCGCTCGGCCTGCTCGTCTACGCCCTCGTCGATGCACCCCAGGTCGGGTGGAGCGACGTCCGAACTGTCGCCCTGCTCACCGGCTCGGCGGTACTGATGGCACTGTTCGCCCTCATCGAGACCCGCACCACGTCCCCGCTGCTGCCGCTGCGGTTCCTGCGCTCGCGTACGCTCGCGGGGGCGAACGCAGTGATGCTCCTCTTCTCGACGGTCGCGTTCGGGATGCCGTTCCTGCTCACCCTCTACTCCCAGCAGGTGCTCGGCTACTCGCCGGTTGGGTTCGGCCTCACCTCGATCGTCTCCCGGTCGGCGCCGCGGCCGGCGCCATCACCGGCCAGGGGCTGGTGCTCAAGACCGGGGTTCCGCCCGGTGGCCCTGACCGGCCTGCTCCTGCTCGGGCTCGGCTGCCTCTACCTGACCCAGGTCTCGGTCGACGGCACCTACTTCGGCGACGTCTTCCTCGGCCTGCTGCTGTGCGGTACGGGCGTCGGATTCACGTTCGTGACTGTCTCGATCGCCGCGCTCGCCGGCGTGCCCGAGCACCAGGCGGGACTCGCCTCGGGTCTCAACAACACGTCGTTCCAGATCGGCGCCGCGCTCGGCACGGCCATCGTCTCGACCGTCGCGGTCACCCGGACGACCGATGTGATCGCTGCCGGCGGCGAACAGACGCTCGCACTCACCGAGGGCTTCCAGAGCGGCTTCGCGGCCTGCATCGCGCTGGCAGCCGCGGGCGCACTGGTGACACTAGCGACACTCGGCCGCAGCCGGTCCGTCCCCGGAGTCGAAATGCTCGAGCCCATCCCGGAGCCGGCGGACGATTGAGCGCGCTGTTCCAGCGACCGGGCGAGCCGCAACATCGACCCGGACCAGCCGTTCAGCAGCCAGGCGAAGGTCTCCTCGTCCCCGGCCCGCAGAGCGGCGACGAGGACGTCGTCGGCCGGCACAACCACCCCCACAAGCCGACGGTACAACCGAAGAGTCAGCAGCACGGTCAGCGGTACTCCGGGTTCTCGAAGTCGAAACGGCAGCCGGCGTCCCACTGCGACCGCTGGTTGCCGTGTGCCGGCACACCGCCGGCGTCCTTCAGCATCCGGGCCAGGTGCAGCAGGTTCCAGGTCATGAACGTGGTGTTGCGGTTGGTGAAGTCGTTTTCCGGGCCGCCGGAGCCCTCGTCCAGGTACGACGGTCCGGGCCCGGCCTCGCCGATCCATCCGGCGTCGGCCTGTGGCGGGATCGTGTAGCCGAGGTGCTGCAGCGAGTACAGGATGTTCATGGCGCAGTGTTTGACGCCGTCCTCGTTGCCGGTGATCAGGCAGCCGCCGACTCGGCCGTAGTAGGCGTACTGCCCGTGTTCGTTCAAGATCGACGAGTTGCCGTACAGCCGCTCGATCACCTGCTTGGTCACCGAGCTGTTGTCGCCGAGCCAGATCGGTCCGGCGATGACCAGGATGTCGGCCGCCATCACCTTCTCCTGGATGGCCGGCCAGGCGTCGGTCTCCCAGCCGTGCTCGGTCATGTCCGGCCAAACCCCGGTGGCAATGTCGTGGTCGACGGCCCGGAGCACCTCGACCTCGACGCCCTGCTTGTCCATGATCTGGCGGCTGACGTCGACCAGGCCTTCGGTGTTGCTGCGCTCCGGCGAGCGCTTCAATGTGCAGTTGATGAATAGCGCGCGGAGGTCGTCGTAGTCGGGCATTTGCAGGTTCTCCTAGGTATGAAAGGGTATGAAAGCCGGTCAGAGCAGCTCGGCGTCCTGCTCGACGCAGAGCAGGGCCGGTCCGGTGGCGGCGAACAGTGCGGTCATCGCGTCGTCGAGCTCGTCTCGGCGGGTCGCGCGGACCCCGGTCGCGCCGCACAGTTCTGCGTACGAGGCCCAGTCCGGGTTGTGCAGCGATGTGTGCCAGACGGGGTAGTCGGCGGCGAGTTGTTCCTTACTGATCTTGCCGAGGGAGTGGTTGTCGAGCAGGACGTGCTTGACCGGGATGCCGTACTTGACCGCGGTTGTCAGCTCGGCGGCGTACTGTGCGAAGCCGCCGTCGCCGGTGACCGCCACGATCGGCCGGTCCGGGGCGGCGGCCCAGGCGCCGAGTGCGGCCGGGTAGCCGAATCCGATCGAGCCGAGGTAGCCCGACATCAGCACCGGTTGGCCCTTCGACTCCAGGTAACGGCCCAGCGAGTAGGCGTGGTTGCCGACATCGACGGTCAGCACCGCATCGGCTGGCAGATGGTTGGACAGCGCGTCGAAGACGGCGGCCGCCGAGACGCCGTGACCGCGGTCGTCGTTGACCCTGCGGGCCTTCTCTGCCCGCCAGATCGCCCACCGTTCGGCGACGTCGGGGCGCTGATCCTCGGCCTTGGTGTCGGTGAGCATGCCGGTCAGTGCGGTGAGGGCGCGACCGGCGTCACCGAGGACGTCGACGGTGACGGCGTCGAAGCGGCCGATCGCGGCATGGTCGTCGTCGATCTGCACGATCGGCTTGTAGGCGGCGATGCCGGTGTGGTTGGAGAACGACGCGCCGACCACGATCAGCAGGTCCGACTCGTTCATCAGCCAGCTCGCCACCGGCGTCCCGCTGCGGCCGAGCACCCCGGCGCCGAGCGGGTGCGTGTCCGGTACCAGCCCCTTGGCCTTGAACGTCGTCAGCACGGGCGAATTCAGGCGTTCGGCAAGGTCACGGACCTGGTCCTCGGCACCGCGCGCGCCGTGACCCACGATCATCACCGGCCGACGAGCGTCGCGGATCTGCGCGGCCGCGCGGCTCAGCGTGTCCTGGTCGGGCACGATCCGGCGCCGCGACAGCCGTCCGGCCGGACCCTTGGACGCCGCGTCGGACGCGAGCAGCTGGACCTCGTCGGGCAACACCAAATGGGCGACGCCTCGATCGTCGATCGCGTGTTTGACCGCCAGCGCGGCGAGTTCGGCGTGGTCGCTGCCGGCCTGGACCGCCGTACTGGAGACCGCGACGTCCTTGAAGACCGCGGTCAGGTCGAGATCCTGGAACGCGCCGCGGCCGAGGACCTTGGACCGCACCTGCCCGGAGATGGCCACGACCGGTGACTGGTCGAGCTTGGCGTCGTACAACCCGGTCAGCAGATTGGTCGATCCGGGCCCCGCGATCGCGAAGCAGGCCGCCGGCCGGCCCGTCAGCTTGCCGTAAGCGCTCGCGGCGAACGCGGCTGCGCCCTCGTGCCGGATGCCGATGTAGACCAGCTCACCGCGCTCCTCGGCCCGCCGCAGCGCCTCGGCGAAACCAAGATTGGAATGGCCGACCATGCCGAACACGTGACTGATGCCGTGGGCCACCAGGGTCTCGACCAGCACGTCGGCGACGGTCCGCGCCGGTGACGGCGGTTCGGGCAACTGCACGTAGACGCCGTCCGGCCGTTCGTCGACCGGGTACGAGGTCACAGCGTCGGAGAAGCCTTCCGGTGGCCGGCCGGTGATCGGGTCGTAGTCAGAGCCGTGCCACGGGCAGCGCAGCAGGCCTTTCTCGATCGACCCCTCACCCAGCGGACCGCCCTGATGGGGGCAACGATTCTCCAACGCGCCCAGCCGCTCCCCGCACCGCGCCATCGCGATACTTCGACCGTCCACGACAACGCTGCGCACCCGCCCGTCCGCCGGTACGTCGACCTCGTCCACCCGATGCCAGTGGTCTTGCGAGTTCGCTGGCCAGTTCCCTGTCATGTAACGCCTCCCGCCATCCGCGACACGGATCGTCTGCAGGATTCAGTGCCCGGCACTGGCCAGGCGTTACAGGAGGCGGAAACCATGGACGAACATTCACTGACCGTCACCCGGCGCTCCCTGCACGGCGTCGCCGAGCTGGTGCTCGCGGGTCCCCAGTACCGGCACGGGGGCGGCATCCAACTGCGCGTCGTACCCGGTGGTTTCGGCACCGTCGGCTGGCCTCACCTCCGCGTCGAGGGCGAGGCGCTCGTCACGGAGACCGGTTCCTTGCGACTCACGGGCAGCTACGGCGAACTCGCCGCCGCGGCCGGCGTCGAGGCCAGCCGCCTCGACGCCGGCACCGAAGCCCATGGTCAGTCCGATGGCGCGCAGGCTGATCGGGAAGCGCAGTGCGAACAG
>JBKPSJ010000211.1:0-6057 GCA_046765875.1 Actinomycetota bacterium
GCCGAGGCCCCGCTGAGGGACGGGTCGCCGTGGATGCTCGGTCCACTGGTGCTGCTGGCGCTGGTGTCCATCGGGATCGGGTACGTCCGCGTCGGTGAGCTCGACCTCGTCATCGCCGGGATCAGCGTCATCGCGCTGCTGATCGGCGTAGTTCCGGCGTACTCGCTGTGGAAGCGCGCCGCTGACCCGCGGCCGGAGGTGCTCGAGCGCGAGTTCGGGTTCGACGCGTTCTACCAGGCCGCGGTGGTACGGCCGGTTCGTGCGCTGGCGAGGGTGGTCGTTGCCGTTGACAACGACGTTATCGACGGGTACGTCCGGGGTGCCGGCAACGCCGGGATGCTGGCGTCGGCCGGGTTCCGGCGGCTGCAGAACGGCAACGTGCAGACCTACCTGACCGGTGCCGTGGTCGGTGTGGTCGCGCTCGCAGTGCTCGCGGGGGTGATCGCGGCGTGAGCGTGTTGCTCCTGTGCATGCTCGGCGTGCCGACCTTGGCTGCGATCGTACTGTGGATGCTCCCGGTGCCGGTTGGGGAGCGGATCGCCGCGATCGTCGGATCGGTCGTCTCGGGAGCCGTCCTGGTCGTCGCGGCCGTGATGTGGTGGCGGTTCACCGGATTGCGTGTACCGGACGGGGACGGCCTGCCCGGGAAGGCGCGGCCGGTGTGGGAAACCGATGTCGGGTGGTTGTCGGCGCTGGACGTGCGGTTCCACGTCGGGGTCGACGCGATCTCGATACCGCTGATCCTGCTGACCGCGCTGCTGGTGTTCGTGTGCTGCCTGTACTCGCTGCGGATCACGCCGCAGGCCGGCCGGATGCGGACCCTGATCGCGCTGCTGCTGATCATCGAGACCGGTGTGATCGGAACGTTCAGCGCGCTCGACCTGATCCTGTTCTTCGTCTTCTTCGAGGTCGTGCTGATCCCGATGTGGCTGGTGATCGACATCTGGGGCGACCACCACGACCGCGCCGGGCGGCGGCTGGCGGCGAATCGCTTCATCATGATGACGGTGCTCGGCTCCGCCGTGATGCTGATCGGGTTCCTGCTGGTGCACAACGAGTCGGGCACGTTCGACATCGAGGCCCTGGGCAGCGACCCGGTCCGCGGCGGGCACGGCATACCGCTGCTGGCGGCCAGCTGTATCGCGATAGGGCTCGCGGTGAAGATGCCGATCTGGCCGCTGCACATCTGGCTTCCCGACGCACATGCGAAGGCGCCGACCGTCGGTTCGGTGCTGCTGGCCGGTGTGCTGCTGAAGATGGGATCGTACGGGCTGATCCGGATCCTGCTGCCGGTGCTGCCGGAGGCGTCATTGACGCTCGCGCCATACCTGGCCGGCTTCTCGACGATCGCCATCATCGCCGGCGCGCTGGCCTGCCTGGCGCAGACCGACGTCAAACGGCTGATCGCATACTCCAGTGTCGGCCACATGGGCTTCATCGGGCTCGGGATCGCGACGATGACCCCGCAGGGGCTCAGCGGCGCGTTGTTCGGGAACATCGCGCACGGGCTGATCACGGGGCTTCTGTTCTTCCTCGCCGGGGCGATCAAGGACCGGCATGACACGAGCGATCTGCGAGCCCTCGGCCGGGCACTGTACGCACGGCTGCCGCGGATCGCCGCGCTGCTGACGTTCGCCGCCCTTGCCAGTCTCGGTCTGCCCGGCCTGGCCGGGTTCTGGGGCGAGATGCTGTCCATGATGGGCGCATACCGCCCGCATGAGGGCCTGCCGCGGGGGACGTTCGTCACAATGATGGCCGTCGCCGGCATCGGCACCGTGCTCACCGCGGCGTACTTCCTGCGGCTCATCCGCAACCTGTGTCAGGGCGACCCGCTCGAGCACCCGCGCTCGGAGTTCGTGCTCGACCTGAGCCGGATCGAGTTCCTCAGCTGGGCGCCGCTGATCGTGCTCACTGTCCTGCTCGGGCTGTGGCCCGCATTGCTCCTCAACCACTGGACGTTCCTGTGACCATCACCGCGACCGACTGGCAGGCGAGCGCCGTACCGCTGATCCTCGCGCTGGGCGCGATCGTGGTGCTGGCGGCGTCGGCGGGAGAGGGGCCGGCGCGGACCAGGCATCTGATCGCCGGCAGTGGCAGTGCGATCGCGTTGGTCGCCGCGCTCGCGGTGACGGTGGTCGAGCGGCACGACGTATTGCCCGCCTTCTGCCGGTCCGGCGTCGAGGGTCCGCAGCAGTGCAGCATCGTGGTCGAGCCGCTGACGATCGGGCTGTGGGCGGTGATCGTCGCCGGCGGGCTCGGCGTGGTGGTGCTGTCGGCGTACCGGCTGCTGGACGAGCGTATCCCGGTCGGGGAGTACCACTTCCTGCTGCTGAGTGCTGTATGCGGCGGCACCGTGATCGCGGCCGCGCGGGACCTGGCCACGCTGGTGATCGGTCTCGAACTGCTGTCGCTGCCGTCGTTCGCGATGGTGGCGTTGCGCCGCGACCGGCGCGGCTCCGAGGCGGCGCTCAAGGCGTTCCTTGTCTCGGTGCTGTCCACGGCGGTGATGCTGTTCGGCATCTCGTACCTGTACGGCGTCACCGGCTCGTTGCATCTGGCATCGATCTCGACCCGGCTGAGCGGACTCGATCCCGATGTGCGCCGGGTCGCGTACGCCGCCGGGCTGTTCGTGCTGGTCGGGTTCGGCTTCAAGATCGCCGCGGTGCCGTTCCATGCCTGGCTGCCGGACACGTACGTCGGTGCGCCGGTCGAGGTCACGGCGTTCCTCGCAGTGGTCTCGAAGTCGGCGGGTGTCGCCGGTCTGGTGGTGCTGTTCACCCAGGGCCTGGTCGGGCTCGATCTGCGGGTGGCGGCGGGCCTGGCGTCCGCGGTCACGATGACCGTCGGCAATATCGCCGCGCTGCGACAGGTGGAGGCGGTACGGCTGCTGGCGTGGTCGTCGATCGGCCAGATCGGCTTCCTGCTGGCGCCGCTGGCGACCGGCGATGTGCGGGCCACTGTGGCGTACCTCGCGGCGTACGCGATCGTCACGCTGGGCGCGTTCGGGGCGGTCGGCGTGGTGCAGCGACACCGGCCGGCGGGACTGCTGAGCGACTACCGCGGGATGGTTCGGACCGAGCCGGGCGTCGGGGTGTCGCTGGTGTTCTTCCTGGTGGTGCTGGCCGGGCTGCCGCCGGGCCTGGTCGGCTTGTTCACCAAGTTCGCCGCGTTCCAGGCGGTGGTCGACGCCGGCCTCGGCTGGCTGGCGGTGACCATGGCGGTGAACGTGATGATCGGGCTGGCGGTGTACCTGCGCTGGGTGGCCGAGCTGTTCCGGCTCCCGGTCGACGAGCCGTTCAGCGTCGACGTCGAGACACCCGCGGTCGCGGTCATCGGCACCTGCGCCGGCGCCGCCGCAGTACTCTCCGTCCTCCCCGCGGCCCTGTTCGCCCTCACCGGCTAGGGGACCGTTCCCGGTCGTCGGTGATGTGTGATGGGATGCAAGTCCGCTGTCTTGCAAGGGGGCCGCTGATGTCACAACCCGCGCCGACCGAACGCCTGGACTTCCAGGTGGTCCGGCCCGAGGTGGCCAAACAGCTCCGCGCGGGTGAGCCGGCCGGATGGACCTGGATCGACGGCGTTCCGTACGAGGGCACCCAGACCGCGGCCGGGATGATCGTGGCCAGCGCCGACACCGGCGCGTATCGGCCGCAATGGGGGATGTACATCATTGTCCGCAGCGACGACGGCATCGCGATCGGCGGGATCGGCTGGCACGGCCCGCCGTCGGCCGGTTCGGTCGAGGTCGGCTATGACCTGTGCAGGTCGGCTCGCGGGCACGGGTACGCGACCGAGGCGCTGCACTCGGTCACCTGCTGGGCGCTGGACCAGCCGGGCGTCGACGTCGTACTGGCCCGTACCGAGGAGGACAACGTGGCCTCGCAACGGGTGATGGAGCGCGCCGGCTTCGTCCGGGTCGAGACCGATGAGGAACTGCTGCACTACGAGTTCGGGAGGAAGCCGTGACCGCGTATGTCGGCAGCTACACCAGCCAGGAGGGTGGCGGCGAGGGGATCGCGCTGGCCGATCTCGGCGCCGGCACGCTGCGCACCGTGGCCGAGGTACCCGACCCGTCGTTCCTCACGCTGTCCCAGGACGGCCGGTTCCTGTACGCCACACACGAGGTCACCGAGGGCGAGGTCGGGGCGTACGCCGTACAGGAGGACGGCACCCTCCGCGAGCTGAATCGGCAGCCCAGCCACGGCGCGGACCCCTGCCACCTGGAGATCCACCCCCGCGGGGAGTACCTGCTGAGCGCGAACTACAGCTCGGGGTCGGTCGCGGTGCACCCGATCGCCGAGGACGGCTCGCTCGGCGAGGCCGTTCATGTCGTCCAGCACACTGGGTCCGGCCCGCGTCCGGACCGGCAGGACGGGCCCAAGGCGCACATGGTCGCCTGTGACCCGGTCGAGGAGTTCGTGTTCGTCGCGGATCTGGGCACCGACTCCGTGTACGTGTACGAGATCGACCTCGGCAGCGGGCACCTGACCGAGCGCACCCGGCTGACGCTGGCGCCGGGCGCCGGTCCCCGGCACATCGCGTTCCAGCCGGACTGGCTCACGGCGTACGTGATCAACGAGCTGGACTCGACGCTGGTGGTCTGCGAGTGGAACCCCGAGGTGTGCGAGCTGACCGTGCTGGACACCCTTTCGACCCGGGCCGAGGGCGCACAGGGGGAGAACTATCCGGCCGAGGTCCTGATCTCCGACGACGGCCGCTATCTGTACGGCTCGAACCGCGGCGACGACACCATCACGGTCTTTGCGGCGCACGAAGAGGGCCGACGGGTCGAGCAGATCCAGGTGATTCCGACCGGCGGTTCGTGGCCGCGCCACCTGGCCTTCTCGGCCGATCGATCCACTCTGTACTCAGCGAACGAGCGCGCCGACTCGATCACGTCCTTCGCCCTGGGGTCCGACGGCACGCTGAGCGCTTCCGGTACGCCGCTGGCCTGGCCCAAGCCGGTCTGCATCCTGCCGGTATGACCGCCCGGCTGTTCCGTCCGTGGCCGCGCCGGAGCATGCGGAGGAGGCGGCGATGATGTTCGGGGCGGTGCCCAGCGCGTCACCCCGGGCTGTCCGGTCTCAGCGGTAGTTGACGAACTGTACGGCGAAGTCGTAGTCCTGCTCCTTGATCAGCCGCTGTACCGCCTGCAGGTCGTCGCGGCTCTTGCTCGACACCCGCAGCTCGTCGCCCTGGATCTGCGACTTGACCCCCTTCGGGCCCTCGTCTCGGATCAGCTTGGACAGCTTCTTCGCGTTCTCCTGGGTGATGCCGGCGGCGATCGTGGCGGTGATCTTGTACAGCTTGCCGGACAGCTTCGGCTCGCCCGCCTCGAGCCCCTTCAGCGAGATGTGCCGCTTGACCAGCTTGTCCTTGAACACGTCCAGGACGGCGTTGGCCCGCTCCTCGGTGTTCGCCTGGATGTCCACAGCCTCGCCGGACCATTTGATCCCGGCGTCCACGTTCTTGAAGTCGAACCGCTGCCTGACCTCCTTGGCCGCCTGGTTGAGCGCGTTGTCCACCTCCTGGTGGTCGACCTTGTTCACGATGTCGAAGGAGGACTCCGAGGCCATCTTGTCGCCGTACCTTTCCGCCCGAGCCTCCGCCGGACCTTCGGCCGGCCGCCGGGATCTGATTGGGAGTGGGGGCAGGGTCTGTTGTATCGTCTCCCCGGCTACTCTACGAAGAGCCCTGGCGGGTTGCCCGAGCGGCCAAAGGGAGCAGACTGTAAATCTGTCGGCGTACGCCTACGCAGGTTCGAACCCTGCACCCGCCACCATCACCAAACCGGCCCCTGACCAGCGCAAACGCGCGTCAGGGGCCGATCTCATGTGTCTGGCCAAGCCCGCGGAGATCTTGACACCCCGCAGGGCGAGGGCCAGGATCCAACGTGTCCGCAACCGACTTGCGGGCAGCACTTTGGAGACGCCGCCACGCATCGCGCCCTTCTGGCGCTAGTCGGCGAGTGGTGTGGCGACGCCCCCTCGGCAGGGGCTGGCGCAAACCATCTGACAGCCCCTGCTGGCGGCATACCGGGAGGGGACATGCCAGGGG
>JBKPSJ010000212.1:0-4137 GCA_046765875.1 Actinomycetota bacterium
CGGGAGACGCTCGTATCCCTCGTCGCCGCGACGGCCGGGGACGAGGTACGGCACGTATGGCTGCCGGGCTGTGCGGCCGACGAACTGGTCGCACAGTCCCGGTCCGCCACCCTCGTGGTCGTCGGTCCCCACGCCGAGGGCGTCGTTCAGGCGTTGCTGGAAGACGCCCGTTGTCCGGTCGCGATTGTTCGCGCCGACCATGAGCCGAGTGCGGACGCACCGGTGGTCGTGGGCGTGAACGGCACGCCGCAGGCCCGCCGGGCGCTGGCGGTCGCCGTACGAGAGGCCGCGCTACGGCGCGCCGAACTGCGCGTGGTCTACGTCGCGTACGCCGACTCGGCCCGCGACGCGCTGTGCGGGTGCGATGAGCACGACCTGCTGGCCTGGGGCTGCGAGATGGTCGGTGCCGAGCTCAGTCGATGCCCTCCCGTGGTCCGGGTGCGGAGGTTCGTCACCACCGGTCGTCCGGCCGACGTGCTGATCCGGCACAGCCGGGACGGTTGCCTGCTGGTGCTCGGGCACGGGCGTGACGTTACGAGCCGCTGCGTCGCGAGTGCGGCCTGTCCCGTGCTCGTCGCGCGGTGAGGGTCGGTCATGTTCGTTCGGGGACCATGTCGATCGCGCCGACCGGGCATTCGGCCGCGCACAGGCCACAGCCTTTGCAGAAGTCCAGGTCGATCTCGTACCTGTTGCCGGGACCCAGCTTGATCACGGCGTTGTCCGGGCAGATGCCGAAGCAGTTGTCGCACTCGAGGCAGTTGCCGCAGGACATGCACCGGCGTGCCTCGAACAGTGCCGTCTCTTCGGTGAGTCCGCCGGTGACCTCGTCGAACGTCGTGATCCGGCGGGCCTGCTCTAGCTTCGGCCGGACGGTGGCCGGCGCATCGGAGTAGTACCAGGTGTTGAGCCGGTCGTACGTGGCGAGCTCGGGCCGTGCCGGGTGCTGGTGGCCGGTGCCGCGCAGCCAGGCGTCGATGTGCCGGGCCGCCTTCTTGCCGTGGCCGATGGCGACCGTCGCGGTGCGCTGGGACGGCACCATGTCGCCGCCTGCGAAGACGCCGGGATGCCCGGTCATCAGGTCGGGGCCGACCCGTACGACGCCGTCCGCGATCTCGACACCGGGCAGCCCGTCGACCAGTTCGAGGTCGGACAGCTGTCCGAGGGGCCAGGACGACGCTGTCGGCCGCGAGCTCCTCGAATTCTCCGGTCGGCTGTGGGAAGCCGCTGTCGTCGAGGCGCATCTTCTCGATCGTGATGCGGTCATCACCGGCGTACGTGATCGTCGACAGCCATCGCATGCGTACGCCCTCCTCGATGGCCTCCTCGACCTCGATGTCGTGCGCCGGCATCCGTTCGCGGGTCCGCCGGTACACGACCACGGCATCGGTGGCTCCGAGCCGCCGGGCGGTACGGGCGACGTCCATCGCGGTGTTGCCGCCGCCGTAGACCGCGACCCGGCGGCCGAGCAGCGGCGCCTGACCGTGCTCGACGTCGGCGAGGACCGAGACGGCGTCCATGATCCGCGCGGTGTCGCCGGCGGGGATGTCGGCCCGCCGGCCGACGTGCGCACCGACGGCGAGGAAGACGGCGTCGAACTCAGCGTCGAACTGGTCGAGCAGGCCGGTGACATCGGTCACCGTGGTGCCGAGCTCGATCGTCACGCCCATGTCGGCGATCCGCTGGATCTCTGCGTCGACGACGTCGCGGGGGAGCCGGTAGGCCGGGATGCCGTAGCGCATCATCCCGCCCGCGGCGTCGGCCGAGTCGCGGACCGTGACGTTGTGTCCGAGCAGGCGCAAGTGGTACGCCGCCGACAGCCCGGACGGCCCGGCACCGACCACGAGGACGTGCCTGCCGGACGGCTCGGCGGTCACCGGGACGGTCCAGCCGCGCTTGATCGCCTCGTCGCCGAGGAAGCGCTCGACGGAGTTGATCCCGACCGCCTCGTCCAGGGTGGCGCGGTTGCAGGCGGTCTCGCAGGGGCGGTAGCAGATCCGCCCCATCACCGCGGGGAACGGGTTGTCGGCCATGATCTGGCGCCAGGCGTCTTCGTACGACGCCTCCTCGGTGTGGTACAGCCATTGCTGCACGTTCTCGCCGGCCGGGCAGGCGTCGTTGCAGGGCGGCAGCCGGTCGACGTACACGGGCCGCTCGGTGCGCCAGGCACCGGTCTTGTTGGCAAGGCTGGAGCCGACGCCGAGGGTGATGGCGAATGGGCGTGAGTCGGACATCTACTGCTCCTCGGGGTCGGCCAGGCCGAAGGTGCGGATGTCGCGGTCGGCATCGGCCTGGATCCGTGCGATCAGGTCCTCGCGTGGCTGGTCGCCGAACAGGTGGGCGTACCGTCCCTGCGGCTGCAGGTAGGCCGTCACCGGCAACCTCTTGCGGATCTTGGACACGTTCGTGACCTCGCCGGCCTCGGCCTCGAAGACGGGGAAGATGCCGGTCTCGGTGGCGAGGCGGGCGATCCGGATGGTCTGGTCCGCGGGCAGCCGCCATCCCAGCGGGCAGGGCACCAGGACGTGCAGGTACCGGGCGCCGTGGAACTCCATCGCCTTGGTCGCCTTTGCCTCCAGGTCGCGCAGATCGGCCACGGTGGCGGTGGCGACGTAGGGGATCCGGTGTGCCATCGCGATCAGCGGCAGGCTCTTGCCCTGCCCGAACGAGGCGCCCGGATCCGGCCCTACCGCCGGGGTGGTGGTCGTCGCGGCACCTGGCGGAGTGGCACCGGAGCGCTGGACGCCGGTGTTCATGTAGCCGCCGTTGTCGTAGCAGATGAACAGCACGTCGTCATTGCGCTCGAACATGCCCGACAGGCACGCGAGTCCGATGTCGACGGTGCCGCCGTCGCCACCCTGGCCGACGACCCGGACGTCGGTACGGCCCTTGGCCTTGAGCGCCGCGGCCACACCGGTCGACACGGCCGCGGCGTTCCCGAACAGCGAGTGCAGCCACGGGACCCGCCAAGAGGTCTCCGGGTACGGCGTCGAGAACACCTCCAGGCATCCGGTCGAGTTGACGGCGACCATGTTGTTGCCGGTGGCACGCATCACCGCGTCGAGTGCGTACCGGGCACCGAGAGCCTCGCCGCAGCCCTGGCAGGCCCGGTGCCCGGAGTTCAAGGAGTTCGTACGGCGCGTATCGGCCTGTACGGTGCGCTGCTCGGGGTCGAGCAGCCGGTTGCCGACAACGAAGCTGCCGGTCTGGTAGAACCTGATCCGCTGTTCGGTCATGGCGATCACCTGGCCCGGATCTTGTCGAGGTCGCGCAGCAGGTTCTCCGCGGCCGGCCCGGACCGCCGGGCCTACCGCGTACGGCTCAACTCGCGCTCGACGACGTCTGTCTTGAGGTCGAGGAAGGTCAGCGGTGCCAGCCGGTCGGCGATCGCGTCGTCGAACAGCCGGTGCAGCGAGGCCTTGGTGACCGGCCGGCCGCCCAGACCCGCGATGACGGTGTAGCCGGCCAGCGATATCCCGGACAGCGCGGTGCCGACGTTCGCCGAGACGATGCCGCCGATGCCGACGGCCAGCGCGCGTTCGAGGACGACAACCCGCCGCGCGCCGCGTAGCGCGGCCCGCACCGCGTCGAGCGGGAACGGCCGGAACGAGGTGATACCGACGGCGCCGATGCGTACCCCGGATTCGCGCAACTCGTCGACCGTGTCCTTGATCGTCCCGAGCACCGAGCCGAGCGCTGCCCGACCATCGCACCGATGGACATCGGGTCGGCGGGGTCGAGCACCTGACGTGGTACGTACGACGGCAGGAACGCGTCCACCTTGTCCGCGCCCGGCACGTCGAGCTCCTCGACGGCATGGGTGAGAACGAAACCGTCCATGCACACCATCACCGGGATCGAGAGCTCCTCGGCGATCCGGTACGCCTGGATGTGGAGGTCGACCGCCTCCTGATAGGTCTCGGCGTACAACTGGATCCAGCCGGAATCGCGCTGCGACATGGCATCGCTGTGGTCGTTCCAGATGTTGATCGGCGCTCCGATGGCCCGGTTGGCAACCGTCATCACGATCGGCAGGCCGAGCCCGGAGGCGTTGTAGAGGGCCTCGGCCATATAGAGCAGACCCTGACTTGCCGTCGCGGTGTAGGTGCGGGCGCCGGCGGCCGAGGCGCCGATCGCCAC
>JBKPSJ010000213.1:0-4213 GCA_046765875.1 Actinomycetota bacterium
GCCCAATCCTCCACTGAGATCACCCATCCAATCTGTCTGGGTGGCCTCGTTTTCAAGCGTCGCTATGGCCTCGTTTTCGAGCGTCGTCGACAGGTCGCTTCCTGTGGTGGCGCTGTGGCTATTCGGCATCGCGACGAGTGCCTTCCCTTCGGTGTGGACCAGCTACCGCACGACGTTGCACGAAGTGCTTCAATCAGCCGCATGACGCGTTCGGGTCCTGATCGGGCTGTACATCGCCTGACCGGTGAGCGTCGGTGTCACTGCCGCGATTGCCCGAGTCCGTCGTCGCTTCGTGCTCGTGACTGCGTCTGGACGGCTTGGGGCTACGTGGATCGCGACGACCGGCCGACCGGCGGACACGGCACTGGTCATCGGCCTGGTCGGCGGTGTCGCTGCATCGCTGTTGATCTGGCTGGCCGCCCTGCGAGGAGTGACCTTCACGTGGATGCAGGACAAGACCTACTGGCGAGAAGACGCACCGTTGCCATTGGGCGAGAAGGTAGCTGCCGTGCTCGTGGCGTTGGTCGGAGCGCTCGGCCTCGCGCTCGGTGTCTTCAACGCCTGAGCACTGGTCGCGCGCCGCTCGCGACGACCGAATGCCCATCGCTTGGTGGCCCACCCGGCCGTCAAGCTGAAGGACGGCCACGAACCGCGATCCTGGTCGCGGCACCAGCGTGGTGCGCGCCTGGGCACGACTGGCCGAGGACTGGGCGGCCATCTAGCAGTTGAAGCGGAACACCAGGGCCTGGCGGCCGTGCGCTGTCGTCCACCTGTACGCGTCGAGGCTCCAGCCGATTCGAGGGTCAGGCCGTTCGTCGTTGGCACGGTAGAGGCCGGACAGACGTCGAGTCCAGGCGGTCCAGGCCAGGCCTGTGATCCGGTAGACCTGGGGTGGGTAGCCGGCGGTGTCATCGACGAGCAGTAGCTCGATCGCCGGTAAGCGTCGGATGACTTCCTCGACCTGGTCGCTGCGGAGCCACTCGTACGGCTGCCGTGGCTCGAATGTCGTGCCGCCAGCAGTCCGGATCTCATCGCCGTGCAGCTTGTTGGGCAGCTACATGAGGTCGGGTGCGGGCTCTGCCAGCTCGTCGGGACTAAGGGGCATTTTGCGCGGCTCTCGGTGCGGCATCGGAGGCTCGTTGCCATTGTTGCCCCGTGCCCTGGAGGTACCAGACCAAGGTCAGCGAGGTGCGGTCGAGCGCTGATGGGGTTGAGCTACTCATGACGAGTCCGTCCGATCCCCGGCCGACTGCAGCACGACCCTGGATCCTGAGCGCCGATCATGCTCAGTGGCTGGGGGTGCTGACGGCCGTTCCGTGCTGTCCGGGGCTTCCCGGGGCCGCGGTAGCCGCAAGTCGCCTATCGCGCGCCTGACGGTGAGATGCCGCCTGGCGCCACGATCCCTGTGCCCTTGGCACTCGTAACGACCGTGCTCGGCTTGTGGTTCGCTGGGCCGGTGAATCCTGCCAAGTCGCTTGGCGCCGTGTGGGCTGACTACCGGGCGCGCCGGGCACGTCGCGCGTACTACGGCGATTACCCGACGTGTGGTCATGACTGGCGGGAGCACATGCCCGGCGAGGCCTGCGGGGAGTGTGCGTACGAGATCGAGCATGAGGAGCCCGAGGCACCGTCGACGCCGTGCGCGGCGCATGCTCCGGGCTACACGTTCTAGCAATATGCAGTCCCGCGCGGTCGCCTAGGCTAATGGTCGGGCGGCTGGCCGGGTTGCGCGTGCTCGGCCTTGCGGCCCCTGTGCCAGGCGACCGTCCCGAGGAGACCAAGGGCGAAGATGCCGATGACGGCGGGCACCATCAGCCACGGCATGTCGATGAACGCGGCCACGACCCCGACGCCGACCAAGATTGCGAGGCTGACGCTGTACCCAGTCGCCGACGTATCGAGAATGCCAGGCCTGGTAGCCGAACACCTGGAGGAGAACCGCATCCGCGACGAGTAGAACCGTTAGCCAAATCTGCGGTTCGCCACTGCGGGCACTTCCTGCGACGAGCAGGTGATGTTGTTCTCCATCACCGCGCGCCAGGTCAGGCTGCGGGATCGGTGTCCGGCCCGGGCCGTGCGGCGGCCGAGCGGCGGATCCGCTGGTAGTGCTCGCCGCTGCCGGGGTGTTGTCGATCGGTGGCAGCAGGATCGGGTCGGCGAAGGCGAGGAAGACCGCGTCGTAGGGTAGCCGCAGGTCGAGCGCGGCGTCGGAGTCGAGCGGTTCGCTGTCGGCGTGGGCGGCGGTGTGGTCGGAGGGAAGCCAGTACATGGCGGCATCGGTGAACGCGGTGCCCACGCTTTCCCAGGTGCGGGCGCTGCGGCGAGCCGCTGGGAGTGTGGCCTGCTTCCAGTCGCTCTCGACGGCGTTGGTGACCAGGGCAAGGGTCTGCCCGCTGTGACACCAGCTGGCGGTGGCGACGGCGCGGTACCAGTGCCGCAGGGCCAGCGCGTCGGACGGCCGAGGTAACACCGGACGTGGTGCCCATGGGGTGGTGAGCCGGCCGGCCCGCGCGACAAGACCGAGGTCGCGGCGCCACTCCTCTTGCCAGTCTTGCCAGTCCTGACTCGAGGCTGGTGGATGGCCTTCCTGCTCTTCGTCGGCGGAGCCGTAGCAGCTCCTCTCCGGCAGCACCGACTCGAACAACGACGGCTGCTCACCTACGGTACGAAACACGATGGCCTCGATCCCTTCTAGCCCAAGGGGTCGAGGCCATCCCCTCGATCATCCGGCGCCCGCCGCGGACCGCCACGCGCCGACCTTTTCAGGTCGAAGTAACTAGCTGTCAGTGACCCCCTTCTGCGGTGGCGGCTACCCCACGTCGCGCTGTCGGAAGGCTGTGAGGCCGGCCGCCGTCAGGGCGGCGGCGGTCGCTGCCAGGACCACCAGGGGGGCGATTGTCAGGTGGGCGGCGGGGAGTTGTGGGATGTGCTGGAACGGCGAGAGGTCGTTCACCCAGACCGGGAACTTGAGGACCTCGCCGAGAAGCCCGACGACGAGAAAGCCGGCGAAGGCCGCCCATGCGGCGGTGGCCATCCGGGGTAGGAGCCCGAACAGGGCGACGGCGAGCCCGACGAGCAGCCACAGCGCCGGCGTGTAGGCGAGCGCGGCGCCGACCAGACGGGGTACCTGGCCCAGATCCTCGCTGACGATCCCATACGTGAGCCCGACGCCCAGGCCGGCGGCGGCGAGCACGGCTACGCTGCCGGCCAGCGCTACGGCGAGGTGGCTGGCGGCCCAATGGCGGCGGGAGACGGGGGTGGCGAGGATGGGTTCGGCTCGCAGCCCGGTCTCCTCGCTGCGTAGCCGCAGGGCGGACTGGAGGGCGTAGCCGGTGGCGATCAGGGCCATCATGAGCAGCGAGGTGGACAGGTAGGAGTCGGTAAGGCTGGCGCCGCCGGCCCGGGCGATCACCTCCCGCAGTGTTTCGTTGTCGCCTACAAGGGCCTCGACGTCGTTGGCGACCCAGCCGTACGCGGCGCCGGTGAGGAACAGGCCGAGGGTCCAGCCGATCAGGCTGCCGCGCTGGAGGCGCAGAGCTAAGCCGAATGGCCGTCCCAAGCCGGGTGCCGCAACCCGGGGACCGGGACGCGGTGGTACCAGGCCGGCGCCCATGTCACGCCGGGCGGCGAGCGCGCCGGCGACGGCCAGCAGCCCGATGGTGAACCCGGCCGGGATGAGCAGGGGCCACCACCGCTCGCCGGCGAAAGGCCGGGTCTTCTGCGCCCATCCGATGGGCGAGAACCACGACAGCGTGCCGTCGCCGATGTCGCCCGCGGCCCGCAGCACGAACGCCGCCCCGATCACGGCGCCGGTGCTGCCGTACGCGACTCGAGTGTTCTCCGTGACCTGCGCCGCCACAGCAGCGACGGATTCGAACACGAAGCCCAGCGCGCAGAACGAGACGCCGAAGACGATGGAGCCGACCGTGGGCAGGCTCAGGCTCAGCAGGCCGGCGGTCACGAGGGCGCCGACTGCCAGGTTCATGCCGGCCCCGATGATCAGTGCAGCGGCGGTAGGCGCGTGGTGGCCGATCGGCATGGCGCGTACCAACTCGAGGCGGCCGGCTTCCTCCTCCGCGCGGGTCTCGCGCCCCACCGTGAACATGCTCATCAGCGCAACCACGACCATTCCGAGTGCGCCGACCTGGAAGGCGACCTGGCCGCCGAGGGTGTCGAGTCCCTGGTCCGGGCCGTTGAGTGCGATGGCCGCGGC
>JBKPSJ010000214.1:0-7150 GCA_046765875.1 Actinomycetota bacterium
ACCAGCGCGCACAATCGCCGGATGAACGGATCACCCCAGGCCGATCGCAACGCGGCCAGCCCCGCCGGTGGCGCCGCATGACGCTGCTCACCCGGCCTGCGCAGAGCGACCACGAGGACCAGTGCGGCGATCACGGCGTACCAGGCTCCGATCGCGTTCAGCGTGCGGAGCTGGTCGGCGTTGGGTAGCAAGGCCCCGAGCACGAAGGCCGCGACCATGCCCGCGAACGTGCTGGCCGTCCCAACCGCGATACCGGCTGGGCGGTCCTTCTCGGTCAGGTACCGGCCGGTGATGCCGGTGATCGCGTTCAGCACCAGCGGCTGGCCGATCGCGACGACGGTCTGCCCGGCCAGCAGCCACATGTAGTCGTCGCCGACCAGCCGCAACAAACCCCCGGCGGCGGTGAGTACGGCGCCCGTGATCAGCGCGGCCCGGAACCAGCGGTCGAGGAACAGGCCCGCCGGAATCGCCAGCACGACGTACACCAGCGGGAAGACGTTCGCGAGCCAGCCGATCGCGTTCTCCGACACCCCGTAGTGCACGGCGGCGACGGTGGTGACCGGCGCGAACGTCAGCCATAGCACCTGGGTGGCGGCACCGACCAGCGCGAAGGCCGCGATCACCGGCCAGCGACTGCCCCGCGAACCTCCGGACACGTCCACGAGAAAGGAGTGTAAGTCCGCGATCTGTGATGCTTCTGCCCGTGAGACCCGTCTGGCCCTAGGAGGTCGCGATGAGAGCACTGCAGGTCCAGAAGGTCATCGGTCCCGCGGGGATGCGGCTGGCCGATGTCCCGGCGCCGGAGGCCGGCGGGAATGTGCTCATCGACGTCCAGGCCGCGGGAGTGACGTTCCCGGACCTGCTGCTGTCGCGTGGTGAGTACCAATACAGGCCGGACCCGCCGTTCACGCCGGGCACCGAGGTGGCGGGTGTGGTTGCCGCGGTCCCGGACGGTTCGGCGTTCAAGCCGGGCGACAAGGTCGTGGCCGCCACCCTGATGGGCGGATTCGCCGAGCAGGTCGCCGTACCCGCCGCACTGGTCGCACCACTGCCGGCCGAACTGGACTTCGCCGCAGGTGCCGCGCTGGTCATGAACTACCACACAGCGCACTTCGCCCTGCACCGCCGCGGGCGGCTGCTGCCAGGCGAGACGGTGGCCGTCCTCGGTGCGGCCGGCGGTGTCGGCACCGCTTCGATCCAGGTTGCCAAGGGCCTCGGCGCCAGGGTGATCGCAGTTGTACGCCGGTCCGGCACCGACGACCTGCTCCGCGGACTCGGTGCGGATGAGGTGGTCGACGCCGGCGAGGGCTGGCGCAACCAGGTCAAAGAGCTGACCGCGGGCCGAGGTGTGGACGTGGTGGTCGATCCGGTCGGGGGCGACGCGTTCGCCGAGGGCCTGCGCTGCCTCGCGCCGGAAGGCCGGATCCTGGTCATCGGGTTCGCCGGCGGCGGCATCCCAGAGCTGAAGGTGAACCGTCTGCTGCTGCGCAACGTCAGTGCGGTCGGCGTCGCCTGGGGTGCGTTGCTCGCGGGTGAGCTCGGCCTGTTCGCCGAGACCGCGACCGCGCTCGACGCGATGGTGTCGGCCGGCACGGTCCGCCCGCCGGTCGCCGCCCGGTACCCGCTGGCCGGCGGTGCGACGGCACTGGCCGACCTGGCCGCCGGGAAGATCCTCGGCAAGGCGGTACTGGAGGTCCGATGATCGAGATCCGGCCGGCCACCGAGGCCGACGACGAGTTCGTGTACCAGCTCAACCGGCAGGCGCTGGGCGACGTCATCGAGGCGACCTGGGGCCCTTGGGACGATGACGTCCAACGCGGCTTCCACCGCCGGTCCTTCGACCCGGCCCGGTTCGAGATCGTCATCGTCGACGGCGAGCGGGCCGGCGCGATCGCCGCGGAACCCCGTGACGACGGCATCTACTACATAGGGCGGATCGAGGTCGCACCCGATCTGCAGAATCGCGGTATCGGCACCAGCCTGATGGGGCAACTCATCGACCGGGCCCGCGCGGTCGGTGCGCCGGCGGTCGAACTCGATGTGCTTGAACTCAATCGGGCGCGGTCGCTGTACGAACGCCTCGGATTCCGGGTGGTCGCCGAGGAGCCGCCCAAACTGCGTATGCGGCTCGATCTCCTTACAGAGCGGCAAGACGGCTGAGTACGAACCTCTGCACCGTCCGGCTGGCACCCATACCGTTATGTGTGCTGCGAACCTCGATGTGCTCGGCGGCCGGATCCAGACAGGCCCGCCAGTCGACCACCCCGTCGCCGCGCGAGTAGATCGACGTGAACGGCATCCCCTCGGGCCACTCCGCGGCCAGCATTACGTTCGTGCGCTCCGCGCAGCCGCCGGCCAAACAGTCCGCCGACACCAGCCACGGCCAGCCCCGGACGTTCAGACGTGCGATGGTGTCGACCTGCCTGACCACCATCCGCGTGGTGGCGAGTTGGTGGAGCAGCGGTGACGCGAGGGTGATCAGGCCGGCGGCGAGGTCGGGTCGCTTGGCGACCAGCATCCGTCCGAGCGTGCCACCCCGACTCTGGCCGACCACCGCGACCGGCCGGCCGGTGTCTTGGACGGCCTGCTCGAGGCGCCGTTCGAGACCGTCGATCAGGGCCTCGGTGCAACCGGAGTTCACCACGATGCCGCTGGTCAGCGTGGGATGACCAGCCCGCCGCAGCCGCCGCGCCATCGGGATCATCGACCAGTCGCCGGACAGAAACCCAGGGATCAGGAACACCGGTACGTAGTCGGTACGGCGCGGATCGACCGACCGCACCGGCAGTCCGGCCAGGCGGACGATGTTCAGCCAGCCGGCCATCTCACGGCGTTGCATACTCCGTGACGGAACGAACGGCTCCCACACATCAGGCGTACTCATGGTCCGTCGAGTGTAGGTTCCGGCTACGCGATCCGCTGTGTTTCCTGGGCTTCCAGCGCGTTCGTCAGCAGCGCGACCAGCGCCTCGAGCTGTACGTCGGCCGACGACGACACCTCTTCGTCCGATCCGTCCAGCGCGCGGGCGGCCAGGCCGGCCTTGCTATCGATCAGGTCTGCGATACGGGTGTCGATGGTCTGCGCGGCGATGATCCGCCACGCCGTCACCGGCTGGTCCTGGCCGATCCGGTGCACCCGGTCGATCGCCTGGGTCTGCTCGGCGTTGGTCCAGGACAGCTCGGCGAGCACGACGTTCGAAGCGACCTGCAGGTTGATGCCGACACCGGCCGTCAGCAGCGAGCAGACCGCGACCGAGACATCGGGATCGTTCACGAACGCGTCGATGTTCTTCTGCCGGTTCGTCCGCGACTGGTCGCCGCGGATCGAGGAGTACTGGATCCCGCGCCGGTCGAACAGCTCCTCGGCGATGTCCATCACCTCGATGTGCCGGGCGAACACGACCACCTTGCCGACGTTGTGCGCGAGCTGAGCGGCGTAGTCCGCGGCCAATTCCGCCTTCGCGCGGCCGATCCGGCGCAGCAGGCTGAACACGTTCTCGCCGGTCTTCGCCTTGTCCGGGTCGGACCGCTCCCAGCCGGCGACGCGGCGAACGAGCTCGTGATCGATGCCGTCGACCGGCCTCTCGGCGGTCCGGGTCTCGAGCGCGGTGTAGTACCGGGCCACCATCCGCTCGGCGAGCTCGCGCTCGGCGTCCCGGATCGAACGGCCGTCGGCGTCGTCGAGCTCGACCGGCATGTCGGCGATCCGGCGGGCCGGGATGTCGGCGACGACGTCGACCTTGCGGCGGCGCACGATACCCATGTCGATCACCCGGGCCCGGGCGGCGGCGTAGAAGCCGGGATCGGCCGGGGTCAGCCCGGTCTCCTCCAGCGACGCCATCAGCTCGCGGCCGGGCTTGTTCTCGTCGATCCAGCCGAGGAACTGCCAGATCGCGGTGAAGTCCTCGATGTCGTTGATCAGCGGCGTACCGGTGAGCGCCATCAACAGCGGTCGTCCGGCACGGGCCCGGATCCGCTCGGACAACTGCAGTACGTTGCGCGATCGCAGCGACTTCTTGTTCTTGATGAAGTGGGCCTCGTCGACCACCATGCCGCGGAAGCCGAAGTCGCCCAGCCAGCCGACGTGCCGGTCCAGCACCTCGTAGTTGACGATCACGATGTCGGCGAAGCCGTCGATGTTGTCGCCGTCGCCGTGGATCACGGTTGCGGTCCGCTGCGGTGTCCACATTCCGGACTCGCGCGCCCAGCTCGTCTTCACGACGTTCGGTACGACGACCAGCAACGGATAGGCGTTCGCGACCTGGGCGGCGACCAGCGCCTGGGCGGTCTTTCCGAGGCCCGGCTCGTCGGCCAGCAGGAAGGTCCGGTGGCCCTCCTCGGCCGCAGCGACCAACCGCGCCTGGTACGGCATCAGCTCAAGGCCGCCTGCCGAACGTACGACCGCCGGCTCGGGCAGGGCCTTGCTCGCCGTGGCGGAGGCGTACTCGAACGACCTCAGCAGCGGGCCGATCAGCTCCCAGCCGGCGAGCAGATGCCCACGCGGCCCGGCCGGCGCCGCGGCCGAGAAGTCCGGAGCGAGGAACGGATTGGAGAGCTGTCGCTGGACGACCGACTGCGGCACCACCCGGCGGGGTGCTGGCGCGGCGGCCTCGTCCGGCTCGGCGGGCGCGGGCTCCTCGTGGGCCGGCTCGATCCCGGCCGCGATCAGCATCTCTCGTTTGAGCGCCTCGGCCGCATCGGAGACGCCGGCGTCCTCGGCCAGCAGCGAGAGCAGCGAGGTGTCGCGAGCCGCGGTCTTGGCCAGGATCGTCGCGATCCCGTCCAGGCGCCGGAGTTGCTCGGTCCGATACGCCTCGGTCGCGGACTTGTCGGCGTTGACGCGGGCGCGTTCCTCACGAACCAGCAGCGCGATGACCTGGAATCTCGTCCGTACCGAGGGCGTCATTCGGCCGCGCTCGACCGCCGCCTCGACCTCGCGGACGGCACGGGCGAGCACTGGCAGCACGCCGGTCTCTCCGTCGCCGGTACGCCGCCGACGACGTGGCGCCGTGCCGGTAGCGGTACGGGACGTGGTACGGGCAGCGCCGGACCGGCGCTGGCCTCGTCGGGCCAAGAACTTCCTCCTCTGAACCACCACGGCACCCCTTGCCGTGGCCGAACAACGGCGACATCACACCCGCGCAGCGGCGGGATACGACCTGGCGGCCGCACCGACGAATCGACAGGACTGATCTCGACGAGATCAGCCACCTGCCGGAACTACTGTCAACCGGCCGACGGTCGTGGACGAACGGCCACGAGCCCCCTGTCCGGTCGGCATCGCCAAGCAAACACAGCCAGAACCTGATGCGATCTCTAGTCTAGCGCGCCATCGGCAAGACCGCCGAGCGGCTCAGGCTACAGAGCCGATTCGCCTGACCAGTAAGGCACCAGCGAGACCGCTCGCGGCGGCGACTGCACAACGTCTGGTAGCCAACCAAGCCACGCGATCACCGGTGCGGCAACGGCGGGCGCGAGGAGGGCTAGCGTGAGACGAGCGAATCCGAGCAGGGAGGCAGCCTTGGCCCGCGTACCGGCGACGCCGCCGTCCGCGCCCTTGACGCATTCGTCGGGCAGTTCGCAACGTACCCGAAGAAGTCCACGAAGAAGCGGAAGGCGGGCTGAGATGGAGTCGATCGGGCGGCGGGTCCAGTCGGCGATCTACCGTGGCGGCGCGCTCGGCAGCCGCCCCGTCGTCCCGGTCGGGTACGACGCGCTCGAGGCCGCGGCCAAGCGGCGGATGCGGCCCGCGGCCTACGCGTACGTCGCCGGATCCGCCGGGCTGGAGTCGACCGAACGGGCCAACCGGGAGGCGTTCGACCGGTGGCGGATCGTGCCGCGGATCTTCGTCGACGTCGCCGAGCGCGACCTCGGGATCGAGTTGTTCGGCCGGCGGCACCCGACGCCGTTCCTGGTCGCACCGATCGGGGTGCAGGAACTGGCCCACCGCGATGCCGACCTGGCCACGGCACGCGCCGCGGCGGCCGCCGGCGTACCGATGATCTTCTCCACCCAGGCCTCGGTGCCGATGGAGCAGACCGCTGCGGCGATGGGCGACGCGGACCGCTGGTATCAGCTGTATTGGAGTAACAACGACGACCTGGTCGGCAGTTTCCTGGACCGCGCGGAGAAAGCCGGCTGTACGGCGCTGGTCGTGACGCTGGACACCCATGTACTGGGCTGGCGGACCCGGGACCTTGACCTCGCATACCTGCCGTTCGCCCGTGGGCTCGGCATCGCGCAGTACACCAGCGACCCGGTGTTCGAGGGGTTGGTGGCGGATCGGGTGGCGTCGCCGTCGGACCAGCCGCGGCCGAAGCCGACGATCGGGGCACTGAGCACGCTCGCGTCGATCTCGCGGCATCACCCGGGCAAGCTCTTCGACAACCTGCGCTCGCCGGTGCCGCGTGCGGCCGTCGAGGTGTTCCTGGACGTGTTCTCGCGGTCCTCGCTGACCTGGGACGACCTGCCGTTCCTGCGCGAGCGGACGTCGTTGCCGATCGTCCTGAAGGGCCTGCAGCACCCGGACGACGCGGCTCGCGCGCTCGACGCGGGTGTCGACGGGATCGTCGTGTCGAACCACGGCGGCCGGCAGCTGGACGGCGCCATCCCCTCGCTGGAGGCCTTGCCAGGGATCGTTGCTGAGGTCAACGACCAGGTGCCGGTGCTGTTCGACAGCGGTATCCGTGGCGGTGCCGATGCGTTCAAGGCGCTGGCGCTCGGAGCGAAGGCCGTGCTGGTCGGCCGGCCGTACGTCTACGGCCTGGCCCTGGCCGGCGAACAGGGTGTCAGGGCCGTGCTCGACAACCTGATCGCCGAGCTCGACCTGACGATGGCGCTCGCCGGTTGTTCGACGATCGCTGAGATCACCGCGGAGATGCTGAGCCCCGCCTAGTCCTGCCCTGCGGGCGCCGGCCCTTGCCCGCGTACCGGCCGCGCGGCTTGTTCGCGTTGCGCGGCGGGGCCGGCAGGTTCACGGGCGTACCGGTCGGCTTGGCGCCGTCGGCCAGCCGGGTCACCAGCGCGTCGCCCGGTCGGGCCCGGACCGGTGCGGCGTCGACCCCCGCCGTCTCGGCGAGCCGGATCGTGCTGCGGCGCTGGTGCGGGAGGACCAGGGTCACGACGGTTCCGGCATCACCCGCGCGGGCGGT
>JBKPSJ010000215.1:0-2106 GCA_046765875.1 Actinomycetota bacterium
CCGGAAAGCGGCCAGCGCCCGCGCCAGCCGCAACGCCGACAACTGAGCACCACCGGGCTCCAGCACCCCGATAGTCCGTACGATCCGAGCCGCCACCAACAACCACCTACCCTGGGCCTGCTTGATCCCGGCCTCAGGGTAAGAACACCCGATAGCCGAGGCCAGAGCACGGGCACCACAACAAACGGCGAAGTCAGTTCACTGAAGCCTGCAGGATTTGGTAGCCTGCAGGACCTCATCAACATAGTGAGCGGGCCGCGCATGCGACAGATCGGCGGTCACCTCGGCGGGCACAAGCGGCCGCACAGCACCACGCACGGCGGCGGGCTCGTCTACCACGTCTTCGCCGCGCCGGCGGACATCACCCGCCCGCGGGGGTCATGCCGCCCAACCCTGATCGGGTTCCCTACAGGTGGACGACCGGGCACGTCAGCGTCCGTGCCACACCGCCGAGGGTCTGTACCCGGGACACGATCAACCTGGCCAGCTCGTCGATGTTCCGCGCTTCTGCCCGCGCGATGACGTCGTACGGCCCGGTCACGCTCGCCGCCTCAGCCACGCCCGGCAGGTCCCGCAGGGCCGCGGCCACCCCAGCGGCCTTGCCAACCTCTGTCTGGATCAAAACGTACGCCGCGATCATGTGACACCTTCCGCACTCTCACCACCATTTCAACACGCTGAGCCGAACCGCAGAGCACCAACAGGGCGCCCGATCGAAGTCACCGCGCTATGGTGGCGACCGCGGCAGCGGACAGGCGCCCGTCACTCGGGCAGGGCTTCCTCCGAGTCTGTTCGGTGACCCCTACCGGAGGCCGCAACGCCTCGACACGAGAGAAGCCGGCATGCGCCTCGAACGCTTCACCTTCGGCTCGATCCGGATCAACGACGTGACCTATCGGCACGACGTGGTGATCGACCGCGGGAAGATACGCAAGCGTAGGAAGAAGCCGTCGAAGCCATTCCGCGACGCCTTCGGTCACACCCCGCTGTCCGTCGAGGAGAAGATTCCGTGGCAATGCCGCCGGCTGGTGGTGGGTACCGGCGCCCACGGCGCCCTGCCGGTGATGGACGAGGTCCGACAGCAGGCAACTCACCGCGACGTTGAGCTGCTGATCCTGCCGACGGCAGATGCGATCGAGGCACTCAGGACCGAACCCAAGAGCACGAACGCGATCCTGCACGTCACCTGCTGACCGGCAGCACATGCGGGACAACGACGACGTGCAACAGAGCCCCATTTCCACGGCCGGCCGTCGCGACCGCCGCGGCGGCGAACGAATCCTCGGTCCGCTGTAGGGCCGCCGCGGCCGGCCGGCACCGGCACGGGTACCACGCAGCCCGCCACTGGTCGGCGGCACAGAGTCGGCACAGAGTAGCGTGGGCAGCCGGTGGCGAATATCAAATCGGCCGCCAGAACGACTGCCCGCGGCCGTGGCAGGGCGCGGGTTCCTGAATCTAAGTAGGCGGCGGTCATGGCGCAAGGCACGGTGAAGTGGTTCAACGGCGACAAGGGCTACGGCTTCATTCAGGTCGAGGGCGGCGGCCCGGATGTATTCGTGCACTTCTCCGCCATCGTCGGCGGCGGGTACCGCAGCCTCGAGGAAGGACAGAAGGTCGAATTCGACATCACCCAAGGACAGAAGGGCCCGCAGGCCGAAAACCTGAGGGTTATCGGCTCAGCTTGACCGCAGGGGCATCGCCGAGGTCACGAGGCGGCCGGGCCCATCGTCATAGTCACCGACGGCACACTGCGCTTTCTCGACCCGCCCGCCTCGAAACTGACCACACCGCCGACGCACCGGCGGCTCACGTGGCCGCGCGACCCGACCAGGACGACCATATGCCGCTCGTCAGACCTGGATCGGGCACTTGAAGTCGTACGCGGGCCTCGCTGATCGTGACGCCGCATCCCGGCAGCACGGCCATCTCCAACGTGAACAAGTACGGCGCCGACGTTTCCACCCCGGGCAGAATGGCGTCGGGAGTACATCCCGTCGAGAAAGAGGAACCATGGCCGACCCCGGCGTGACCCGCGTCGCCGTCTACATCGACTTCGACAACATCGTGATCTCGCGCTACGACCAGGTGCATGGTCGTAGCCAGTTC
>JBKPSJ010000216.1:0-17190 GCA_046765875.1 Actinomycetota bacterium
AAGCTCCTCTTCCTGTCTGGACGGCAGGAACATGGTGACCACCGCTATCGCTGCGACCACCCCGGCGGCTATCAGCAGCCAGGTGCGGTTGAACGAGGCCTCCCGGCCGATCGCGCGCACCGTGGCGACCAGGACGATCCAGCCCACCGAGATCGGGATCAGCACCTTCCAGCCGAACTCCATGAACTGGTCGTACCGCAGCCGCGGCAGCGTCCCGCGCAGCCAGATGTAGAAGAAGATGAACAGCATCATCTTGCCGACGAACCACAGCACCGGCCAGAACCCCTCGTCCGCGCCGTCCCACAGCGACAGCGGCCAGGGTGCGTGCCAGCCACCGAGGAACAGCGTCGTCGCCAGCGCCGACACCGTCGCCATGTTGATGTACTCGGCGAGGAAGAACATCGCGTACTTCATCGACGAGTACTCGGTCAGGAAGCCGGCAACCAGTTCGCCCTCGGCCTCGGGCAGGTCGAACGGCGCCCGGTTGGTCTCACCGACCATCGAGATCACGTAGATCACGAACGAGGGGAACAGCAGGACCGCGTACCAGCCCGGGATCGGGATGTGCGCGCCGAGGACGTTCACGTGCTGCGCGTCGGCCTGCGCCGCGACGATCTCCGAGGTCGACATCGAACCGGCGAACAGGAACACCGCGACCAGCGCGAGCCCCATCCCGACCTCGTAGGAGATCATCTGCGCGCTCGAGCGCAGCCCGCCCAGCAGCGAGTACGTCGAGTTGGACGACCAGCCGCCCAGCACGATGCCGTAGATCCCGATCGAGGCCACCGCGAGCACGTACAGCACCGACACCGGCAGATCGGTGAGCTGCAGATGCGTCTTGGTGTCGGTGAACGGGATGGTCACCTCGGGCCCGAACGGGATCACCGCGAAGGCCATGAACGCCGGGATCGACACGATCACCGGCGCCGCGACGAAGACCAGCCGGTCCACCGCGCGCGGCGTCAGGTCTTCCTTGAACATCAGCTTCATGCCGTCGGCCAGCGACTGCAGCAGACCGAACGGGCCGTGCACGTTCGGGCCGACCCGGTGCTGCATCCGGGCCACCACCCGGCGCTCGAACCAGATGTTGAACAGCGTGAGCACGACCAGGAAGACGAAGATCACCAGGATCTTGATGAGCACGACCCACCACGGGTCGCCGCCGAAGCCGGGCATCAGTTCCCTCCGGAGGAGATCGTCACGCTCGATCCGTGGACGGCCCGCAACGCCCGCCGGACGTGCGAGCCGGGCGAGTTCGTCGGCAGCCACACGACGTTGTCCGGCATCCCCGCCGTGATCGCCACCGGCAGCTCGACCGAGCCGGCCGCGGACGACACCACCAGCGGGTCGCCGTCCGCGACACCCGCTGACGCGGCCGCGTTCGCCGAGATCCGGACCACCGGCTTCTTCGCCGTCGCCAGCAGGTATGGCTCGCCGTCGTTGCCGCGGCTGTCGTCGATCAGCAGCCGCCAGGTCGCCAGCTTGGCCGACTCGTCGAGCGGCACCGCGGCGACGTTCGGTACGCCGGCCCGGTCGCCGTCCCAGCTGCCGAGCTGGTCCAGTTCGGCCTTCGCCTGCGCCGCATGGCTGAAGCCCAGCGGCGTGCCGATCTCGTCGGCCAGCGCGGCCAGTACGCGCAGGTCGGGCATGGCGGCCGGGACGGTCAGCACCAGCGGGAACGGCCGCTCGCGGCCCTCCCAGTTCAGGAACGTGCCGCTCTTCTCGGCCGGCGGCACCACCGGAAGCACGACGTCGGCGTGCTCGGTGACGTGCGACCGGCGGATCTCGAGGCTGAGCACGAACGGCGCCGCCTCCAGCGCGGCGACCGCGGCCTGCGGATCCGGCAGGTCGTCGACCTCGACACCGGCCACCACCAGAGCACCGAGTCCGGCCGCACCGGCCAGGATCTCGCTCAGGTCGCGGCCGGTGCGCACCGGCAGGTTGTCGGTGCCCCAGGCGGCCTGCATGTCGACCCGTGCGGCCGGGTCGTGGACCTGGCGGCCACCGGGCAACAGGTTCGGCAGGCAGCCCGCCTCGAGCGCACCACGGTCACCGGCCCGTCTCGGGATCCACGCCAGCTTCGCGCCGGTCGCGGTGGCCAGCCGGGCGGCCGCGGTCAGCGCGCCGGGGACCGACGCCAGCCGCTCGCCCGCGATGATCACCGAGCTGGCGTCCAGCGGTACGTCGAGGGTGTTCAGCGCCTGTGCCTCGCCGCCTGGCACCGCGCTGATCAGCGAGCCGGACAGCTTGTCGACACCGCGCGAGGCGTACGCCGCGATCGTGTACACCCGGGTGCCGTGCTTGCGAACCGCCTTGCGCAGCCGCAGGAAGACCGTCGGCGCCTCCTCCTCGGGCTCGAACCCGGCCATCAGCACACTGCTCGCGTGCTCAAGGTCGGCGTACGTCGTACCAAGCCCCCGGCCGGCGACGACCGCGGCGAGGAAGTCGGCCTCCTCCTGCGAGTGCGGCCGGGCCCGGAAGTCGATGTCGTTGGTGCCGAGCACGGTGCGGGCGAACTTGGAGTATCCGTACGCGTCCTCCAGCGTCAGCCGGCCGCCGGTCAGCACCGCGGCGTTACCGTGTACCTCCCTCAGCCTGGCCGCGGCGACGCCGAGCGCCTCGGCCCACGAGGCCGGCCGCAGTTCGCCGTCCTCGCGGATCAGCGGATGGGTGATTCGGTCGCCGGTGTAGGCGGACACGAACGCGAACCGGTCGCGGTCGGAGATCCATTCCTCGTTCACGGCGGGCTCGTCGCCGGCCAGCCGGCGCATCACCTTGCCGCGCCGGTGGTCGGCCCGGATCGCGGCGCCGCAGGCGTCGTGCTCGGCGATCGTCGGGACCGAGACCAGGTCGAACGGCCGGGACCGGAACCGGTACGCCGCGCTCGTCAGCGCACCGACCGGGCAGATCTGGATGGTGTTGCCGGCGAAGTAGCTGTCGAACGGGTGCTGCTCGTAGATCCCGACCTGCTGCAGCGCGCCCCGCTCGAGCAACTCGATGAACGGGTCACCCGCGATCTGCTGGGAGAACCGCGTGCAGCGTGCGCACAGCACGCACCGCTCCCGGTCAAGCAGCACCTGTGCGGAGATCTTGATCGGCTTGGGGTAGGTGCGCTTGGTCTCGGTGAACCGGGACTCGCCGCGGCCATTGGTCATCGCCTGGTTCTGCAACGGGCACTCTCCGCCCTTGTCGCAGACCGGGCAGTCCAGCGGATGGTTGATCAGCAGGAACTCCATCTGACCGTGCTGCGCCTTGTCGGCGACCGGCGAGGTCAGCTGGGTCCGGATCACCATGCCGTCGGCGACGGTCAGCGTGCAGGATGCCTGTGGCTTGGGCATCCCGCGACCGTTGCCCGCGTCAACGACCTCGACCAGGCACTGCCGGCAGGCGCCGACCGGGTCAAGCAGCGGATGGTCGCAGAACCGCGGGATCTGGATCCCGATCTGCTCCGCGGCCCGGATCGCCAGGGTGTCCTTGGGTACCTTCACCTCGACGTCGTCGATGGTGACGGTCACCAGGTTGGTGCCTTCCAGTGATCCGGCAGTTGCTTCGACTGTCATGCGTTGGCTCCAGCGGTGGCGAACAGCGTCGAGGCCATCGGGTCGAACGGGCAGCCGCCGTTGGTGAAGTGTGCGACGTACTCGTCCTTGAAGAACTGGATCGAGCTGGTGATCGGCGCGGTGGCGCCGTCACCGAGGGCGCAGAACGCCCGGCCCAGGATGTTCTCGCACAGGTCGAGCAGCGTATCGAGGTCCTCCTCGCTGCCCTTGCCGGCCTCCAGCCGCTCGAGGATCTGGACCAGCCAGTACGTACCCTCGCGGCAGGGCGTGCACTTGCCGCACGACTCGTGCTTGTAGAACTCGGTCCAGCGCAGCACCGAGCGGACCACGCAGGTGGAGTCGTCGAAGATCTGCAGCGCCTTGGTGCCGAGCATCGAGCCGGCGACGCCCACACCCTCGTAGTCCAGCGGCACGTCGAGGTGCTCGTCGGTCAGCAGCGGCGTCGACGAGCCGCCCGGGGTCCAGAACTTGAGGTGGTGGCCCTCCCGTACACCGCCGGCCAGGTCGAGCAACTCGCGCAGGGTGATGCCGAGCGGCGCCTCGTACTGCCCGGGCCGGGTGACATGGCCGGACAGCGAGTACAGCGTCATGCCCTTGGACTTCTCGGTGCCCATCGAGGCGAACCAGTCCGCGCCGTTGTCGATGATGGACGGCACCGAGGCGATCGACTCGACGTTGTTGATCACCGTCGGGCAACCGTACAGGCCGGCCACCGCCGGGAACGGCGGGCGCAGCCTGGGCTGGCCGCGACGGCCCTCGAGCGAGTCGAGCAGCGCGGTCTCCTCGCCGCAGATGTACGCACCGGCGCCGGCGTGCACGATCACGTCCAGGTCATACCCGGAGCCGAGGATATTGGTCCCGATGTACCCGCGCTCACGCGCCTCCGCGACCGCCTGCTGCAGCCGCCGGATCACGTGCAGCACCTCGCCGCGTACGTAGATGAACGCCGTGCTCGCGCGGATCGCGAACGACGAGATGATCACGCCCTCGACCAATGTGTGCGGCGAGGCCAGCATCAGCGGGATGTCCTTGCAGGTGCCGGGCTCGGACTCGTCGGCGTTGACCACCAGGTACTTGGGCTTCGGGTTGTCCTGCGGTATGAACGACCACTTCAAACCGGTCGGGAAGCCAGCGCCGCCGCGGCCCCGCAGCCCGGAGTCCTTGACCTGGGTGACGATCTCGTCCGGCGTCATCCGCATCGCCTTGCGCAACGCCAGGTAGCCGCCGGACTCCTCGTACGAGTCCAGCCGCCACGGCTGGTCGGCGTCCCAGTTGTCCGACAGCACCGGGGTCAGCGGGTCGGTCATCTGGACTCCTTCCGCTCGTCGTCACCGTGGACCGACTGGGACTCGCGGCCCGGGTGGTCCTGCGGCCGCGGGCCGGGCTGCGACTCGACCGAAGCCGGCGCGTTCCCGTTCCCGTTCGGGCCGGGTGCCGTCCAGCCGTTCGTGCGGGCGAGCCGCAGGCCCTCCAGGGTGGCGCGGCCACCGGCGGGGCCCTCGTCGGCGCGGCCGTCGGGGAAGCCGGCGAGCAGCCGCTCGGCCTCCCGCCAGGTGCAGATGGTCGCACCGCGCGGCGACTTCACCTCGGCACCGTCGCGCAGGTTGTCGACCAGGTCGACCGCCGACTCCGGGGTCATGTCGTCGAAGAACTCCCAGTTCACCGTCATCACCGGCGCGTAGTCGCACGCGGCGTTGCACTCGATGTGCTCGAGGGTGATCTTGCCGTCCTCGGTGGTCTCGTCGTTACCGACGTCCAGATGTTGCTTGAGCCGGTCGAAGATCGCGTCGCCGCCCATCACCGCGCACAGGGTGTTGGTGCACACGCCGACGTGGTAGTCGCCGACCGGGCGGCGCTTGTACATCGTGTAGAAGGTGGCCACCGCGGACACCTCGGCACCGGTCAGGCCGAGCACCTCGGCGCAGGCCTCGATGCCCTCCGGGGTGATTCGGCCCTCAACCGACTGCACCAGGTGCAGCATCGGCAGCAGTGCGGAGCGGCTCTGCGGGTACCGGCCCGCCAGCTCGCGCAACTCGGCCATCGTCTGCTCGGAGATCGCGGAGTCCCCGGTGCTGTACGGAACAACGGTTGACTCTGACATTGACTCAGCCATTGGTCAGCGGTCCACTCCACCCATCACGGGATCGAGGCTGGCGACGGCGACGATGACGTCGGCGACCATGGCACCCTCGCACATGATCGGCATCGCCTGCAGGTTTGCGAACGACGGGTCGCGGAAATGCGCCCGGTACGGCCGGGTGCCGCCGTCGGACACGATGTGGCAGCCGAGCTCGCCGCGCGGCGACTCGATCGCCACGTAGGCCTGGCCGGCCGGCACCCGGAAGCCCTCGGTGACCAGCTTGAAGTGATGGATCAGGGCTTCCATCGACTCGCCCATGATGTGCTTGATGTGGTCCAGCGAGTTGCCCATACCGTCGTTGCCGACGGCAAGCTGGCTCGGCCAGCCGATCTTCTTGTCGGCCACCATCACCGGCGCGCCCTCCATCTTGGCCAGCCGGTCCGCACACTGCTCGATGATCTTGAGCGACTCGTACATCTCGTTGAGCCGGATCCGGAACCGGCCGTAGGAGTCCGCGCTGTCCCAGGTCTGCACCTCGAAGTCGTAGCTCTCGTACCCGCAGTACGGCTGCGACTTGCGCAGGTCGTGGGCATACCCGGTCGCACGCAGCGGCGGGCCTGAGATGCCCAGCGCCATGCAGCCGGCCAGGTCCAGGTAGCCGACGCGCTGCAGCCGATGCTTGAAGATCGGGTTGGCGTTGCACAGCTCGGCGTACTCGACGAGGTGCTTCTTCATCCACACGATGTAGTCGCGGATCTTGTCCAGCGCGCCCGGCGGCAGGTCTTGGGCGACCCCGCCCGGCCGGATGAATGCATGGTTCATCCGCAGCCCGGTGATCAGCTCGAACACATCGAGCGTCATCTCGCGCTCGCGGAACCCGATCGTCATCACGGTCAGTGCGCCGATCTCCATCCCGCCGGTGGCGATACAGACCAGGTGGCTGGAGATCCGGTTCAGCTCCATCAGGAGCACCCGCATCACATTGGCCTTCTCCGGGACCTCGGCCTCGATCCCCAGCAGCCGCTCCACGGCCATGCAGTACGCGGCCTCGTTGTAGAACGGCGTCAGGTAGTCCATCCGGGTGCAGAACGTGACGCCCTGCGTCCAGTTGCGGAACTCCATGTTCTTCTCGATGCCGGTGTGCAGGTAGCCGATCCCGCAGCGGGCCTCGGTCACCGTCTCGCCGTCGAGTTCGAGGATGAGCCGGAGCACACCGTGCGTGGACGGGTGCTGCGGGCCCATGTTGACGACGACCCGCTCCTGGTTCTCCTCGGTGACGCCGGCCACGACCGAATCCCAGTCCTGCCCGGTGACGGTGAAGACCTTGCCCTCGGTGGTGTCGCGTACGCCCGCGTAAGGGTCTGTGGCAGTCATCAGTTGTACGACCTCCGGGTGTCGGGCGGCGGGATGGTGGCGCCCTTGTACTCGACGTCGATGCCGCCGAGCGGATAGTCCTTGCGTTGCGGGTGGCCGGGCCAGTCGTCCGGCATCTGGATCCGGGTCAGCGCGGGGTGGCCGTCGAAGATGATCCCGAAGAAGTCGTAGGTCTCGCGCTCGTGCCAGTCATTGGCCGGGTACACCGACACCACCGACGGGATGTGCGGATCGGCGTCCGGCGCGGACACCTCCAGCCGGACACGGCGGTTGTGGGTGATCGACAGCAGGTGGTAAACGGCGTGCAGTTCACGACCCGTCTCGTGCGGGTAGTGCACACCGCTGACGCCCGAGCAGAACTCGAACCGCAGCGCCTCGTCGTCACGCAGGTGCCGGCAGACCTCGACCAGCCGCTCGCGCTTGACGTGGAACGTGATCTCGCCGCGGTCGACCACGACCTTCTCGATCGCGTCGTCGCCGACCAGGTTCTCCATCCGCTCGGCCACCGCGTCGTACCAGCCGCCGTACGGCTTGGCCGACGCGCCGGGGAGCTGGACCTCGCGGCGCAGACCGCCGTAACCGGAGGTGTCGCCGCTGCCGCCGACGCCGAACATGCCGCGACGGCGGTCGACCACCTCGGCCGGCGGGGGCTGGACGATGTCGCCGCCCGGTGCGGACGCCGGCAGGTTCTCGGGCTGGTGCTGGCTCACCGGAGCAACCCCTTCATCTCCAGGGTCGGCGCCGCCTCGAGTGCGGCCTGCTCCTGCTCGGCCTCCAGCGCCTTGCGATTCGATCCGAGCTTGGAGTGCCGGATGTCGTCGTGCAGCTTGAGAATCGCGTCCAGCAGCATCTCCGGCCGCGGCGGACAGCCGGGCAGATACATGTCCACCGGCACGACATGGTCGACGCCCTGCACGACGGCGTAGTTGTTGAACATGCCGCCGGACGAGGCGCACACGCCCATCGCCAGCACCCACTTCGGGTTGGCCATCTGGTCGTAGATCTGGCGCAGCACCGGCGCCATCTTCTGGCTGACCCGGCCGGCAACGATCATCAGATCGGCCTGCCGCGGCGACGCGCGGAACACCTCCATGCCGAACCGGGAGATGTCGTACCGGGGCGCACCCACGGTCATCATCTCGATCGCACAGCAGGCCAGGCCGAAGGTTGCCGGCCACAACGAGGCCTTGCGCATGTACCCCGCAAGTCCCTCGACGGTGGTCAGCAGCAACCCGGCGGGGAGCTTCTCCTCAACACCCATCGATCAATCCCATTCCAAACCGCCGCGCCGCCACACGTAGGCGTACGCGATGAACACGGTCACGATGAAGAGCACCATCTCCACCAGCCCGAACAGCGCCATCTGGTCGAAGGCGACCGCCCACGGATAGAGGAAGATGATCTCGATGTCGAACACGATGAACAGCATCGCGGTGATGTAGTACTTCACCGGGAACCGGCCGCCGCCGACCGGTTGCGGTGTGGGCTCGATGCCGCACTCGTACGAGTCGAGCTTGGCCCGGTTGTAGCGCTTCGGGCCGACCAGCGCGCTGGTGACCAGCGTGCCCGCGACGAAGATCGCCGCCAGGATCATCAGGCCGATGATCGGTACGTAAGGGTGCACGGTCGCGCTCCCTCCTCACTTCCCTGACTGCTGCGTCGAGTGCTTTCGTACCAGTACCGCTGTGCTGCTGTCTCGTTAGGGGGCTCTGTGGCGGGCCGCACCGGCGTGGCTCAGGCCGCGGGTACGACCTTGCAGAGCCCGTTGATCACCCGGTCCATCGCGTCCCCGCCGCGCGGGTCGGTCAGGTTCGCGAGCAACTTGAGGGTGAACTTCATCAGCGTGGTGCGGGGCAGGCCGTACTTCGTGGCCACCTTCATCACGTTCGGGTTCCCGATCAGCTTCACGAAGACCCGGCCCAGCGTGTAGTAGCCGCCGTAGGTCTCCTTGAGCACCTTCGGGTACGCCGCCAGCGCGCGCTCGCGCTGTGCGGCCGGCCGGGCCAGCGCCTGGACCGCGACCTCGGCGGCGAGCTGGGCCGACTCCATCGCGTAGGCGATGCCCTCGCCGTTGAACGGGTTGACCATGCCGCCGGCGTCGCCGAGCAGCATCAGTCCGCGGGTGTAGTGCGGCTGGCGGTTGAATCCCATCGGGAGCGCGGCACCGCGGACCGGCTGGGTCATGTTCTCGTCGCGGAAGCCCCACTCGGCCGGGGTGTGGTCGAGCCAGCGCTTGAGCAGGTCGGCGTAGTCGACCTTCCCGAAGGCCTCGGAGGTGTTCAGGATGCCGAGACCGACGTTGGCCGTGCCGTCGCCCATCCCGAAGATCCAGCCGTAGCCTGGCAGCAGGTTGCTGCGGTGCGGCGGACCGTCCCACAGCTCCAGCCAGGACTCCAGGTGGTCGTCGATGTGCCGCGGGCTGCGGTAGTACGTCCGCACCGCGACACCCATCGGCCGGTCGTCGCGCTTGTGCAGCCCCATCGCGATGCTCAGCCGGGTCGAGTTGCCGTCGGCGGCGAGCACCAGCGGCGCGTTGAAGACGACCTCGGCACCGGTACGGCGGCCGTTTTCGTCGACCGGCCGGGTCTTCACGCCGACGATGTGGCCGGTCCGCTCGTCGAGCACCGGGGCGGTGACATTGGTCCGCTCGTACAGCCGGGCGCCGGCCTTGACCGCCTGGCGGGCAAGCATGTCGTCGAAGTCGTAGCGGGTCCGGACCAGTCCGTAGTCGGGGAAGCTGGCCAGGTCCGGCCAGTCCAGCTCGAGCAGGTGGCTGCCGCCGTGAATCCGCAGGCCGCGGTTGTGCAACCAGCCGGCCTCGGTGGAGGTGTCGATGCCCAGGGCTACCAGTTGCCTGGTCGCACGTGGGGTCAGCCCGTCGCCGCAGACCTTCTCGCGCGGGAACGCGGTCTTCTCCAGCAACGCGACGTCCAGCCCGGCGTTGGCCAGGTGGTACGCCGCGGTGGACCCGGCGGGCCCGGCGCCTACGACGATGACGTCGGCCTGCTGCGTCCCCTGCTGCGTCCCCTGCTGAGTGTCCGCAGTCGACGCGTTCTCGGTCATCTCTCCCCGGCCTGACAGTGGTCGTATGCCGCTTCGTGCCGCCGGCGCTCGTGAACTCGTGAAGAAATTCACGAACCCCGGTCAGAGCACAGTCTAGGACCGTCGTCCGACGACCGGTAACCGCCCCCGAAGCCCTTGCCCGCAAGGCATTTACACCCCTGCGATGTTGCGAAATTCAAGACCTGCAGGCGCGGTGGATGGCGACGAGTCCGCCGGACAGGTTGCGCCACTCGACCCGGTCCCAGCCGGCCTCGCCGATCATGCCGGCCAGGGTCGCCTGGTCGGGCCAGGCCCGCACCGACTCGGCCAGGTACACATACGCCTCCGGGTTCGGCGACAGCGCGCGGGCCAGCACCGGAACCGCCCGCATCATGTACTCCAGATAGCCGACCCGGAACGGCTTCCAGGTCGGGTGCGAGCAGTCCAGCACTACCAACCGGCCGCCCGGCCGGGTCACCCGAAGCATCTCGCCGAGCCCTGCCGCCGGGTCGTACAGGTTGCGCAGCGCCCACGAGATCGTCACGCAGTCGAAGCTCTCGTCGGCGAACGGCAGGCGCAACGCGTCGCCCGCGATGAAGTCCAGCCCGGGGTACATGCGCTGGCCGACCCGGAGCATGCCGAGCGAGAAGTCGCACGGCACCACCCGGGCGCCGGACTCGCGCAGCCGGTCGCTGGAGGCACCCGTCCCCGCCGCCAGGTCGAGGATCCGCTCACCCGGTCGCGGGTCGATCGCGGCGTACGTCTGGGGCCGCCAGTAGTGCCGCTCCATCCCGAGCGTGGCGACGGCGTTCGTGCGGTCGTACCCCTCGGCGAGGTCGTCGAACATCCGCGCCACGTCGCCGGGCTGCTTGGTCAGATCCGCGCGTGTCACGGCTCAAGAATGTCATCAGCGTCACGGGCGGCGGCCTGCACTGGCCTGGCACGGGCGCATACGCTGCTATGTCGTGACCCAACCGAGTACGGCGCCGGCCGCCCCGGACCCGACTCCGCAGCTTGTGGTGCGCAGCCATCCCGTCGACTCCATCGAAGGAGTGTCGGCCGATCTGCTCGACCACCTGCCGGCCCAGAACCCACTGGCCTGGATCCGCCGCGGCGACGGCCTGGTCGGCTGGGGCCGGGCCGCGAGCCTCCGGATATCCGGTACCGACCGGTTCGCCGACGCCCAGGACTGGTGGCACCGGCTGACCGCGTCGGCGGTGGTGCGCGACGAGGTCGTCGTACCCGGGTCCGGCCTGGTCGCGTTCGGCTCGTTCGCGTTCACCGACGCCGGCGAGAGCGTGCTCGAGGTGCCCGAGGTAGTGGTCGGACGCCGCGGCGGCACCACCTGGCTGACCACGATCTCCCCGGCCAGCTGGCTGGTCGCTCCCCCGAACCTGGTCCGCCGCGCGAGCACGTCGGCCGGCGACGTCACCTTCGCCGACGGCGCCCGGTCCGGTGCGGAATGGTCGGCGATCGTCGCCGACGCGGTCCGGCGGATCGGCTCCGGCGTGGTCGAGAAGGTGGTGCTGGCCCGTGACCTGATCGCGTACGCCGACCGGCCGATCGATCCGCGCCGGCCGCTGCACCGGCTGGCCGCGGCGTACCCGGCCTGCTGGACGTTCTCCGTCGACGGCCTGATCGGCGCCACCCCCGAACTGCTGGTCCGGCGCGAGAAGGGCCTGATCACCTCGCGAGTACTGGCCGGCACCATCCGGCGTACCGGCGACGACGCGCACGACCTGGCGCTGGCCGCCTCGCTGGCGCGGTCCAGCAAGGACCTCGAGGAGCACGAGTTCGCGGTCCGCTCGGTGGCCGAGGCGCTGCAGCCGCATTGCCAGTCGATGCTGGTCCCAGAGACCCCGTTCGTGCTGCACCTGCCGAACGTGATGCACCTGGCCACCGACGTCACCGGCGTGGCAGCCAACGGTGCGTCCGCGCTCGGGCTGGCCGCCGCGCTACACCCGTCGGCGGCTGTGTGCGGTACGCCGACCCCGGTGGCCCGCGACCTGATCGCGGAGCTGGAGGGCATGCAGCGGGGCCGGTTCTCCGGGCCCGTCGGCTGGATGGACGCCGGCGGCGACGGCGAGTGGTGCATCGCGCTGCGCTGCGGCCAGATCGACCCGGACGACCCGACCCGGATGCGGCTGTTCGCCGGTGCCGGGATCGTGGCAGGCTCGAACCCGGTCGCCGAACTGGCCGAGACGAACGCGAAACTGATACCGATGCGCGACGCGCTGGGCATCTGACGCTCTGGCATCTGACGGGAGCCATCGATGAAGCTGACGAAGTACACCCACGCGTGCGTCCGGCTGGAGAAGGACGGCAAGGTGCTGGTCATCGACCCCGGCATCTGGACCGAGCCTGAGGCGCTCGACGACGCGGACGCGGTGCTGATCACCCACGAGCACTTCGACCACCTCAACGCCGACCTGCTCGACTCGCTGATGATGCCGGTCTGGACCAACGCCGGCGCCGCCGACGAGCTGCGCAAGCTGGGCGATCGGGTCAACGTGGTCGCGGCCGGTGACAGCTTCGAGGCGGCCGGCTTCTCGGTACGGGTGTTCGGCACCGACCACGCCGTGGTCCTGCCCGAGCTCGGGGTGCCGTGCCGCAACACGGCGTTCCTCGTCGAGGACGCGGTCTACCACCCGGGCGATTCGTGGACCCGGCCGAACCGAGCGGTGCACACCAACCTGGTACCGGTCTCGGGCCCGTGGCACGTTACGGCCGAGGCGGTCTCATACGTCCGCGCGGTCGAGGCCGAGCAGACCGTCGGCATCCACGACGGGCTCCTGAACGAACGCGGTCTCCAGCTCGGCCGCAACTGGCTCGGCAACTACGGCGGCAAGCCCTACCACCCCTTGGCCCCCGGCGGCTCGCTCCGCATCGACTGAAGGGTTCGCGTTCGACTGTGACGCCCGGTGCTCGGTCCGCATCGACTGAAGGGTTCGCGTTCGAGCGTGGCGCCCGGTACCGATGTGCACGCTCACCGCGGTCCGCAGGTCACACTCAAAGGCGAACCCTTCAGTCCGACGTTGGTCCGACCAAGACTGGTCCGGCCCGACGGCACCTGGGTCTTCGTCGGCATCCACGACGGCCCGCTACACGACCCCCCCGGTCTGCAGCTGTCCGCAACTGGCTGGGCAATTACGGCGCCAACCCCACCGGCCGCTCGTCCCACCCGGCTCGCTCAGCCTGCTCGTCCGGGTCGGAAGCGGTAGCGGACGAAGTCGGCGACCGGTTCGTAGCCGATCGCGGCGTAGATGTTGTTCGACGTCGGGTTGGACAGGTCGGTGTACAGGCACACGTCCGCTCCGGTCTCGCGGATGCGCTGCGATACGTACCCGGTGAGGGCGCTGGCGTAGCCATGCCCGCGGCACTCGGCCGGGGTGTATACGGGGCCGATCCGGGCTGCCCCGAACTGCGTGCGGGTGTGGCCGGCCAGGCTCACACGCCGGCCGCCTCCTCCCACAGCCAGATCCGGCCTTCGGCCAGCTTGTCCTCGGCGACCTGGGCGGCCTCCTCGCGGGTACTCGGGTCGCCGACGTCGTCGCCGAAGGCGACGTACCAGTCGACCACCAGCGGCAGGTCGTTCTCGGTGGCCTGCCGGGGCGCACCACGCGCCTGAGGCACCGTCAGCGTGCCGAGCCGGTGCAGCCGAATGCCGAGGCCGAGCTCGTAGTCTGCACCGAGCAGGCTGCGCCAGCGTTCTGCGAACAGGCGCGCGTGGTCGATCTCGCCCTGCACCCCGGGCGCGTCCGGGCACTCGCGCGCCATCGCCTCTGCGACCGGGCCGACGGCCTCGAGCGGCATCGAGCCGAGCAGCACCTGTACGGGCGGGGTGCGCATCGCGGTTCCGACCAGGTTGCCGTTCTCGTCCAGGACCTGCACGAACGTCGCCCGGCCGGTGTCACCGCCACGCCCGTCGGCCCGCAGCGCGACGGCGTTCAACATCACCGAGTTGCCGACCGGATCGGCCCGCAGCCTGCCGAACACCGCGTCCCGGAACGCCACCGGGTCGCTGGTCGTGTCGACTCTCATCCCCCGAAGTCACCGCCGCGCAGTTGTCATCCTCCTGTGAGTCTGTCGCCGCACCTCAGACCGGGGACGTGCCGACCGAGATGCTCCAGTGGTCGAGCGTGCCGGTGTCGACGCGGGCGTTGTCGGTGATCCGCAGCGACCAGTCGCCGGTGATGGGCTGGCCGATCATCGGCGCGAGCGGCGACCCCGGAGCGGTCGCGAACTTCAGGTGCAGGTCGTCGGTGTTGCTGCCGGTGCGGTTGTGCAGCACGGCCCGGCGACCGGTGGGCGACAGCAACACGACCCGCAGGTCACCGACGTACGTGTGGGTGATGTCGATCGCGACCTCGATCCGCTGGACCGTGCCGGTGCCGGACAGGCTGATCGTGTCGGTGACGCCGATCGGCCGGTTGTCCGGGATGCTCGACCCGGGCGAGGACTCACCGGACAGCACCTCGCCGCCCTCGGGGGGCGTCTCGCCGACGGTGAAGCCGATCACCGCGCCCGGGTCCGAGATCGCCGAGATGGTGAGCCCGGACTCCGAGCCGTCCCACTTCAGCGAAGCCGGCCTGCTGCTGTGCGACAACGCGGTGCCTGCCACTCCGGCGTAGAGGTCGCCACCGTCGCCCTGGTTGACGTTCTGCTCCAGGTCGAGGTGACCGTCGGCCTGCAGCAGTGCGCACTGGTAGTGCTTCTCGCGGGTGCCCTGCTGGAACTCGTTCGAACCGCGGGTGTCGCAGTGGTACACCGCCAGCCCGCTGGCCGGCAGGAACGCGTCGAAGCCGTCGCGGAACCTGTTCTCGATCAGGAAGTACTCGTTGACCTGGTTCGTCGGGAACTGCAGCGCCGTGTCGTAGTCGGCGTGCCGGGCGCTGAACTGGCCGCCGGCCGAAAGGTCGACCACATCGCCACACCAGCCGACCAGATGCCGCAGGTACATGCTCACCGGCGCCGGTGTCCGTCCGCGGTCGAGGTGGTTGCCGCCGCCCATCACGCAGAACGTGCCGATCCCGGCGCTGGTGAAGTCGTCACCCTCGCGCTCGATCGTCCCGTAGTCGTACAGGTCCGGCCACCGGCACAGCAGGTGCCCGCTCTCGTGGCAGAACGTACCGATGCTGAGATCCGCGGCCGTGCGGCCCATGCTGGTCACCGTGTACAACTCGGTGCGCGTGCCGTCGAACGTTGCCCTGTGCACCCAGTTGTGCGGCCACATGTCGCCGCGGTACTCGGTCTGGCCGGCGTACATGATGCAGACCGAGTCGACGATGCCCTGCCCGAGCGAGTCGTACCGGCTGAAGTCGATACCGTTGCTCTCGGCAAGGTTCAGCGCCTCCGGCACCAGCCGGCCCTCGGTGTTGGCGTAGAACAGCCGCGGCTTGCTGAGCTGGAACGGCCCGACCACCTCGTTGGTGAAGTCCAGCCGGTTCGTGGACATGATCTTGAAGTACTCGTTGACCGAGCAGGCATTGCCGTTCTCCCGGTACGACGCACCGTTGAGCAATGCGTCCACGTCGGCCTTGGTGACCGCCGTACCCGCGTCCGGGAAGGTCACCAGGATGGTCAGCCCGCGGACGGCACCGGAGTCGAGCCGACGGCCCGGCAGCAGCCCACCGCTGGACCCGAAGGTCAGCATCGCCTCGCGCTCGCGCACCGGCGCGTCCAGCGGCAGCATCGCCTCGTGCTTGTCGAGCACCGTCCGGTTGCGGGTCTGCAGGTCCTCGTGCAGGTGCCGGCTCAGCCCCTGCGGAGCCGGGTCCTGCACCCGCACCCCGGTCGAGGCGAAGGCGCCCTCCTTGACGTCGGCGTAGCAGTAGCCGGCCGCCGTCGCGTCGTAGATCGCGGTGTAGCCGTCGACCGTCTCGTATCTGGAGTAGAGGTCGTCGCCGAACACCACCAGCCGGACACTGCCGCCGTCATCCTGGGTGAACGTCAACGTCTCACCGAAAATCGCGCTCATCCGACTGCCCCTCGAGAGATGATCCGCCAGGCCCTGAGTCCCCACCCGGGGCCCGCTGGTCTCGATGTTCCTGCGGCGTCGAGCGAGGTGTCAACGCCGTCGCACTCCTACAATTTCGGACATGCCCACAACACGGCTGCTGCTGCTCGGAGTCGTGCGCATCTTCCAGCCTGCGTACGGTTACCAACTCCGCCGTGAGCTGATGACGTGGAACGTCCAGGAGTGGGCGAACATCAACCCGGGCTCGATCTACACCGGCCTGCGTACCCTCGCCAAGCACGGCTTCCTGCTCGAGATCGAGGAGGACGGCGGCCGCAAGCCTGGCCGGACGTCGTACAAGCTGACCTCCGACGGCGAGACCGAGTACATGTCGCTGCTGCGGACCGCGTTGTGGCGGGTGCAGCCGTTCCACCCCGACCAGATGCAGGTGGCACTGAACTTCCTGTATGACCTGCAGCGCGACGAGGTGCAGGCCGGGCTCGAGGCGCGGATCAGCCAGCTCGAGCAGTACCTCAAGCAGGGCCGGTTCACCGAGCGGCAGGTACTGGAGAGTCCCGGGACGCCGGACTTCGTGGTCGAGATGCAGCGCATCACCCAGGCCCGTGCCCGCGGCGAGCTGGACTGGACCCGCGACTTCGCCGAACGGGTCGGCAAGGGCGAGTACTCGTTCGCAGGCGAGCCGCCGGGGTGGCAGCCGCCGGAGGACTACGTGAGCCACTGGACCAACGATCCGCGCCCCGGAGATTGAACTTATTCAACTTTGACTAGTCAATGTTGAATAGGTGACACTGGTGCCATGATGATCGAAGCTCGCGGACTCGTCCGCACGTTCAAGACCAAGCGCGGCCCGGTCAACGCCGTGCAAGGCGTCGATCTCGATGTCGCCGACGGGGAGATCGTCGGATTCCTCGGCCCGAACGGGGCCGGCAAGACCACTACCATGCGGATGCTGGCGACGCTGATCAAGCCGACCAGCGGCACCGCGACCGTCGCCGGCTGCGACCTGGCCGAGGACCCGGTCGGTGTGCGGCGCCGGATCGGATATGTCCCGCAGAGCGGATCCACCCTGCCCGAGGCGATCGCCGGTGACGAGGTCGTGCACCACGCCCGGCTGTACGGGGTGTCGAAGGCCGATGCCGTCGCGCGCGGGCAGCGGC
>JBKPSJ010000217.1:0-10820 GCA_046765875.1 Actinomycetota bacterium
GCGTGCTGGAGGTCGCCCGTCGGGTTGTCGAGGGACAGGTGATACCGCGGATCGGGCCGGCGCCGTATGTCGTGGACCTGGCGCAGCCCGTGCATCCCGCCTGGCGGCCGTATTTCGACGGACTGCCGGAGATCTTCGGCCTGGACGGGCTGGTGATCAGGTCCGACCAGACCGGCGCCATCGATGCGGCGCTGGCGAATGCCGCCGGACGTTCGCTGGTGATCGGCGTGCAGGATGCGGTGCGGACGCCGTGGATGGCTGCGGCCTTGCGGCGATTGCTCGACAAGCACGCCGGGCCGGTGGTCGTACTGTGCACCGGGATACCGGAGGACCGGGCGCTCGTTCCTTCCGAGGTACCCGTGGTGACGATCGGCGGGCGGAATCTGGTGGTGTTGCAGGCCGTCGCCCACCGGCTGTCCAGGACGGAGGCCTGAGGTACGGCAGGATGGGCCCGTGACTGCCAGCCTTGCCGACGTCGTCGCCGTCCTGGACGAGTTGTACCCGCCCGCGCTGGCCGAGAGCTGGGACGCGGTCGGGCTGGTGACCGGCGATCCGGACCAGCCGGTACGCCGGGTCCTGCTCGCGGTCGACCCGATGCGTGCGGTGATCGACGAGGCGATCGACTGGCAGGCCGACCTGATCCTGGCTCATCACCCGCTGCTGCTGCGTGGCGTGAACAGCGTCGCGGCGACGACGCCGAAGGGCCGGGTCGTGCACAACCTGATCCGGGCCGGCACCGCGTTGCATGTGTGCCACACCAACGCCGACAACGCGAACCCGGGGGTCAGCGACGCCCTGGCCGCCGCGCTCGGGCTGGTTGACACCCGGCCGCTCGAACCGTTGCCCGAGGCACCGATGGACAAGCTGGTCGTCTACGTACCGCAGGCAGAGGCGGATGCGTTGATCGACGCGCTCGCGGCCGCCGGCGCCGGGCGGATCGGTGACTACGAACGCTGCGCGTGGTCGACCATCGGCGAGGGCACGTTCCGGCCGCTGGCCGGAGCGAACCCGACGGTCGGCAGGGTCGGCGACGTCGAGCGGGTGCCCGAGGCTCGGGTCGAGATGGTGATGCCGCGGCACCGCCGCCGCGCGGTGATCGAGGCGCTGCAGGCCACGCACTCGTACGAGGAGCCGGCCTACGACGTGTTCGAGCTGGCCGCGCTACCCGGTGGCCAGGGCGGTGGCCGGGCGGGCGTACTCGAGCGATCCGAACCGCTCCGGGATTTCGCCGAACGGGTCGCGAAGGCATTGCCGGCGACCGAGCAAGGCGTACGTGTCGCCGGTGACCCCGACCTGCCGGTCCAGTCGGTGGCGGTGGTCGGGGGAGCGGGCGACAGCGAGTTCGATCGGGTACGAGCCGCCGGAGTGGACGCGTACGTCACCGCCGATCTGCGGCACCACCCCGCCACCGAGGCACGCGCGTACGACGTACCGGCGCTGGTGGACGTGGCGCATTGGGCCAGCGAGTGGCCGTGGCTGGACGACGCCGCCCGGCTGCTGACCGACGCGCTGGCGGCGCGAGGCAGTAGTTTGGACACCCGGGTCTCGACGATCCGCACCGACGCCTGGACCTTCCGGACCGGGCAGAGCGACAACTGAACCAGATCGAAGGAGCACCACGCTGAACGCCGACGCGCAAGTCCAACGCCGGTTGCTCGACCTGCAGGAGCTCGACCTGCAATTGGACCAGGTCGCGCACAAGCGGTCCACGCTGCCCGAACTGGCGGCGCTGCAGGACCTGGTCAGGCAGCGCGCGACGACCGACCGCGATCTGGTCACGGTCGAGACCGAGGTCGGCGACCTGCAGCGTGAGCAGCGCAAGGCCGACGCCGACGTCGAGCAGGTCAAGACCCGCCGGGCCCGCGACCAGGAGCGGCTGGACAACGGCCGGGTCACCTCGCCGAAGGACCTGGAGAGCCTGCAGCACGAGATCGTGTCGCTGGACCGGCGGATCGCCGACCTGGAGGACGCCGAGCTCGAGGTGATGGAGAAGCTGGAGACCGCCGAGGCGCGGCTGGCCGGGCTACGCACCCAGGCGGCCGAGTTCGCCGGGCGGCAGGGTGAGCTCGAAGCCGGACGGGACGCCGCCACGAAGGACCTGGACGAACAGCGCTCCGCGCTGTCCGAGCGGCGTACCGGCATCGCGGCGGAGCTGCCGGCCGACCTGGTCTCGACGTACACGAAGCTGCGCGAAAGGCTCGGCGGGATCGGTGCCGGCGAGTTGGTCGGCAAGCGCTGCATGGGCTGCCGGATGGAACTCAACCCGGCCGACCTGTCGACGATCGCCGCGGCCCCACCGGACGCGGTACTGCGCTGCGAGGAGTGCGGCCGCATCCTCGTACGGACCTCGAACAGCGCGGTATGACTACCCCGCGGCGCGTCATTGTCGAGGCCGACGGCGGCTCCCGCGGCAACCCCGGCCCGGCCGCATACGGTGCACTGGTCCGCGACGCCGCCACCGGCGAGGTGCTCGCGCAGGCCGGCGAGACGATCGGCGTCGCGACCAACAACGTCGCCGAGTACAGCGGGCTGGTTGCCGGGCTCGAGCTGGCCGGCAAGGTCGCGCCGGACGCCGAGATCGAGGTCCGGATGGACTCCAAGCTCGTCATCGAGCAGATGGCCGGCCGGTGGAAGATCAGGCACCCCGACCTGCGCCCGCTGGCGATCCGGGCCCAGTCGCTGGCGCCGCTGGGCACCGAGTGGAACTGGGTGCCGCGCGAGCAGAACGCCGCCGCCGACGCGCTGGTCAACATGGCATTGGACGGCAAACCCATCCCTTTCCAGCAGGCCCCGGCCGTTGACGTCGTCACCGAGCCGTCGAGTCTGCAGCAGACGCTGCAGGGCTGGGGCGCCCAGTCCGATCAGCCGCCGACGCGGCTGCTGCTGGTACGGCACGGGGAGACCCCGCACACGGTCGAGAAGCGGTTCTCCGGGCCCGGCGGTGCGGACCCGGGACTGACCGACACCGGCCGCGCACAGGCTCGTGCGGCGGCCGCGTACGTCGCCCGACTGGACCGCGTCGACGCGTTGCTCTGCTCGCCGATGCGGCGTACCCGCGAGACCGCCGAGGTGCTCGGCGCCGAGCTCGGGCTGGAGCCGAAGGTCGCCGACGGATGGCGGGAGTGCGCGTTCGGCGAGTGGGACGGGCACACGTTCGCCGAGGTGCAGCGCGCCTGGCCCGACGAGCTCAACGCATGGCTGGGCTCGACCTCGGTCGCCCCGCCCGGCGGTGAGTCGTTCGACGCCTGCGCGCGCAGGGTCCGGACGGCCCGGGACAAGGTGCTGGCCGCGCACCCGGGCCAGACTGTCGTCGTGGTCAGCCATGTCACGCCGGTCAAACTGATGGTCCGGTCGGTGCTCAACGCACCGGTCGAGTCGATCTTCCGGATGGAGCTGCGGCCGGGGTCGGTGACCGAGGCGCACTGGTACGCCGACGGACTAGCCTCGCTGCGCGGCTTCAACATCGAACCGGGACGGGGACCTTCCTGATGCCGCTGCAGAAGGTGCACTTCGCCGCCGAGGTGCCGGAGGTGTTCCGTGCGACCCTGCAGGCGATCCGCGACGAGCTCGACGTGCCGGCGGAGTTCCCGGCCGAGGTAACCGCAGCGGCCGTGCAGGCCACGCAGGCGCCGCGGCTGCCGGCCGAGGACCGCACCGACATCGAGTTCGTCACCATCGACCCGCCGGACTCGATGGACCTCGACCAGGCGGTGCACATCGAGCGGACCGGCCAGGGCTACACCGTGCACTACGCGATCGCCGACGTGGCCGCGTTCGTCCAACCCGGCAATGTGCTCGACGCCGAGGCACGCAAACGCGGCGAGACCCTGTACGCACCGGACCGGCGCACGCCCCTGCACCCGCCCGAGTTGTCCGAGGGCGCGGCCTCGCTGCTGCCGGACCAGGTCCGCCCGGCGCTGCTGTGGTCGCTCACGCTGGACTCGTCCGGCGAGGGCACCGAGGTCGACGTACGACGGGCGCTGGTGCGTTCGCGCGCCAAGCTGAACTATGCAGGCGTGCAGAAGGATCTGGACGCGGGCACGGCGTCTGAGTCGCTGCAACTGCTCCGCGAGGTCGGCAGGCTCCGCGAGCAGCGCGAACGCGACCGCGGCGGGGTCAATCTGCCGATCCCGGACCAGGAGGTTGTCACCGGCAACGGAACCTGGTCGCTGGAGTTCCGCGCGCAATTGCCGGTCGAGGGCTGGAACGCGCAGGTCTCGCTGCTGACCGGGATGGCCGCCGCGCATCTGATGATGGCCGGCCGGATCGGCATCCTGCGGACCCTGCCGGACTCGTCGGACGGATCGCGCCGCCGGCTGGCGAACACCGCGAAGGCGCTCGGCATCACTTGGCAGGAGGGCACGTCGTACGCCGAGTTCATCCACGGCCTGAACCCGTCGGTCCCCGCGCACGCGGCTATGCTCTCAGCGTGTGCGGTGCTGTTCCGCGGCGCGGGCTATGCCGCGTTCAACGGCGAACTGCCGGTGAGGCCGGAGCATGCGGCGATGAAGGCCGAGTATGCACACGTGACGGCACCGCTGCGCCGGTTGGTCGACCGCTGGAGCGGCGAGATCTGCCTTGCGCTGAGCGCCGGCCGCGACGTGCCCGGCTGGGTGCTGGAGTCGATGGACGGTCTGCCCAGGATCATGGACGAGTGCGATCGCAAGGCGCACGCGTACGAGCGCTCGATCATCGATATGGTCGAGGCCGGGCTGATGGCGGACAAGATCGGCACCGAGTTCGACGGCGTCGTCACCGACGTCGACGAGAAGGACGAGGCCCGCGGCATCGTGGTGTTGTCGTCGTACGCGATCCAGGGTCGGGTGTCCGGCCCCGGACCGCTGCCGCTGGGACAGCAGGTCCGGGTCCGGCTCCGCGAGGCCGACGTCGCGAAACGCTCGATCGCCTTCGAACTCGCCTAGGTGTGGCGTCACGATCAGGTTGCGGCCGTGGACGCATCGTCGCTGCTAGTCTTGATCGTGAACGGGCCGGCTGGGCGATCGCGTCGTACACCTCGTGTGTGCGCCGAGGAAAGTCCGGACTCCACAGGGCGGCGTGGTGGGTAACGCCCACCCGGGGTGACCCGCGGGACAGTGCCACAGAGAACAGACCGCCAGCGGCTCCGGCCGGCGACGACCGGGGTGCGGGTAAGGGTGAAACGGTGGTGTAAGAGACCACCAGCTCCGCAGGTGACTGCGGGGGCTCGGTAAACCCCACGCGGAGCAAGGCCAAGACGATCGCGGGCGACCGCGATCTGCGCGAGCGTTCGAGGACTGCCCGTCCGAGCTCGCGGGTAGGCCGCTGCAGACGGCTGGCAACAGCCGCCGTAGATGGATGGTCGCCGGCAGCACCGCCGCGAGGCGGAGCGGCAACAGAATCCGGCTTATCGGCCGGCCCGTTCCCGCCCTCCGAGTCACATAGGGTCGTTGTCATGTCCACGCCCTCCGCAAGCGACGAGTCCGCGGCCGCCACGAAGGCCGACGAGTCGAAGCCGGCCGATGATCTTGTCACCAGCTCGCACGAACTGCCTTCAGGTGCCGCGTACACCGCCACCGCCGGGCGGATCGTGCTGCGCAAGGAGGTGCTGACCGACGGCAGGTTCGACGGGCACGTGCCGAAGGCCGAGCTGTTCGTCACCGCGTACACACTCGACGACGCGGACGCCACCCAGCGGCCGGTGACGTTCGCATTCAACGGCGGACCGGGGTCGTCGAGCGTCTGGCTGCACCTCGGGCTGCTCGGCCCGCGCCGGGTGGTGTCCGGCGACGTCGGCGAGCTCACCCCGCCGCCGTACGGGCTGACCGACAACACCGAGACCCTGCTCGAGCACAGCGACCTGGTGTTCATCGACCCGGTCTCGACCGGCTACTCCCGCACCATCAAGGGGGAGAAGCCGGGCGACTACCACGGCTTCACCGACGACATCGCCTCCGTCGGGGAGGTGATCCGGCTGTGGACCTCGCGCAACGGCCGCTGGATGTCGCCCAAGTTCCTGGCCGGCGAGTCGTACGGCACCACCCGGGCGGCCGGGCTGGCCGAGCACCTGCAGTCCCGGTACGGGATGTACGTCAACGGGCTGGTGCTCGTGTCCAGCGTGCTCGAGTTCTCCACGCTGGACTTCACGCCCGGCAACGACGTGGCGTACGCGATGTTCCTGCCGTCGTACACGGCGATCGCGAACTACCACGGGCTGCACGGGGATCGGGCGCTGGCGGAGGTGCTCGCCGAGGCCACGGCGTACGCGGCCCGCGAGTATCCGTGGGCGCTTGCCCAGGGCAACCGGCTGACCGCCGAGGAGCGGGCCGACGCGGTCGCCACGGTCGCCCGGCTGTCCGGGCTGTCCGAGGACTACGTCGACCGCGTCGACCTCCGGATCGAGCACATCCGGTTCTTCACCGAGTTGCTGCGGCACCGGCGCCGTACTGTCGGCCGGCTCGACGGCAGGTTCACCGGCTGGGATCCGGACGCGGCTCGGGAGAAGTGGGAGTACGACCCGTCGATGGCCGCGATCATGGGGCCGTACACCGCCGCGTTCAACCACTATGTACGCGATGAGCTGGAGTACACCAACGACCTGCCGTACGAGATCCTCAGCAACGCCGCGGCCGAGGGCTGGTCGTACAAGGAGTTCGAGGCCAAGCACGTGACGGTCGCGGACAGGCTCGGGACGGCGATGCGGACCAATCCGCACCTCAAGGTGCACGTCGCGTCCGGGTATTACGACGGGGCGACGCCGTACTTCGCCACCGAGAGCTCGCTTGCGCGGCTGGCGATCCCCGACGAGCTGCGGTCGAACATCGAGGTCGCGTACTACCCGGCGGGGCACATGATGTACGTCCACGAGCCGAGCCGGATCCAGCAGTCCGCCGACATCGCCGGCTTCGTCGCGCGCGCCTCGAACCGGTGACCGAGCCTTGCTCGCGACCGGCACGATCGGGTCGAAGACGGCGGCCGGCCTGTACGGAGCCGAGCGCTTCCCGCAGTGGGCAGAGCTCTGCCGGCGATATGTTGATGAACGGGGAGGGGAGTCGCAGCGCTACACGATCTGCGACGCGGCGGCGGCTGCGGCATTCGGCCGGGTCGTGATCGAGGACGCGCTCAGGCTTCGGTGAGGATCTCTGCACCGGTGTCGGTCACGACCAGGGTGTGCTCGAACTGCGCGGTGCGCGAACCGTCCTTGGTGACCGCGGTCCAGCCGTCGTCCCACAGGTCGTACTCGTACGTGCCCAGCGTCAGCATCGGCTCGACGGTGAACGTCATGCCGGGCTCCATCACGGTGTCGAACCGCTCGTCGTCGTAGTGCGGGATCACCAGTCCGGAGTGGAACGCGGTCGAGATGCCATGGCCGGTGAAGTCGCGCACCACGCCGTACCCGAACCGTTTCGCGTACGACTCGATCACGCGGCCGATGATGCTGACCTGCCGGCCCGGGCGTACCGCCCTGATTCCGCGCATCGTCGCCTCGCGGGTGCGCTCGACCAGCAACCGGCTCTCCTCGTCGACGTCGCCGACCAGAAACGTCGCGTTGGTGTCGCCGTGCACCCCGTCGAGGTACGCCGTGATGTCGACGTTGACGATGTCGCCGTCCTCGAGCGGGCGGTCGTCGGGGATGCCGTGACAGATCACCTCGTTGACCGACGTACACAGCGACTTCGGGAACGAGCGGTACCCCAGTGTCGACGGGTAGGCGCCGTGGCCGACCAGGAACTCGTGGCCGACGCCGTCGAGGTGGTCCGTCGTGACGCCGGGCGCGACGGCCGCACCGACCGCGGCCAGTGCCTGGCCCGCGAGCTTGCCCGCGACCCGCATCCGCTCCAGGGTCTCGTCGTCGGTGACGTACGAGCCGGTGTACGGAGCCGGTGCCGGTTTGTCCACGTACTCCGGACGGGTGATGGACGCCGGAACGCTGCGGCGCGGGGAGATGGTGCCTGGCTTCAGTCGCGACATGATGCCGCCAGTGTAATGAGCATCGTGAGGCGGTTTCGGTTCGCGGTGCGGCGGTACGTTCATTCGAGGACCAATTGTTCGCGAGACCGGGAGGTGTCCGGCGATGACCGACGACCGAAGCAACGAGTGGTACTTCTGCATCAAGCACCACAAGGTCGAGCCGCACGAGGGCTGCCCGAACCGCGATCGCCTCGGGCCGTACGGGTCGCCGGAGGAGGCGGCCAACGCGCTGGAGAAGGTCAGGGAACGCAACGAGGCGTGGGACAACGACCCGAACTGGAAAGACGACTGACGCTCCTCGACAGCGGCGTCGACGGCACAGGGGCACCACCCGGCGTCGGGTAGCGCCCCTGTTTCGCTTGGGGATGTCGGTCAGGCCTTCTTGGCGGCTGCCTTTCTCACCGGGGCCTTCTTCGCGACGGTGCGCTTGGCGGCGGTCGTCTTCCTTGCGGTGGTCTTCTTGGCCGCCGTCGTCTTGGCGGTTGTCTTCTTGGCGGTGGTCTTCTTGGCCGCCGTCTTCGTCGCCGTCGTCGCCTTCCTGGCCGTCGTCTTCTTGGCCGGTGCCTTCTTCGCCACGGTCTTCTTGGCCGGTGCCTTCTTCACGGCTGCGGTCTTCCTCGCCACCGTCTTCTTGGCCGGCGCCTTCTTCGCGGCGGTCTTCTTCACGGTTGCCTTCTTGGCGGCCGTCCCCGCGGCACTGACCTTCTTCGTGACCGTCTTCTTGGCGGCGGTGACCTTGCGAGCGGTGGTCTTCTTCGCCGGCGCGGCCTTTCTAGCAGCTGTCTTCTTGGCAGCGCTGTTCGTTGCGACCTTCTTCGCTGGCACTCTGCCTCCTTGTTGCGGTCGAGAAACCCACTGTGGATTGTCTCGTCCACATGATGATGGCAACAGTTGAGTCACACGTAAAGCACCTTGAACAAAACGGTCTTGACAGCGCATTCCTTCTCCGCAAGTCGTTTGTCCGTTAATCCCTTGTTTTAAAGGGCTTTCAGCGCATCGCGCGATGCTACGACGCTAGTCTTTTGTGTCGCCGCCGACACGCTCTATGAAGCGCCGAAGACGTGCTCGCCACCCCGAAGTACTGATGTCGTCGTCGGCGACGGCGACGCTGACGAGGTGTTGGGTCATCTCGAAACCGGCCACCGAACCGACCTGATCGATGCCCTCGGCATCGACCTCGGACCCCGGCCGATGCACCGTCCAGCCGCTGCCGAACGACGACGGGACCAGCAGTCCCGGTACCAGCGACTCGTGGCTGAGACCGGCGAGATCCGTGTCGCCGTTGTCGATGCTGAACACGGTGGCCCCGCGCCGCCGGACATCGTGAACCCTTTCCAGCAAGGCCGAATCGGGCCGTTCCTCACTGACGACGACGAGCGATTCGCCGCGGCCGACGTCGCGCAACCGGTCCAGCCCGATGCGCAGGTGTGGCGGCGCGTCGGCCGGTGGCGCCCAGCGCACCAGCGAGGGTCGCAGGTCGGGAAGACCCGCGCGGGTCACCTCGTCGTCGATGTGCGCGGTCAGGTGCCACGGCTCGTCCGACGGCGGCCCGAACAGCATCAGTCCGCTCGGCCGGGTGGTGAACCTCCGCATCGAGTGCGCGAACTGACTCGTCCGGCTGGCCAGTTCGGTGCCGGACAGCATCTCGCGCAGCAGCGATGCTCGGGTCAGGTCCACGGGCCAACGCTGTCACATCAGCGGCCCGTACGGCAGCCCGTGCGACGATGAACCGTGGCGAGAGACGACCTCGGCGATGACGTCGACGTACCGGCGCGGGTGCGCAGGGTCGTGAGCATCGTCCCTTCGTTGACCGAGGCAATCAGTTCCGCGGACCGCGATCTGCTGGTCGGCGCGACCGATTGGTGCACGCATCCGGCCGACCTCGACGTGGTGCGTGTGCGCGGCACGAAGAACCCGGACGTCGACACGATCATTCGGCTGGGACCGGACCTGGTCGTCGCCAACGCCGAGGAGAACCGGGTCGCCGATCTCGACGCGTTGCGTTCGGCCGGACTCGCGGTCTGGGTGACCGCCCCGACGACGGTGCCGTCCGCACTGGACTCACTTTCTCGGCTGCTTCGTTTACTTGGCCCGATGCCGGGCTGGCTCGACGAGGCACGTGCTGTGTGGTCGGTGCCGTACGCCGGACCTCGTGTGACTGCGGTGATCCCGATCTGGCGACGTCCGTGGATGGCGCTCGGCCGGGACACATTCGCGGGTGACATGCTCGCCCGGCTCGGTGTCGACAACGTGCTGGCCGGTTGGACCGAGCGCTATCCGCGGATCGATCTGGCTGCGCTGCCGTCGTACGAGCTGGTGGTGCTGCCCGACGAGCCGTACGCCTTCTCGCCGGACGACGGCCCGGAGTCGTTCCCCGACAAGCCGTCCCGCTGTGTCTCAGGCCGCCACCTCACCTGGTACGGCCCCTCCCTGGTCGACGCCCGCCCCCTCCTCACCACCCAACTCGCCCTCCCGAACTAGCCCGGCCACCCCAAGCCAACCCGCCGCCACACGCCGAGCGCACGTGCCGGCGCGACGCTGCACAAGACGAGGTGTCGGTGCACAAGGCCGGACCTGTCCACCGCCGCCAGGAGTTGGCCACCGCCGCTCGGACCTGTGCAGCAAGTTGTGAACTCGGCGTACGACCGGACCGTGCACAAGCCGACGGCACCTTGCACAGGCCGACGCGACCGTGCACAAGTCGAGGTGGCGGTGCACAGGACCGGACGTGACCACCGCCGCCGGGAGGTGTGCACCGCCACTCGGATCTGTGCAGGAGCGGTGAACTCGGCGTACGAGCGGAACATGCACAGGCCGGCGGCACCTTGCACAGGCCGACGCGACCGTGCACAGGTCGAGGTGGCGGTGCACAG
>JBKPSJ010000218.1:0-3081 GCA_046765875.1 Actinomycetota bacterium
CTGAACACGACCAAACCCCGCCGGCCCCGCGACGATGTTGCGGACGGTCGCCCCGATGAGCCACATCAAGCCGGCCGACACGGCGGCGAGCAAGGCAGTTCCGATCAGGGCCAGAACGAATCGTCGAGTCCAGTGCCACGCTCCGGTACGTCGTGCCACGACCGGACGTCGCAGGAACAATGCCGCCGTGGCGACCGGAGCCGCCAACAGGCCGGCAAGCAAGAAGGCAGAAAGCATCAGCTTCGAAGAACGACTTCAGTCCGGGTCAGGTCGGTTGGGCAACCAGCGCCCAGCACCCGCTCACCGGTCACCCAAACCCGCGCCGCCCGATCCACGAAGCAAGTACCGGCGCAGTCTTCGCGGAGTCGCCGACACTCAGGGACTGCCTCACCGGCGCCGAGCGTTGCACGTGCTCACCCACCGAGCACCACGCGTCGCTGCTGCCACTGGCGAATGGAGCGATACCGGCACGATGCGGGGTTGGCGAACCATCGCACCGTCATTCGTCTAGCTGTGTGACATATCTGGGCCCGGCTGCGCTGTCTGGGTGAGGTCGCGGTTGCCGGACGAATCGGCCGGGTCCGCGCGAATCCTGTCGTTTCCCCCGTCGAGGAGGACTGAATGCCCAGGGCCACTGTCGCGAAGCTGCTCGGTGCCAAGCTGATCACCGCGACTGCCGTGGTAGCCGTTGCTACCGGTGGTGTTGCATTGGCTGCGGCTACGAACACTCTTCCTGACCAGGCACAAGGCGTGGCGCACGATCTGCTTAACGCTCCGTCGCCAGATCAACACAGCAGCGCAGCCCAGGAGTCCCGGCAGGCCACAGAGGCCAAGGAGGCCGCGGAGGCCCAGCAGCCGGGGGCCAAGCCCAGCGCCGCGCCACGGGCCACGCCTTCTGCGTCGCTGCGCGGGCTGTGTACCGCATATCAGGCGGGCGCGACCAGCAACGATGGCAAGGCCATCAGCAACCCGGCGTTCAAGACGCTGGTCACTGCGGCTGGCGGCGCGGACGGCGTCGCCGCGTACTGCACCAAGCTCGCCGGGGCGCAGGGCACCCATCCGACCGGCCAGCCGAGTTCAGACCAGCCCAGCGGCAAGCCCACCGCGGTGCCGAGCGCCGCTCCCGCGCCACGCCCGGCTGGTAAGCCAACCGCACTGCCGACGACCGTACATCCGACCGGCTCGCCGACCACGCACCCCGGCCACCGGTAGCGGCTGCCAGACGCAACCCACCAAGGAGCGGCTTGGATACAGTCATCGAGGGTGGGCCGTGCCGGGGCGGCAGGGCTTGCGACATGCCATGCGCGTATGGCGTTTGTTGCCGGCGAGTTTCATGTTCAAGGAAACCGGATCCCGGCCTCATGAAGGCCGGGATACGTGTGTTCTTCGCCGGTCAGAAGACGGTCACGCCATAGACGCTGGCCGCTTCGGTGACGGGCTGGAAGAAGGTCGTGCCACCGGTCCGGCAGTCGCCGCTCCCGCCGGAGGTCAAACCGAGGGCCTTGGTGCCGTCGTACATCGGGCCACCGGAGTCGCCGGGTTCGGCGCAGACGGTGGTCTGGATCAGCCCGCTGACCGTTCCGCCGCCTTGGTATCGGACGGTGACGTTCAGCGCGGTCACAGTGCCGCTGTGCGTACCGGTGGTCGAACCGGTTCGCTTGACGGACTCCCCGACGAAGGCGCTCGCGACGGTGAAGCCACCCGGGTGGCTCAGCGAGGCGTTGTCGTAGCGCACAAGTGCATAGTCGTTGCCTGGGAAGCTGTAGTCGATCGTCGGGCCGATCAGCGTGGTGTGGTTGGAGTTGGTGTACCAGGTCTTCGCGACCTTGCCGCAGTGTCCGGCGGTGAGGAAGTAGTAGACGCCACCCTTGATGACGTTGAAGCCGAGCGAACAGCGGTACCTCCCGCCGTAGATCGCGTCGCCGGCAGAGACCAGTGACCTGAACACGCCGTTCGCACGCTTGACCGTCACCGCGGTGCCGGCACTGCGCTGGACGGTTGCGAGCTCCGCAGCCGAGACGCTGCTGTCGGCGGTGACGACGACGCGCCCGGACTTGGCGTCGGTGTACCAAGCGATGCCGTCGACACCTGACCGGGCTACCGCCGCGGTCGCAGCGGCCATTTGCGCCGCTCCGAGGTCCTTCGCAGGCGCACCATTGGCCGCGGGAACGGCGCACACCGCCGCAGCGGCGGCCGTACCGATCGCAATCAGAAGGCGGGCGGTCCGGCCTCGAGAGCTTGATTGGATCCTCACGGGGCTCCTCCAGGGAGTGTCGGGACTGGGGGTGGGTCCCACTAGGGCTGTGAGCCGGAACGGGACGGTCCGTATCCAGCCGATCACTAATTGACAACTCAGAGATATCAGCCCTCGTAGGTTCCCGCAACCGCCAAGGCTGGGCGCGATCATCCAGCGATCCGGCCCAGGATGGCGTGCGACCACACACGCGCTGTACCGGTGCCGGGCGGAAGCGCTCTGACAGCTCGACCCGACGGCGGACGTGCGAGAGCAGGGGACGGCATCCGGTGTGTGAGTGCCGTCCCCTCTGCTGTGTAGCTCAGATCGAGCGCGATCGCGGGTTGCCGTTGTGAGGTGCCATCGCCCTGGGGTCGTGCGCGCCACCGATGAGTCTGGGCGTGCGCGACGGTCTAATGTGCCGTACCCGGACGAAGGAGGAACCATGGGTAAGGTCATCGCAGCCATCACGACCTCGGTCGATGGCTATATCGTGGGGCCGCAGGACGGGCCGGAGCACGGCCTCGGCGTCGGCGGTGAGCGTCTGCATTACTGGGTGATGGGTGGCCCGTGGACCTACGCCGACGACAGCCACGACACCAACGGGATGTCCGGCGCGGACCGGGAGTACTTCGAGGCGCTCACCGCGGGGCTGGGCTGCGGGATCGTCGGCCGCAACATGTACGAGGCCGCGGGAGCTTGGGGCGGCACCAACCCGTTCCCCGGCACGTTGATCGTGCTGACGCACCGCACCGATGATCAGCCCGATCCGAGCACGGGCTTCTTGTTCATTGCCGGCTTCGACGCCGCGCTGCGAAAGGCGCGTGAGCTCGCCGGCGATGGTGGGG
>JBKPSJ010000219.1:0-2898 GCA_046765875.1 Actinomycetota bacterium
CTGGGAACTGTCCTGGCTGCCCGGTCGACGCTTCACCGGCTATCAGGCCGTGACCGCGATGTCCGCGGCCGACCATCTCGCCCGCAACTCCGGTCCCTATGACCGGATCTGGTGGCTGATCGAGACCTGGATGGCCGACCTCGCCCTCGACCAGGCCGAGTGGCCCTGGCCGGACCAGGTCGAAGAACTGGACCCGACAACACACCTGGATGGGAGGTGGCGGTGATGGCCACCAAAACCCGCACCAAGAACACCCGATTACGCGGTGGTTTCGGCCGGACCGGGCGGCTGGCCCCGGCGCACCGCCACGACATCCCCGACCTGCGGCTACGGCCGTACCGCCGCTGGTGGGTCCAACTCCTGCTCGTCGCCTTGGCGGTGGCGCACCGAACTGCTCACCCTCGCCGTGGCCATCTACGCGTGGACCCTCTTGAACGGGCCACTCGGCGCCGAGGCCGCCGTGATCGCCATCGTCACCGTCATCGCCGTGGTGTTCACGGTTCCGCACAGTCGGCGGATCGTCTGGCCACGCGTGCAGTGCGTGGCCTCCCGGCACCGCCTCAGGACGTGCTTGGCGCAGCTCGCGGTCAGCAACCGCGACGGCCGGCTGCCCTGGATCGTGTGGATCAAGCCCACCCCGGTCGGGGAGCGGGCCTGGCTGTGGATGATCACCGGCCTGTCGGTTGACGACATCAACAACCGCACCGAGGCGCTCGCCGCGGCGTGTTGGGCACGCGAAACCCGCATCGAACGCGCCCGCACCAGGGCCATGTTCGTCCGCGTCGACATCGTCCGACGCGACCCCTTGAGTGAACCCGAACCGATCAACAACCCGCTGATCGACGACACCCGACACGTCCAGGCCGTCGAACCCGGCCGGGTGATCGAACTCATCAACACCCGCAGGGCCACCACCCGCACGGATCGCCGGCCTGTACCGACGCCACCGGCCAAGGTCACCACCGAGGGCACCAAACCCGTACCACCCACTCAGACCGCAGCCGAGCAATCCAGGGACACCGAGGAATCGGCTCGGCCGCGGATCGTGACACGCCACGGAGAGGACGTGAGCGACTATGTCTAACCAGCGCCCCGGCCGGCGCGCCAAGAACCAGAACATGGTCACCCCCCGGCCCAACACAGCCGGGGGCGACACCATCAACCCAATCGACTCCGGCGACCCGGCGGTGCCAGTGGCCGGGTTGTCGATCTTCGACCCGGTGTTCATGGGCACCGACGAGACCGGCTACCGCGCCGAAGTCGTCCTGCCCTACCGCAACCTGTTGATGGGTGGTGAACCCGGCTCGGGCAAGTCGGTCGCGTTGAACAACGTCGTCGCGCACTGCGCGCTATGCACCGACGTGCAGCTGTGGGGCTTCGACGGCAAACGCGTCGAACTCGGCCTGTGGCGAGCCATCATGGACCGCTTCATCGGACCCAACCTCTTCGACGCGATCGACTGTCTCGGCGACCTTCAGGTCGTGATGGACGGCCGCTACGACTAGCTGGACTCGGTCGGCCGCCGCAAGATCACCCTCGCCGACGTCAACAACGGGATGCCGTTCATCGCGTGCATCATCGATGAGATCGCCTACTACTCGGCCACCGCAGGCGACAAGCGCACCCAGGAAGAGTTCTCCATCCGGCTGCGCGACATCGTCGCCCGGGGTCGGGCCGCCGGCATCATCGCGATCGGCGCCACCCAACGCCCCTCCGCGGACATCATCCCGCCGTCGCTGCGCGACATCTGGGGCTACCGGTGCGCGTTTCGCTGCACCAACGACTCGTCCAGCGACATCATCCTTGGCCCCGGCTGGGCCAAACAGGGTTACAGCGCAAAGACCATCGCCCCCGAGGACCGGGGCGTCGGGTGGCTGCTGGCCGAGGGCGGCATGCCCCGCCGGCTCAAGGCCGCTTATCTGAGCGATGAGCACATCGAGACCCTCGTCCGCCGCGCCGCCTGGATCCGCAGAGACGGCCCAGGTGGTCAGGGTGGTGAAGCCGCATGAGTGCTCCCCACGATCACGACGAACTGGTCCAGCACGCCGACGGCGCCCACGAAGCGATCCGCGCACTCAATCACCGCACCTGGCGTGCCATCCCCGCACCGCTGGCCTACGGGCTGCTCGGCACCCTCAACAACCTCGGCCACGGCCTGGACCAGCTGCTCCGACAACTCAGCGACGGCCTGACCCGCTCGCTGACCGAGTACGACGTGTACGACAACCACCGCGACCCAGCCGAATCGGTTGCCGTCGCCACCATGGCGATGCGCACCGCCGCACGGCATGCCCACGAGCTCGGCGTGGTGCTCTCGACCGCGCAGACCGCGATCAACCAACAGGGCTACAACCCGCCCGACGACGCCGACGTGTCGGATCGGAACGACGAAGGCAACGACGGTGACGAGGGCTGTCAGGGGCATCCTGCCGGGCCTTTCGATCCGATGGGTGTCACCGTCTATTGCGACGGGACCTGTCGGCGATGACTGCATTGACCGGCTTGACCATGTCGACAGTCACTCTCGACCCCGAACCCCTGGCGGGCTTGGGGTCGGGGGTGGTTGCCGAGATGCTGGCCCGCGCCACCCGGCCCGATTACGAGCAGTGGATGCGCCACGTCGAAGGCGCCGCCGCCTGCACCCACCCGATCCGGCTCACCGGGCAACTCCATACCATCGACAAGACCACCGGCGAGATCCTCGACACCCGCTCCACCGCGGCGATGCCGGACGGGCAGCTGTACACCGCGTGCGGCAACCGGCGCGCCACGGTCTGCCCGGCCTGCTCGGAGGTCTATCGCGCCGACACCTACCAACTCATCCTCGCCGGGCTGCGCGGCGGCAAGGGCATCCCCGAACAGGTCGCGGGGCATCCGTGCGTGTTCGCCACCTTCACC
>JBKPSJ010000220.1:0-18582 GCA_046765875.1 Actinomycetota bacterium
CCTGTCGGGTCCAACGAACGTCAAAGGTCGAAGCGAATGGGTGGGCGCAATCTCTGGGCTGGCCGCATGTCGTACGACGGGTAGCCCACGTAGAGGAGGCGAGATGAGAGAGAAGCGTTGGTGGCGTCGCCTTGGCCGTGGCCGGCGGTGTCGCCCCTTGCCCTGATCCCGGCCGATGCGATGGCGGGCTGGGACACCGGTGCCGGCCTCAAGACCGGGGACACCGTGTGCGGACCTCGGTTCCAGACGACCAGCGGCCGGATGTACGGCAGCATCGTCAACGGCGCCGGTACGGCGACCATCCGGGTCGCGAGTACCGTCGGCGGTCCCGAGACCGTCGTGTTCAGTCAGACCGGCACCAATCTCAATGTCAACAAGACCGTGACCGCGCCACCCGGGTCGTACATGCGCGGCTGCATCAACATCACCGCGCACACGATCAACACCTGGTCCAAGGTGTCGTTGTTCGCCTCCGGTACGGTCAGCCCAGGCCAGCCCGTTCGAGGCGGTTTCGCTGTCGCCGGGCGCGCGGTTCTGCGGGGACAGCGGGATCGGGACCGTACGGCTGCTCGGATCCGCGAACGCACCTGGGCGCTGAACGGGATCGACAACGATTACGCGTTCGTCGGGACCGTGTTCTCGGTGACGGGTTCGTCGGTCGACACGACGTACACGTCCGGGCCGGATCTGGCTGATCTCGAGATGTGCGTCGTGAACACCTCGCAACAGACCGTGACGGCGACATTCGATCTGGTCATGAAGTAGCGCATTTGGACTTACTCTGATCGCGTGAGTACGAGGACGTACTCGGGGGACACGCAGGCGCCGCCGCTCGAGACGCCACTGCTGGCGCGCATCCGGTCCAGTGTGATCGGTGAGGACCAGGTGATGCCGGGGCCGTACGGGCCACGCAGGGTGACGTACGCCGACTACACCGCGTCCGGCCGCGCGCTCACGTTCCTGGAGGACTTCATCCGCGCGGAGGTGCTGCCGCGGTACGCCAACACGCACACCGAGTCCAGCGGGACCGGCCTGCAAACCACCCGGCTGCGCGAGGACGCGCGGGCGATCATCCGGGACGCGGTCGGCGGCGACGACCGGACGGCGGTGATCTTCTGCGGGTCCGGTGCCACCGGTGCGATCGCCAAGCTGATCGGTGTGCTCGGGCTGCGGATCCCGGCCGCGCTCGACGACCGCTACCACCTCACCGACATGATCCCGCCGGACGAGCGGCCGGTGGTGTTCATCGGCCCGTACGAACACCACTCGAACGAGTTGCCCTGGCGCGAGTCGATCGCCGACGTGGTCGTGATCGGCCAGGACGCCGACGGCCACATCGACATCGATCAGCTCAAGAAACAGCTCGAGAAACACGCCGACCGGCCACTCAAGATCGGCTCGTTCTCAGCGGCCAGCAATGTCACCGGGATCGTCAGCAACACCCACTTGATCTCGCGGCTGTTGCATGCCCACGGTGCGCTGTCGTTCTGGGATTTCGCCGCGGCCGCACCGTACGTCGCGATCGAGATGTACGGCCCGGACGACGGTGCGTACAAGGATGCGGTGTTCCTCAGTCCGCACAAGTTCATCGGAGGACCTGGTACGCCGGGCGTGCTCGTCGTACGACGTGAACTGCTACGCAACCGGGTGCCGGACGTACCCGGCGGCGGCACGGTCATGTACGTCAACTCGCTCGAGCACCGGTACCTCGACGACCCGGTGCATCGCGAGGAGGGCGGCACCCCGGCGATCGTCGACTCGATCCGCGCCGGCCTGGTCTTCCAGCTCAAGCAGGCGGTCGGGATAGACGTGATCCGCGAGCACGAGGACTACTACCTGCGCCGCGCGGTCACCGAATGGCTGGCCGAGTCGGCGATCGAGATCCTCGGCAACACCGAGTCCGAGCGGCTGTCGATCGTCTCGTTCGTGCTCCGCGCACCGACCGGCAGGTACCTGCACCACAACTTCGTCGTCGCCGTGCTCAACGACCTGTTCGGGATTCAGGCCCGTGGCGGCTGCTCGTGCGCCGGCCCGTACGGCCACCACCTGCTCGGGATCAACCTGGACCGCTCGCACGAGTTCGAGCACGAGGTCATCGATCACGGCTGCGCGGGGATCAAGCCCGGCTGGGTACGAGTGAACTTCAACTACTTCATCTCCGAACCGGTCTTCGATTACGTCGTCGAGGCGGTGAAACTGGTCGCGCGGGACGGCTGGCGGCTGCTGCCCGACTATCGTTTCGACCCGGCCTCCGGGCTCTGGAAGCACCGTCGCGGGCCGGTCGAGCCGCCGCTACGGCTGTCCCAGGTCGGGTACGACGAGACCGGTGAGCTGGTCTATCCGCACCACACCGAGACCGCCCCGGAGTCGGAGCTCGAGACCTATCTCGCGGAGGGACGCCGGCTGCTGGCCGAGGCGCCCGGCCCGGACAACAGCGAGGGCACGGTCAACGACGAGTTCGACCACCTCCGCTGGTTCGAACTGCCCGCCCGCTGCCTGACCTGACCGGATCGGACGCCGCTGACGCGAAATGGGCCCGGCTAGCGGGCTGCAACATGCCACGGCTGCCGGTTTCGTGTCAGTGGCCATGCAACCTGCTACTGGGGCAAACGCAGAGGTCGCGGGACCTTGACCGATTCGGGCTTCCGTGGCAATTTGATCGATCAAGTGGGCAGTTAAATGCGGATCCGCCCCCGCGATCGAGGTGCTTGTCATGGCCCTGTCCTCGAAGCCGGTACGCGCAGTCATCGCTGCACTCGCGACCGGGCCGCTCGCCGTAGCGGCCGTCGTGCCCAAGGCGCCGGCAGCTGCCGCGGCACCCGCGGCCGGAAACCCTGCGCCGCAGGTCGTACCGACCCTGCGCGAGTGGTCCGGCGGCGCCGGAACCTACGAACTGACGCAGACGTCGCGCATCGTCGTCACCGCCGCCGACCTCCTCGACGAGGCACAGCAGTTCCGCGACGACCTGTCCGAGGTGACCGGGATCGCCCCGCAGCTCGTTGCGAGCGGCGAACCCAAGAAGGGCGACCTAGTCCTGTCCGACCGCGGCGCGCCTGCCGACCTGGGCCCGGAGGGCTACCTGCTGAGGATCGGGGACCAGGTCGAGCTCAGCGGTGGCAGCGATGCCGGTGTGTTCTACGGAGCGCAGACTGTGCTCCAGGCGCTGCGTTCGACGCCGGGTCATCGCACCCTCCCGCGGGGCGAGGCGCGGGACTGGCCACGGTTCCGCGAGCGCGGCTACATGCTCGATGCCGGTCGCAAGTTCTGGTCGCCGGACTACATCGTCCAGACGATCCGGGAGATGGCCTATCTCAAGCTCAATACCCTGCAGTTGCACCTGTCGGACAACAATGCGTTCCGGCTGGTCAGTGACACATTTCCCTACCTGGCAGCGCCGCAGGCGTACACGAAGGCCGACATCGCCCGATTCGAACAGACCGCCCACAAGTACCACGTGACCCTCATCCCGGAGATCGAGATGCCCGGGCACGCCGGTGCGATCCTCAAGCTGCGGCCAGACCTCGGCCTGGACTGCCAGGGATTCAGTACCACCCTGGATGTGACAAGGCGTGAGGTGCGCGACTTCACCAGGGCTTTGATCGACGAGTTCGCGCCACTGTTCTCCGGGCCCGAGTTCCACATCGCCACCGACGAATACCCGCGGGGTGACCAGCAGAGTCGTTGCGCGCCGCTGGTGCAGTACGCCGCCGAGCGGGGCTTCGGGTCGACCGCGGACGTGTTCGTGGACTTCATCAACGAAATGAACACGGCGGTCCGCCGGCACGGTAAGACGACAGTGATCTGGAACTGGTGGGACGTCGATCAGAACCCGACGATCGCGCCGGACCTGTCGATCAAGGTGGAGGCATGGACAACCACGGCGACCGGTCCGGGGTCGGAGCGAAACGCCCAGCACTACCTCGACCTCGGCTACCGCGTGGTGTCCTCGCCGAGCGACACGCTTTATGTCACGCCGGGCCTGCGGCTGCTGCCGAACCCGACGTTCCTCTATCAGGAATGGGAGCCGATCGAGCACCCGAGACTGGACGGATACCTGATCTCAGTGTGGGCCGACGAGGCGATCACCCAGCCGGACAGCGCGTTCGACGCCCAACTGCGCCGCCCGCGTGAGGCGATGGCGGACCGCGTCTGGGGCGGTCCTCGCCGAGGCGGAGTCGCGGACCTGTTCGCGCGTGCCGACGCGGTCGGCGCCCCGCCCGGCGTACCGGGTAACACGCTGCCGGGCACGCTGTCGGGTCAGCCGTACGGGACCAGTCCGGCATGGGGCGACCTGCCGAACACCTACGACAAGGTCTTCGACGGCGATCCCTCGACGTTCTTCGACTTCGCCGAACCCAGTGGCGGGTACGCCGGGATCGACACCGGCCGGGCGACGCCTGTCGGCACCGTGCGGTACATCCCGCGCAACGGCCAGGCCGGGCGGACGGTCGGTGGCCGGTTCGAAGGCTGTACGGAAGGTCCGGCGAGTGGCTGCCGGACGCTGGCCACGGTGAGCAGCGCGCCCACGCTCGGCTGGAACGAGTTGGCGGTGTCGGACCCAGGTCGCTACCGGTGGCTGCGGTACGTCGGACCCGACGGCTCGTTCTGCGATATTGCCGAGGTCGAGTTCGTGGCACCGTCGAAGGACGTCGCCGTGTCGGCGCCGCAGCAACTGCGACAGCTGGGTGACAACCAGGTCGTGACCACGTACCGGAACAACAGTGACCGGCCGGTCCTCGACGTACGGCTCGGGCTGGACGCCTACGCGATCGACGACCGGGCCGGCCATGTCGTTCGGCCACTCGGCCAGGACAGCTTCCCGGCGGTGCCGCCCGGTCGGACCGTGTCGACGCGGTGGCAGGTCGATGTGCCGCTGTCGGCGACGACCGGGAGCTACCACCTGATCGGTCGGGCGGTACTTGGCGGGCCGGACGGCGTCGAGTACACCGAGGGGCTCGGCCGGACCACGCTCGGCCCGGCTCTCGAGGCGGCGTTCGCTCCCGAGCTCGTCGACCTGAACGCCGGTGAGACGGAGACGGCCACCCTTCGGGTGACCAACCACGCGGCCCGAGCCGTGACGATCCGTTTCACCTATAGCCGTCCGCCGGCCGCGAACCCGGGGTTCGCCCTGTCGCCGTCGTCCGGCGTCCTGACGGTCCCCGCGGGCGGCACCGCAGGAGCAGCGATCGCCGCGTCAGCCACGCCCGGTGCGACCGGTCCCAACCCGCGCACGGCGAGGGTCGACCTGTCCGCCTCCGCCGCGGGACAGCCCGAGACCAGGGCGGGTTCGGCCGAGCTTCAGGTGCTCTGGTACCCCGGCGCGTACGCAACGCTGGCCGGCACGTTCAACAACAAGGGCATCACCGACGACGCGAACCCGACCGCCGGCTCCTTCGACGGCGGCGAAGCCACGTTCTCCGCGCAAGGCCTCGCGGCCGCCGGGCTGAGCCGCGGCGCGACCTTCGTCCACGACGGTGTGACGTTCACCTGGCCCGACACGGCGCCGGGCGAGCCGGACAACACGGCGACCGACGGCCAGGTGATCGCACTGTCCGGCACGGGCACCAAGCTCGGCATCGTAGGGTCGGCCTGCTGCTCGCCGAGCGGCGGGCAGTCCGGCACGGTGTTCATCACCTACCAGGACGGAACTGTCGACCAGGCGCAGCTCACCTTCGCGGATTGGTACTTCAACAATCCGGCGCCGGGGACTGACATCGTGGCCACGGTTCCCTGGAACGTCGGACCGGAGAACACCGACCAGGATCATCCGGTCAGCGTGTTCTACGCGGGCCTGCCCATCGACCCGGCCAAGTCGGTGCGGTTCGTGACCCTCCCGTCGAACCTCGACCTGCACGTCTTCGCCATCGCGGTCGGCTGACGCGGGAGTGGTGTCAGCCCGGGGCGCGCAGGTCCCGGCACCGCGCCTCGGGGAACTCCGGGGCGATGGTGCGGATCGAGGCGCAGCCGGGGTTGCGGGTGCCGAGCAGCGGTCGCCAGGCCTTGTCGCCGTACTCGAAGAACCAACGGCGCCGGGTATGGCTGCCGACGTCGACGACCAGCCAGCGCGACGTACAGAACCGAACGGTACGGTCGCCCTCGGCATCGATCGCCTCCATCGCCTGGTCCACCCGGTCGCACTGCTCCGGCGGAGGCGGGTTGCAGCCTTCGTTTGCGCAGCGCCGATAGCCGGGCTCCGCCGGAGCCCAGGACTCGCCATTGACCACGATCTCGCGGTTGCTCAGCGGCATCCGCGACGTCACCGAGATCTCGTGGCGGCTGGTCAGGGTGCAGTCCATCCGGCCGACCTCGTACGTCAGCGTGATGTGCACCGACTCCGTCGTCTCCCGGTCGACTCTGACAGCCGGCTTACGCACGCAGTCCGGCTGGCCGGCCGGGGCGTCGTACGCGACGACGACGGTCTGCGGGTCTGCTGTACGGCGTACCGACACAGGCCAGGCGATGCTGCGCTGCCAGTGACCGTCGGCGCCTCCGGCCGAGGCGTCGCTGCCGGTGCCGACCACGGCGGCGATGGCGAACACGGTGCCGGAGACGAGTGCGATCGCCGCGCACGCGATGACTGCCAGCGCCCAGGCGGCACGCGGTCGCGGCGTGTGCATCTGAGCGTTCGGTCCCTTCCGCAGGGGTCGGCACAGCGGTACGGCTCCGTCCGGGATGGACGGAGCCGTAGTTTCTGCCTGGGGTGAGTGACGGGACTTGAACCCGCGGCCACCTGGACCACAACCAGGTGCTCTACCAGCTGAGCTACACCCACCAGGGCCGCACGCCTGGGCGTTGCGGCTGAGCAATCATAGCGATGACTCCGGGCTGGCCGAAATCGCGTTCTCGGCACGGGCCGCGGCAGCCTTGGCGGTGTCGCTGTCCGGGCCGGGCAACGGGACGAATACGGTCTCTCGGTAGTACCGCAGCTCGGCAATGCTCTCGGTGATGTCGGCCAGCGCCCGGTGGTTGCCGACCTTGGCCGGGGTGGCGTAGTAGACCCGGGGGTACCAGCGGCGTACCAGTTCCTTGATCGAGGAGACGTCGACGTTGCGGTAGTGCAGGTGCGCCTCGACGGCCGGCATGTCCCGGACCAGGAAGGTGCGGTCGGTGCCCACCGAGTTCCCGGCCAGCGGGGCCTTGCGCGGCTCCGGTACGTACTCCGAGATGAACTCCAGCACCTGGCGCTCGGCGTCGGCCAGCGCGATCCCGTTGTCCAGCTCGGCCAGCAGCCCGGACGCGGTATGCATCTCGCGAACGAAGTCGGTCATCTGGTCCAGCGCCTCGGCCGGCGGCTTGATCACCAGGTCGATCCCATCGCCCAGGACGTTGAGCTCGTAGTCGGTGATGAGGACGGCGACCTCGATGAGGGTGTCGGCCTCGAGGTCGAGGCCCGTCATCTCGCAGTCGATCCACACCAGCCGTTCACTCATGGTCACTCACCCTACGTCCCTGGCTCGGTGATCCGGCTCTGACCGGCATCTCGATGTGCGAATTTGTCGTTTCTGTTTCGGGACTGTCACTGCTTGGATCTTCGCCATGAGCATCAGCATCGGGATCGCCGGAGCCGGCCAGTTCGTCCCCTCGTTCCTGCGGCTGTTCGCCGCCCACCCGGACGTGCACGAGGTACGGCTCGCCGACGTGTTGCCGGACCGGCTCGCGGAGATGGCCGGGCAGTACGGAGTGGCCGTCAGCTATTCGTCGTACGAGGATCTGCTCGGCTCGGACGTCGACGCGGTGGCGGTGTTCACCCAGCGGTGGCTGCACGGCCCGATGGTGATCGCCGCGCTGGAGGCCGGCAAGCACGTGTACTCGACGGTGCCGATGGCGATCGACACCGACGACATCGCCGCCATCGTCCGGCTGGTCGAGCGGACCGGGCTGACGTACATGATGGGCGAGACCAGCTACTACTACCCGTCGTCGGTCTTCTGCCGGCAGAAGCTGGCCGCCGGTGAGCTCGGCCGCGTGTTCTACGCCGAGGGCGACTACGTACACGACATGGACCTCGGCTTCTACGCGGCGTACCAGTACAGCGGCGGCGACGAGTGGAAGCGGACCGCCAGCTTTCCTCCGATGCTGTACCCCACTCACGCGGTCGGCAACGTCCTTTCGGTCACGGGTACATACGCAACCCATGTGTCCTGCGTAGGAGTGCCCGACGACCGGAACGACGGGGTGTTCGACAAGCAGGTCAGCATGTTCGGCAACGACGTCAGCAACGCCTCGGCCTTGTTCTCACTGTCCGACGGCGGGGTGATGCGGACCAACGAGTTCCGCAGGGTCGGCTACCCGTCGCATATCCGTGAGTCCCGGCTGCGGATGTTCGGCACCGAGGGCAGTTTCGAACAGCTCGCCACGGTCAGCCTGTGGCAGACGCGTTCGGGTGTCGAGGACGTGACCGAGCTGCTCACGCCCCCGTCGGGGGATGTACTCGATCCCGATCTGGAGCATGTCGACCCGGCGCTGCGCGAGGCGTTCACGTCGGGGTCGGCGCCGATTCACGACCGAAGCCGGCTGCCGCGAGAGTTCCAAGGCCTGCCGAACGGGCATGAGGGGTCGCACCACTTCCTCGTCGACGACTTCGTCCGCGCCGTGGTGAACCGGACGTTGCCGCCGGTGAACGCGTGGGTCGCGGCCCGATACACGCTGCCGGGGATCGTCGCGCACCGGTCCGCGCAGGAGGGTGGCGTACGGCTGGGGATCCCCGACCACGGCGACGCACCGGCCATATGACAAAGGGCGGCGATCCCGGCTCGTCCTTCGAGGACCAGGACAGTGGATCGTTCCGGCACGGCGTTCAGGAACATCTCGTGCGTCAGGCGGCCCCGTCTTCGCGACCGGCGCGTTCAGCGTAGTGCGGCCCGAAGGTGGTTTGAAGGTTCTCTGAAGGTTGCCGGGCAAGATCGTTCCAGGTCGGGCGGGGGACCGGCCAGGGGAGGGGAACCCGATGAGAAAACAACCGCTGCTGCCTTGCCAGACGAAGCCGCTGCTGTTCTTTGCCGAGCGGTACGCCGAGGCCGAGCTGGCCAAGGCGTTGTGCCGGCTCTGTCCGGTACGGGCGGCCTGCCTAGCTGGAGCGCTGGAACGCGCCGAGCCGTGCGGTGTGTGGGGCGGCGAGGTGTTCATCAACGGCGTCATCGTTGCGACCAAGCGTGGCCGGGGGCGGCCCCGCAAGGCTGTGGCCGCCTGAGGGTCGCCCACTCCTGCGGTCAGAATTCCCGCGCCACCGCTCGCACGTCGGAGGGCCCCGGCGTGCGAGTGGTGGTGGCGGGGATTTCTGACCGCAGGACGGGCCGGGCCGCGGCGGTCAGCTGCGGGTCGGGGTTAGGGCCAACTCCCGGCGGAGGGCGGGGAGGACGGCGAGGATCGCGCGGGGCGGGGCTGCGCCGGTGACGGCACTGAGCGTGAGCCGGATCCGGAACGGCGCCGGCTCGACCCGTTCGCCCGGCAGCAGTCCGGCGGTCACCGCGCTGCGCGGCACCACCGCCAGCTCGCCACGCCGGCGCGCCATCGCCAGCGTGGTCGCCAGTGTCGCGCCGCGCCGGACCTCCGCGCCGAGCCCGATCAGCCGGGTCCGGACCTCCTCGCTGCGCAGGTCGTACGTCGTGAACACCACCCGCCGGTCCTTGAACGGCTCCTTGGAGCCCTTGGGTTCGCGTACGCCGGCCGGCAGGAACAGCACCAGTTCGTCGTGTCCGACCGGGTGGGATGACGTCCCGCGCGGCAGCGTGACCTGGTCGGCATACGCGACGAACGCGGCGTCCATCGTGCCCTCGGCCACCAGCGGGATCAGCTGGTCGCCGTGATCGGCGTGCTGCTGGATCGCGATGTCCGGCAGCAGTTCCTCCAATGCGGGGAACAAGGACGCTGCCAGGCTCGAGAACGTACCGATGTCCAGGCGTTGGGCGGCGCCGGCAGCACGGGTGGCGTCGTACACACCCTCGAGGTGGCCGAGGATGTGCCCGGCCTGCTGGATCAGCGTGGTGCCGGCCGGTGTCGGGCGGGCGCCGCGGGTGTCGCGTTCGAACAGCCGGACCCCGATCCGCCGCTCCAGCCGGGCTAATCGCTGACTGGCCGACGGCTGCGAGATCCGCAGCTCGCGGGCCGCGGCACCGACCGACGAGGTTCGCCCGATGGTCAGCACCAGTCGCAGGTCGTCGACGCTTGGCAATGAGCTCATAGGCACAGCCTATGGGCCGTCGGCATCAGCAGCCCGCTACCGGCCGGGCCGCCCGGGCGCGAGGGTCGGGGGGTGAAGGCAAGGAGCGAAGCGGTGTGTCTGCTGCTCGGCGGCGGGGCAGCGGATCTGACCATCCGGATGGCGCAGGTGGCGCTGCCGCTGGTGATCCTGGACGGCACCGGGTCGGTGGCCGCGACCGGTCTCGTCGCCGGCGCATCCGGTGTGCCGGTGCTGCTGTCGCCGTGGTGGGCTCGGCGCGCCCGGCAATGGATCGTCTCGGGCCGGCGGCTGGCAGTGGCGGGGATGGCTGAGGCGTTCGCCCTGGCGGTGGTGCCCATCGCCGCGGCTGCCGGGTTGCTGACAGTCGGCGTACTGGTCGCCAGCGGGCTGATGCTTGGGACAGCCGAGGCGTTGTCGGTTCCGGGACGGGCCGCGCTCATCGCGGATGTCGGGGACCGGCTCGGTCCCGATCGTGCCGTGACGCTGCTGACCACCCAGGACGGCATCCGCCGCGCGGGCATGGTGGCCGGTCCGCCGCTGGCGGCGCTCGCCATCACCGCCGGTCTGGCGCTTCCGTTGTTGTGGCTGCAGGCCGCGATGGTCGTGGTCACCGCCCTGCTGGCGCTCCCGGTCAAGCGAGCTGCGTTGATTGAGGTCACCGGGGCCCCTCCCAGGATCTGGGTCGCGGCGAAGGCCCGGCCGGAGGTGGTGCTCGGCTGGGTGTTGCGCGGGACCGGGTGCGTGACCTGGTTCGCGTTCACGCTCGGACTGACGGTGATCGGAGTCGAGCGTGGCCGGCCCGGCGTGTACCTCGCGGCCGGGATGACCGGGTACGGCATCGGCTCGCTGGTCGGCACCTGCCTGGCCGTACCGCTGGTCCGGCGCTTCCCGCCCGTGGCGATCGCGTGTGTGGCCTGGACGGTCGGCGGACTGTGCTGGATCGGTCTGGGGCTGCGGGCCAGCCCTGCCACGGCGGTGTTGTTCGCTGCGGCGTCGGGCCTGGCGATCGTACTCGGGATCGCGGCGATCTCGGCGACGATCACCCGGTCCTCGGCCGGTGCCGAACGGCGTGCGCTGCTGTCCGGGCAGACGGTCATCGTGAACGCCGGCGCGGCATCCGGGATGCTGTTCGGCGGCCCGCTGATCGCCTCGCTCGGGCCATCGCCGACGCTGGTCCTGGCCGGTGCGCTGACCGCCGCTGTGAGTGTCGGCGGCGCGGTTTCGGCTGCCCGCGTCACCGGTCGCGGCCTACGGTTGTCCTGTGAGGCGGATCGAGGCACAGCAGCGGGTAGGAGCGCTGCTGGACGATGTCGTGAAGCGGTCGGGCCGATCCGCTCCGCGTCCTGACCTTCGGATCGTCCGTACCGGCGGCGCGGCTACTCACCAGCGCCGCGACGGCAGATTCCTGATCGAGGTCCCGCTGCGGCACGCGCGGAACCGGTCTGACGAAGCCCTGCTGGCGACGGTCGCACACGAACTCGCTCACATCGAGTACGGCGACCCCGAACCACCCGAGAACGTCGGCCGCAAGCTGTTCCTGCTGGCCACGGTCGTGGTCGTCGGCGCGACCCTCGGCGGGCTGTTGATCCGGGTGTGGGCCGAGCTCCCGATGCAGTGGGGGATCAACAGCGGCGGCGCGCTGGGTGCGCTCGTGTTCATCGTCGTGATGCTCGCCCAGCGGGCGTTGCGCGACCAGGCCGACGGGCGCAGCCGGCCGCGCGAGGAGTTGCGGGCCGACCTGCGCGCGGCCCAGCTCGCCGGGCCCGACGCGGTACTGGAGATGCTGTCGTTGCACTCCGAGCCCGGCTGGGTCGACCGTGTGATGCACGAGCTGTCGCCCACGCATCCGCCGGGCGCGCTACGACGTGCCGCGGTGGCGGCGTACGACGGAATCACGGATCCGGACGTCGCCTCGCGCATGCATTTCTGAGGTGATTGCGCACCGGGCTCCGGCAGGACAGGCTTCGGTGCATGGATGCGGACGTCATCGTCGTCGGGGCCGGGCTGGCCGGGCTGACCGCCACCGCTGAGCTTGCGGACGCCGGCCGGAAGGTGCTGCTGCTGGACCAGGAGCCCGAGCAGAGCCTCGGCGGTCAGGCGTTCTGGTCGCTCGGCGGACTGTTCATGGTCGGTACGCCGGAACAGCGCCGGATGGGCGTCAAGGACACCTTCGAGCTGGCCTGGCAGGACTGGCAGGGCAGCGCGGCGTTCGACCGCGACGAGGACTACTGGCCGCGCCGGTGGGCCGAGGCGTACGTGCACTTCGCGGCCGGCGAGAAGCGGTCCTGGCTGCGCGAGATGGGGCACCGGATCTTTCCGGTGGTCGGCTGGGCCGAGCGCGGTGACGGTACGGCGACCGGGCACGGCAACTCGGTGCCGCGGTTCCACCTGACCTGGGGTACCGGGCCGGGTGTCGTCGAGCCGTTCGAGAAGCGGGTACGAGCGGCAGCCGAGCGCGGCCAGGTGACGTTCAAGTTCCGCCATCGGGTCGACGACCTGACCAAGACCGCGGGTGTTGTCGACGGTGTCCGTGGGAAGGTGCTGGAGCCGTCATCGGTCGAGCGCGGCAAACCCAGCTCGCGGGTCGAGCTCGGCGACTTCGAACTACACGCGCAGGCCGTGATCGTCACGTCCGGCGGGATCGGCGGCAACCACGATCTGGTCCGCAAGTCCTGGCCGGACCGGCTCGGCAAGCCGCCACGGTCGATGGTGTCCGGAGTACCGGCCCATGTCGACGGCAGGATGCTCCAGATCACTCAGCAATGCGGCGGGAACCTGATCAACCCGGACCGGATGTGGCACTACACCGAGGGCCTCCACAACTGGGCGCCGATCTGGGACAACCACGGCATCCGGATCCTGCCCGGCCCGTCTTCCCTGTGGATCGATGCCCTGGGCAACCGGTTGCCGGCTCCGTGCTTCCCGGGGTTCGACACGCTGAGCACGCTGCGGCACATCATGCGCACCGGGTACGACTACTCGTGGTTCGTCCTGAACAAGCGGATCATCGGCAAGGAGTTCGCGCTGTCCGGGTCCGAGCAGAATCCGGACCTGACCGGCAAGAGCGTCCGCGCTGTGATCGAGAGGGCGCGGGCCGACGTACCGGGACCGGTCAAGGCGTTCCTCGATCACGGTGTCGACTTCGTCCAGGCCGGCAACCTGCGCGAGCTGGTCGACGCGATGAACAAGCTCACTGCGGAGCCGTTGGTCTCGTACGAGGTCCTGGAGCCGGTGGTTGCAGCCAGGGATCGCGAGGTGGACAACAAGTTCACCAAGGACGCGCAGATCGCGGCGATGCGGGTGGCACGCAACTACCGAGGCGACAAGCTGACCCGCCGGGCGACGGCACCGCACCGGCTGCTCGATCCGAAGGCCGGGCCGCTGATCGCCGTACGGCTGAACATCCTTACCCGCAAGACGCTCGGCGGCCTGGAGACCGACCTCGACGGCCGGGTGCTGCGGGGCGGCGGCGAACCACTCGGCGGGGTATACGCCGCGGGCGAAGTGGCCGGGTTCGGCGGTGGCGGCATGCACGGCTACAACGCCCTCGAGGGCAGCTTCCTAGGTGGCTGCCTCTTCTCCGGCCGCACGGCCGGCCGCGCCGCCGCCCAAGCCACCGCCTAGCTCAGCGTTCGTGCGGTACCGATGGTCTCGTGACCGATACGACGGCGACCAACCCGGACAGTCCGGCGAAGTCATCCGGGCTGGTCGTGAAGAGAGGTAGCTCCTCGGCAAGCGCTACTGAGGCGATCAGGAGGTCGGCCACCCGCCCGCGCGGCTTCCGTCCTGCGCTGACGACAGCCGCGCAGACCCGGCCGTATCCCCGGGCCGCTTCGGTGTCGAAGGGGATCGGATCGAACTCGTTCTCGGCCCGCTGCAGTATGTCGAGCCGTCTGGCTCGTTCCGCGTGTTCGTCATACAGGTTCTGCTCGTCGTTGCTGCGGACCTGGTGCGGACCGGCGGACAGCTCGGCCAACGTGATCGCACTGATCGCCATCCGGCTCGGCAACTCGGCGGGATCTATCCAGCGGCGCAGGATCATGACGTTTGTGTCAAGCAGGCCCCGTTCATGCTCAGCGGCCATAGGCGTCGTCCAGATCTGGATCGGTACTGGCATCCTGGTCGGCGCGGAACGCGTCGACCGACAGGTCGGGTGCACCCCTCGACATGGCGGCGAACTCCTGCCGGGAGACGAACCGCCTCCTGCGTCGCAGTGGGATCAGCTCGCCGATCTGGTGGCCGTCGCGGGTGACGGTGAACGCCTGTCCGTTCTGGACGGCGTCCATGATCTCCTTCGACCTGGTGCGAAGGTCCCGCTGAGTGATCTCCGGCTGCGCGCTCATGAGTCCAGTGTGCTACGTGGTGCTACTCGGTAGCAACCTGGATGCGCGGTTTGTTCAAGAGGGTGGGTGCGACGGGAAGTAGCGTCGGGGTGAGTGAGAGGAGTCGGTATGGGTGGGATTCCGCAGGGGGATCTGCGGTTGCTGGAGACTGAGACCGCGCAGCGGCTGCTGAGGTCGCGGATTCCGGCGCGGATGGCTTTCGTGTGGACCGACGGTACGCCGCGGATCGTGCCGACCTGGTTCCACTGGACCGGATCGAAGATCGTGTCAGCGACGTACCTGGCCGGTCCGGAGGCGGGGATCCGGCACGCCGCCCGGCGGGTCGGAGCGTTGCGCGCGAACCCGGCTGTGGCGATCAGCATCGACACGGAAGCGTCTCCGCCGGAGTCGCTGGCCATCCGTGGCCGGGCCGAGATCGAGGAGATCGACGGGCTGGCACCGGAGTACCTGCTAGCCGCAGAGCGGTATCTCGGTGCCGAGGGCGCGGCCGGCTTGCGCGATGCGATGGACAAGCCGGGCACCCGGCAGGCACGAATAGCCGTACGACCCGAATGGGTCGGGCTGATCGACTTCCAGACCCGGCTGCCGAGACCGCAGGGAGGGGTCCTATAGCTGTCCAATAGCTGTCCAATAGCTTGGCCGGGTGACTGTCACCGAGCAACCGCCGCGGGTCGAACGTCGATCTGGCGCGGAGGCGTTCGTACGAGTGGTGACAGGAAGGATGCCTCGATGACGCGCTACATGCTGACCATCTACCAGCCGGACGGGCCGCCGCCAGGGCCCGACGTACTGGACCCGATCCTGCGCGATCTCGCCGGCTGGAACGACGACCTGAGAGCCGCCGGAGCCTGGGTGTTCAACGCCGGGCTACACCCGCCGAGCACCGCGACCGTACTCAGGAAGGGCGACGGTGGTTCGGTGCTGATGACCGACGGCCCGTACGTCGAGGGCAAGGAACACGTCGGCGGGTTCACCGTGATCGAGGTCGAGGACCTCGACGCCGCACTGGACTGGGGACGCCGGCTGGCCGGCATCCTCGGGCTGCCGATCGAGGTCCGGCCCATTGCCGGATGACTCCATGACCGGCGTTGAGGCGGCCTTCCGGGAGGAGTACGGCCGGGCCGTCTCGGTACTGGTCCGCGTTCTCGGCGACATCGACCTCGCCGAGGAGGCAGTCCAGGAGGCGTTCGCCGTCGCGGTAAAGCGCTGGCCCGCCGACGGCATCCCGCCGAGCCCGGCCGGCTGGATCATCACGACGGCCCGGAACAAGGCGATCGACCGGTTGCGCCGCGAGGCGGCCCGGGACGACAAGCAGGCTCAGGCCGCCTTGCTGTACGCCGAGGACGAGCCGCGGGAGGAGGGTGCGGTGAACGACGAACGGCTCCGGCTGATCTTCACCTGCTGCCACCCGTCCTTGGCGCCGCAGGCTCAGGTGGCGCTCACACTGCGGCTGCTCGGCGGGCTGAGCACGGCCGAGATCGCCCACGCGTTTCTTGTTCCCGAGACGACGATGGCGCAGCGGCTGGTCCGGGCCAAGGGCAAGATCCGCGACGCCCGGATCCCTTACCGGGTGCCGCATGAGGCCGACCTACCCGAGCGCCTCCGTACCGTCCTCGCGGTCGTCTACCTGATCTTCAACGAGGGGTACGCCGCCAGCTCGGGTGAGCAGCTTGTACGCGACGACCTGTGCGCGGAAGCGATCCGCCTCGGCCGGCTGCTCGTCGAGCTGATGCCGGACGAACCAGAGGTGATCGGCCTGCTCGCGTTGATGCTGCTGACCTCGTCGCGCCGGGCCGCGCGTACCGGTACGGACGGTTCACTCGTACGGTTGGCCGACCAGGATCGCTCGCGCTGGAACCGTTCGCTGATCGCGGAGGGACAGGAGTTGGTACGCCGCTGCCTCCGTCGCAATCAGCCCGGGCCGTACCAGATCCAGGCGGCAATCACTGCCGTACACAGCGACGCGCCGACCGCCGCGGACACCGACTGGGGCCAGATCGTCCAGCTGTACGACCAGCTGATGGCGATCGCGCCGAGCCCGGTGGTCGAGCTCAACCGCGCGGTGGCGGTGGCCGAGGTGTCCGGTCCGGCCGCCGGGCTGGCCCTCGTCGACGCGCTCGACCTGGACCGCTTCTACCTGTTCCACGCGATCCGCGCCGACCTGCTGGCCCGGCTCGGGCACAGAGCCGAAGCCATCGCGGCGTACGACGAGGCGATCGCCCGCACCGACAACACCGCCGAACGGCAATTCCTGGTGAACGCCCGCGCCAGTCTCGCGACTCAGCGCTTGCGGGGATCCTTCGGCCAGTCGTCGTGATCGGGCCGCGAGAAGCCGCACCGGCCGACGAACCAGTACCAGGAGAACGGGTCGGCCACCGCGCTCGGCGGGTGCCGGCGGATCTTCTGCTCGAGAAGCAGCCAGGACTCCGGGAACTTCGTGTCCGGCTGGTTCCGCAACTGCGGTAGCAGTGCCTTGATGCTGCGATGCGCGCTGTTGCGGTACGCGGCCCACAATCCGGTCATCGACCGATGCACGCCTGCGTATTGGATCGCCTCGTAACTCAGGCACAACAGACCGAGATTGTTGCGCGGCCTGCTGTCGCCGGGGCTCACCTTGGCCGCCTTCTGCCGCAGGCTGCGGTACAGGTCCCAGCTCATGTTGTAGTAGCCGCCCGGCCCGTCGTCCGGCCCGTTGCCCTTCAGCCCGTTGCGGGCGTTGCGGTACGAGCGGAGCTGGGCGGCGGCCTGCGGCGACAGGTCGCGGTCACCGCGGGCGACGGCGTGGATGTGGTACGGCCAGTTCGACTGCAACGGTGTCCGCAGCCAGGCGGCGAAACCGACCTGGCGCAGCGCGAGTACCACCCCGCCACGCTCGCGCGGACTGAGATCGCGGGCTCGGACGTCGACCACGCCACCGCCGTCGTGCGTACCGGCCGAGGCGCTGACGCCCTTGTTGTACGAGCCCTGGGTGATCACGAAGCCGAAGCCGGCCAGGTTCTCCGCGGCCTGGATCATGTTCCAGGTCCGGCGGTTGACGTTGTTGCGGCCGCGGTAGTTGATTCTCTCCTCGACGAACGCCATCAGCGGGTCACCTCCGGTACCTCGTCGCCGGTCGGGTACACCACGCCGTCGACCCCGGGCTCACCCTCGGGAACCTCGGCACCGCCGTCCTCGTGGTACTCGGCCTCCTCCGGGTCCGGCAGGTCCAGATCCGGACCCTCGGGTTCGGATTCGCCGGGCTCCTCGGGCTCCTCGAAGTCGGCCATCACGTCGTCGTCCTCGGGCAGCGCGCCGGCCGGTGCGACGTCGGCCGCCGCCTCCTCGCCGGTGTCGGGTTCGAGCGGCACCTCGGACTCGTCGGGCTCGGCGGTGACCTCCTCCGTCGGTGCGGCCGCGGTGTCCTCCGGCGCCTTCTCGGGCTCCAGCGGAACCGCCGCCGGTGGTGTCACCGGAGTGGTGTCCGGGGTCGGCTCGACACTGGTGCCACCCGGCATGCCCTCCAGCAGCGCCTGCGCCCGCTGGTCGAGCAGCCGCGACAACGCCTGCTGGGCGAACCCGAACACCAGCGCGTACGCCAGAATCTGCTCCTGCGAGTCCAGGTCCGTCAGGCCCGGTACGAACCCGCCGCGGATCGCGACGATCGCCAGGATCGCCGTGAACGCACCCAGCGGGACCTTGAGAAACCCCAGCGCCACCGGTACGTCGTACGGGGTGGAAGTGCCCTTGAGGTTGCGGATCGACACCGCCGACGTCAGCGTGCCGCCGAGGGCACCGAGAATCGCGACCATGATGATGTCGGCCCCGCGCGGCCCGGTCGATCCGGTACTGGTCGGGCAGACCTGAGAAGGGGGCGTGCCGCTACCGGTGAAGCACAGCGGCAGCCAGTTCGGGTACCGCGCGAGCACCAGCACCGTCGCGACGACCAGCGCCAGCATGAGGAATGCTGCGATCGCCACGATGTTGCGGAAGCTGCGTAGTTGCGCGTGTTCGAGGTCGGACTTCTCGTAGCTGTCGCTGATCAGGCGGCGCAGCACCGGCCGAGCGAGGTCGGGGTCGAAC
>JBKPSJ010000221.1:0-21675 GCA_046765875.1 Actinomycetota bacterium
GACAGCTACTACCGCGGCCGGACCACGGCCGAGGTCGCCGCCGAGCGCGGCCTGCCGGCCGGCACGGTCCGGTCCCGGATGTTCTATGCGTTACGGGCATTGCGACTCGCCCTGCAGGAGCGAGGGGTGCGAGAGCCATGACGACCTGCCTGATGGAGAACTACCTCGGCGCATACGTGTTGGACGCGCTCGAGCCGGCCGAGACCGAGGACGTACGCCGACACATCGCCGACTGCCCGGCTTGTGCCGCAACCCTGCGCAGCCTGGAGTGGATCCCCGGCGTGCTGGCCGCCGTACCGGCGCAGGAGATCGACGCGATGGAACGGCCCACACTGCTGGAGGGCTTGCTGGCGAAGGCTCGGCGGCAACGCCGCAGGCGCCGGCTGGTGCTCGCCGCTGCCGCGGCTGTGGTCGCGATCGCCGGCGGCATCACGGTGCCGTCGATCGTTGCCGACCAGCAGGCGCCGGTCATACAGGCGACCAGCGGAAACGTGCACGCGGAGGTCTCGCTGACCGCGCGCGGTGAGGGTACGGCGCTCGGCCTGAAGTTGTCCGGTGTCGATCCCGGTGAGCACTGCTCGCTGGTGGCGCACGCTCGCGACGGCCGGTCCGAGACCGCGGCCACCTGGGTCGCTACGTACGCCGGCACCGCGAACCTGTCCGGCACCACCGCGATTCCAAGGGCTCAACTCAGCTCGCTCGACGTCGTCACCGACGGCGGCCAGCTACTCGTCCGCCTCGACGCGAACTGACAATCAGGAGGAAACAGATGTCTCGATTGACCGGACTCATCATCGCCGGCACCGGCGTGCTGGCCTTCGGGCTGGCCGGGTGCGGCTCCAACTCGGGTTCGGGTTCGGGCAACGCGGCGGCCGGCGGTACGTCCACCACGGTCGGCGTTCAGTCGCTCAACGGCACCGGCGCCACGCTGGTCGACTCCAGCGGCCGGACCCTATATACGACCGACCAGGACACGGCCACCAAGATCGCCTGCGACAACATGGCCTGCACCTCGATCTGGAAGCCGCTGACCATCGCCGCCGGCCAGAAGCCGACCGGGCCGCAGGACGTTTCAGCCGACTTGTCCACCGTGAAGCGGCCGGACGGCACCAGCCAGGTCGCATACGAAGGCCACCCGCTGTACACCTTCACGATGGACAAGGCCGCTGGTGACACCAGCGGCAACAACGCGAAGGACTCGTTCGGCGGGCCACAGCTGACCTGGCACGCGGTGACGACCGAAGGTCCGGCTCCGGCGCAGTCAAGCCAGCCCGACACCGGTGGCGGCGGCTACGGCTACTAAGAACGACTGAGAACTACTGAGAAAGTCAGCCGAACAGGGCCGGCACCTCGGCGGTCGCGACGACTCGCGCCACCGTCCGGTTGAACCGGGCCTGCTCGGTCTCCGGCAAGTCGGCCAGTAGCTCGGCAAGCCGTTCGGTGACCTCATCGTGGAAGCGCTGGGCGGCCGCGTCACCGGCCGGGGTCAGTGCCACCCGGACGGCGCGGCGATCGGCGGGGTCGAGCCGGCGCTCGACCAGCCCGCTGCGCTCGGCGCGGTCGACCAGCCCGGTCAGGCTGGAGCGCTCGACGCCCAGTGTCCGGACCAGTTCGGCCATCCCGCGCGGCTCGTCGCGCAGCAGGCACAACATCTGCGCCTGGGCCGGCGGCAGCTCGCAGTCGTGGCCGACCTCGGCGTACACACCTCCGACGAGGAAGGCCAACCGGATCAGACCGGAGGCCGGCCCGTCGCGGTCGTCCATCGTCGTCTCCTTGATTTTGTTCGTGGCACGAATTAGTTTGTTCGCACCACGAATAATACGAGCGAGGGGCGAGGTAGGCAACGATGGCGGACTACGGGCACGACCTGCTGTTCGGGATCTTCCCGACTCCGACGGCAGCCGACCCGGACCGGGTGATCGCGCTGGCGCAGCTTGCCGAGCAGGCCGGGCTCGACCTGGTGACCATTCAGGACCATCCGTACCAGCCGCGCTTCCTCGACGCTTGGACACTGCTGTCGGTCATTGCGGCTCGCACCAGCCGGATCAGCGTTGCGCCGAATGTGGCGAACCTTCCGCTGCGGCACCCGGCGGTCCTCGGCCGCAGTGCCGCCAGCCTCGACCTGATCACCGGCGGCCGGGTCGAACTCGGCCTCGGAGCCGGCGCGTTCTGGGAGGCGATCGCGGCGAACGCCGGCCCGCGACGCAGCCCGGGCGAGGCGGTCGAGGCGCTGGCGGAGGCGATCGGCGTGATCCGGGCGCTGTGGGACACCGGCACGCCCGGCGGCGCGCGGATCCCGGGCGAGCACTATCCGCTCACCGGTGCGAAGCGTGGACCGGCGCCGGCGCATGACATCGGCATCTGGCTCGGCGCGATCAAGCCGCGGATGCTGCGGCTGACCGGACGGCTGGCCGACGGCTGGTGGATCAGCAGCGGCTACCTGCCGCCCGAGAGGCTGCCGGACCTCAACCGCACCATCGATGAGGCCGCCGAGCAGGCCGGCCGGTCGCCGAATGCGATCCGCCGGCTGTACAACCTGTCCGGCTCGTTCGATGCCGTGGGCAACGGTTTCCTCCAGGGCCCGGAGCAGGTGTGGGCCGAGCAGCTCACCGAGCTGACGCTGACCCAGGGCATGACCGGCTACATCATCGCCACCGACGACCCGGACGAGATCCGCCGGTTCGCCGACGTCGCCAGCCAGGTGCGCGAGGCCGTCGCCACCGCTCGAGCTACCGGGTCTCCGTCCGCCGGATCCGGCCAAGTCGCTGAAGTCACCGCGGCACCCGCGCCCGCGAGGCCGGCGCCGGCGGGCGGGCTGGACGTCGTACCGACACTTGACGACGGCGTGCGGCTGAGCGCGATCCGGCCGTGGGACGAGTCCGAGCGGCCGACCGGACCGGCACCCGAGCCCGGCCAGACATACCGGTACAGGACGACGGCCCGGCAGCTGGTGGCGGTCCACGACGGGCTGCGCGGCGAACTGGCGCAGATCCGCGACCTGGTCGGCCAGGTCCGCGCCGGCACGCTCGATCCCGGCGTCGCCCGTTCCGCGATCAACACGATGACGATGCGGCAGAACAACTGGACGCTCGGCGCCTACTGCGAGTCGTACTGCCGGCTGGTGACCACCCACCACACGGTCGAGGACCAGAGCCTGTTCCCGATGCTGCGCAGCGCGGACCCCCGGCTCAAGCCTGTCGTGGACCGACTGGAGTACGAGCACGCAGTGATCCACGACGTCCTCGACCGGGTCGACCATGGACTCGTCTCGCTGGTGACCGAGCCCGACGGGATGGACAATTTGAGTGCCGCGATGGACCTGCTGTCGGACACGCTCCTGTCGCATCTGTCGTACGAGGAACGTGAACTGGTCGAGCCCCTCGCCCGGCTCGGCCACTGACATCCTGGGTCGCATGCCGCAACCGATCGAGGTCGTCGCGTACGACGAGCAGTGGCCGACCTGGTTCGCCGACGTGTCCGCCCGGCTCCGGCATGCGCTCGGCGACGTTGCCCTGCGCATCGATCACATCGGCTCGACCTCGGTGCCCGGCCTGGATGCCAAGCCGGTGCTCGACATCCAGATCTCGGTCGGCGAACTCGAACCGGCCGATCCGTTCCGGGTACCGCTGACCGGGCTCGGCTACGTGTTTCGGCCCGACAACACCGACCTGGCCAAGCGGTACTTCCGCGAGCCGCCGGGCACTCGGCGTACCCACATCCACGTCCGGCGAGCCGGCAGCTTCCAGGAGCAGACCAATCTGCTGTTCCGCGACTTCTTGCGGGCCCATCCGGATGTGGCGGCCGAGTACGCAGCGCTCAAGCACAGGCTCGCCCGCGAGTTCCGCGACGACCGGGTCGGCTACACCGACGCCAAGGGCGACTTTGTCTGGTCTGTGCTCCGCCGCGCCGATGACTGGGCGCAAACCACTGGCTGGCGCGGCTGACTCTCAGACAGGCGGGCGGAAGCGGTCGAGCGTGTCGAGGAGAACCTTCGCCATGTCCGGATGACCCGCGTGACCGGCTTTGTCGATCGGGATCAGCTCGGCGTCCGGCCAGAGCTGATCCAGCTGCCAGGCGGTTTCGTTTGGGCTGCCGACATCGAGCCGACCGTGCACGAGTACGCCCGGTATGCCGGCCAGCCGGTTTGCCTCGCGCATGAGGATCCCGTCCTCGAGGAATCCCGCGTTGCGCCAGTAGTGTGTCACCAGCCGGGCCGATGTCATCCGGAACACCGGGTCCTCGTACCGCGGGTTCGGCGGCTCGCCAAGCAGCCGCATCTGCCGGTCGTCCCATGTGCACCAGTCCAGCGCAGCCTTCGCCCGCACCTCCGGATCCGGGTCCTCGAGCAGATCGTTGTATGCGGCAACGAGATCGCCGTGACGCCGCTCCTCGGGCACGCCGTCGCGGAACTCGGCCCACTCCGCTGGGAACAGTCGGCCGATATCTCGGGTGATCCATTCCACCTCGCGCCGTGTCGTGGTGGCGATCGCGAACAGGACGAGTTCACTCACCCGATCGGGGTACTGCTCGGCGTACGCGAGACTCAGCGTGCATCCCCAGGAGCCGCCGAACACCAGCCACCGGTCGATCCCAAGTTGCTCACGGAGGAGCTCGTAGTCCGCGATCAGGTGTCGCGTGGTGTTGACCGATAGGTCTGTCGCGGGGTCACTCGCGTGCGGTCGGCTCCGCCCGCAGCCGCGCTGGTCGACCAGCACCACCCGGTACGCCCTCGGGTCGAAGTAGCCTCGCCAGCCCGGGCTACAGCCCGAGCCCGGTCCGCCGTGGACCGCGAGCGCGGGTTTGCCGTCCGGGTTGCCGCAGAGCTCCCAGTACACCTGCTGGCCTTCGCCGGCATCGAGCAGCCCGCTGTCGTACGGCTCGATCTCCGGATACACCGCTCAACTCAATCACGTCTTGGCAGCGTACGGAGGTCGCGGCTCACGCGCCGCGGGCCCGGTCCCCGAAGGCTGCCTTGTCGCGGAACTTCTCGGGCACCAGCTCGGTCAGCTCGAGCGTCACCGCGACATTGCACAGCATGCCGGTCGCCATGAACGCGCGCGCCTTCTCCTCGTCGGCCCCGGACAGTTCCCGCACCAGCTCGAACAGCTCGTGGTACCGGCGGGACACGACTTCGCGGACCTCTTCGTCGCCGGAGGCTGCGTATGCCTGCAGTTGGAACTGCAGGGTGTCGCGGTCCTCGAGCAGGTCGGCGTACGCCAGACCCATCGCGGGCAACCGCTCGCCCTCCGGCGCCTTCGCCGCCGCCGAGCGGAACGTGTCGACGACCCGGTCGAAGCAGTATTCGATGGTCGCCAGGAACAGCCCCTTCTTGGTGCCGAACAGGCTGAACGCGTACGGCTGGGTGACGCCGACCGCATCCGTCACGGCCTTCACCGCCGTGCCATGCAGACCCGACCGGGCGAAGGCCGACATCGCGGCCGACACGAGCGCTTCCCGCCGGGCGTCCGAAGTTTGTCGAGTACTCATGCTTGACATCTTAGTGAGTGGTCACTAAATTATGCAAGTAAGTGAGTAGTCACTAACAAACTTCGAGGAGATCGAGATGTATGCAACCGTGACGCAGCCGGTGTCCGGGGCCCGCCGTTGGGTCACCGTGGCCGCGGTATCCGTGGCGCTGTTCATGGTCACGCTCGACAACCTGATCGTGATCGTGGGTCTGTCTTCGATCCGGGAGGCGCTCGGCGCCAGCCTGGAGTCGCTGGAGTGGGTCGTGAACGCATACACCCTGGCGTTCGCCGTCGCACTCATCCCGGCCGCCGCGCTCGGCGACCGGTTCGGCCGGCGCCGGTTCTTCATCGGCGGCCTGGTCATGTTCACCGCCGCGTCCGCGGCTGCCGCGCTCGCGCCGTCGATCGAGATGCTGATCCTGACCCGGGCCGTCCAGGGCGTCGGCGCGGCCGTGATCGCACCCCTGACCCTGACACTGATCGCCGACGCCGTTCCGCGGGACAGGCGCGGACTGGCGCTGGGCGTGTGGTCCGCGATCAGCGGCATCGGCGTCGCGCTCGGCCCGCTCGTCGGTGGTGCGGTGATCGAGGCCGCCAGCTGGCAGTGGATCTTCTGGATCAACGTTCCGGTCGGCCTGATCCTGATCCCGGTCGCCGCCAGTCTGGTGCGGGAGAGCTTCGGCTCCCGCGGGCGGATCGACCTGGCCGGGTTCGCACTGGTCACGCTGGGCCTGCTGGGTGTGGTGTTCGGCCTGGTTCGCGCCAACGCCGACGGCTGGACCAGCCCGCTGATCGTCGGCTCGCTGGCCGGCGGCGCGATCCTGCTGATCGCCTTCGTGCTGTGGGAGCGGCGCGCGAGCAACCCGATGGTCCCGCTGACCCTGTTCCGCAACCGCGGCTTCGCCGTCACCAACGCGGTCGGGTTCTTCATGACCTTCGGAACGTTCGGCTCGGTGTTCCTGCTCAGCCAGCAGTTGCAGTACCTGTTCGGGTACGGTCCGCTCGACGCCGGCCTACGGATGCTGGTCTGGACCGGCGCCACCCTGGCCATCGCGCCACTGGCCGGCCCGCTGGCCGAGCGGTTCGGGCCGCGGTACTTCATGGCCACCGGTCTGGCCCTGCAGGCGACCGCGCTGGTGTGGATCGCGCTGGTCTCCGAGGTGGCGATGAGCTGGACCAAGCTGCTGATCCCGTTCGTACTGGCCGGTGCCGGGATGGCACTTGTCTTCGCCCCAGCGGCGTCGGCGGTGCTGGCATCGGTACGGCCGCAGCAGACCGGCCAGGCCTCCGGCGTCAACAACGCGATCCGCGAGGTCGGCGGAGTGTTCGGCGTCGCGGTCCTATCGACCGTGTTCGCGCACAACGGCGGCTTCACCGCGCCGCAGGCGCTGCTGGACGGGACCGTACCGGCCGTGCTGGTCGGTGCCGGGTTCACCTTCGTCGGCGCGATGGTCGCGCTGCTGTACCGGCCGGCGCCGGCTCAGGTCGCCGAGGTCTCGCCGGTCGTCGAGGAGGAGCCCGTCCTCGCCGCCTGACCCGCTGTTTTCGAATCCGCCCGCGGCCGCCCGGCCGCGGGCGGATTCTCGTGCATGGCTGCATGGGCTACGGTCGTTGCCTCCTGGCAACCTCCTGTAAGGAGTGGACGTGACACCTGACGACGAAAGCCTGCTGCGCAGGGCGATCGAGCTGGCCCGGTTGTCCCGCGAGGGCGGCGACCCGCCGTTCGGGTCGTTGCTCGTCGGACCGGACGGCACCGTACTCGCCGAGGATCACAACACCTCGGTCAGCGAGTCCGACATCACCGCGCATCCTGAGCTCAAGCTCGCCCGCTGGGCGGCGCGAGAGCTGGACCCGGATACCGCTGCCGCGACCACGATGTATACGAGTTGCCAGCCCTGCCCGATGTGCACCGGCGCCATCCAGCGCTCCGGCCTCGGCAAGGTCGTCTACGCCCTGTCGGGCGAGCAGATCACCGCGCTGAAGCCGTCCGGCGACTTTCCGGAGGTGCCGATGGAAGGACCCGCCCTGTACGAAGAGGCGCTGGTCCCGGTGGAGGGCTACTACACCTGAGCCGATCCGGTCAGGAATCAAGAAGCAGGTGGCGGCGGACGGCCCGTAGCGTCTTGAGCAATGGACATCGAGAGGTGAATTCGATGTGTCTCAACCCGTTCGCTCCGAAGGAGTTCATCATGTCCAAGGGCATCCAGACGATCATCTATCCGGTGTCGGATCTCGCCGCGGCGAAGGCGCTGTACGGCGTACTGGCCGACTCCGAGACCGTCGGCGACTCGCCGTACTACGTCGGATGGAAGGTCGCCGGCCAAGACATCGGCCTCGACCCGAACGGCCACAAGAGTGGCATGACCGGCCCTACCGCATACTGGCACGTCGACGACATCAAGCAGAGCCTGCAGGCACTGCTCGACGGTGGCGCGACTGCGAACCAGGACGTTCGCGACGTCGGCGGCGGCCGGCTGATCGCCTCCGTCAAGGACGCCGACGGCAACGTCATCGGCCTGCTGCAGGACACCTGATCCGAACAATGCGATCGGCCGGGCCCAGTGGCCCGGCCGATCGTTTGCTCGATGGGGTTAGCCCAGGCGAGCGATCGTCCCCGTCCTGTCGTCCGGCCTAGTACCAGTGTTTCCGGCCACCGACCGCGCGGCCGGTCGCCCCTAGGATCCACAGGACGACCCCGACCACGAGCAGGATGATGCCGAGCACCCACAGAATCGATACGCCCAGCAAGAACCCGAGCACGAGCAGGATCACGCCGAGGATAATCATCCGAACACCTCCGGTCGTCGGCCCGGCCTTTGCGGCATGGGCCTTGCAGCATGAATGGTGCCCATAACCGCCGATCTCACTCGTTGGCTTATCCGATCGTGACAGGGCGGTCACCGTCTACAACCGCGGCGGCCCGGTCCCGATCACCTCCGCGGCATCGCCGCCTGGCGGCACCCACCGACCCCACCATAGATGCGCGTTAGGAGCCGAAGCGGGCGTGGATTGTGTAGGGGTAGGACTTCTGCTGCCAGACGACTGCTACTCGGCCGCCGGGGCTGGAGGCTGCCCGGGCTACTGAGCCGATCGGGGTCAGTAGGGAGCTGGTTGTGCCATAGCCGCCGGCCTTGGTGACTCGACGGGCGTAGACGTTGGTGGCGTCGTACGGCGGGCCGGGTGACTGCCACACCACGTTTCCATCGCCGTCGTCGTCGACCGCGACCGCCGGCCGGTCTCCGACTCCGAGCCGGGCGATCGCGCCGGGTGTCCCAGTCCGGTACATGCGCCGGGCGAATACGTCGGTCTGGGTCTGGCTGGTCCGCCGGCTCCACGTCACGACGTAGTCGCCCTCGAGGTCCATCGCGACCGCGCTGTAGAAGGTCAGGTTGTCCGTCGACGGCGCGACACCGATCACCTTGCCGATCACTCCGGTACGGCTCCACTGCCGGGCCCACAGGTAGGTCGAACCCGTGGTGTTGTCCACCCGGCGGAACAGCACGACGGCATCGCCGTCCCGGTCGACGTCGACCGACACGCGGCCGTAACCGATGCCCGAGGACGTCGAGGTGAACACAGTGCGCGGTCCGGTGTAGCCGGGCTTCATCCGCCGGGCCACCACCCGCGCATTCCCCTCGGTCCAGGCCACCACAGCCATGCCGGTACGGTCGACGGCCACCGCGGGCCAGTCGCCGTCACCCGAGCCCAGCGTCATCGGTGACCCGAGCGCACCGCTGGGGTACATGAAGCGGGCCACCGTATTCCAGGAGCCGCTTTGGATCTCCGTCCAGACCACAATGCCGGTGCCGCCCGGGTCGACCGCGACCACCGGCTGGCCGGCGGAGTTGCCGGTCACCGACAACTGCGACAGGGCGCCGACCGTACCGGTCTTCGACACGCGTCGCGCCATGACCTTACTGTCCTGCTCCCAAGCCACCACCGAGTCACCATCGTCATCGCTCGCGACCACCGGCCACACGGCCTCCCCACCGAGGGGTGACAGCGTCTTGATCGGCCCGGGGGTACCGGACGGTGTCTTCTGCCGGACCTGGACCTGGTGGTAGCAGGCGGATGCCGCACCGTCGCAGGCCGCCCAGGCGATGATCGCGTCACCCTGCCGGTCGACCGACACCCACGGCCAGTCGATCGCCGTCCAGTTGCTCGCCGAAAGGTTGTCAGTGACGCTCCATCCGGCCTGCGCAGGCGGCGCCACCGCGGACGTCAGCGCCAGACCGGCTGCCAGCACGACCGCGACCGGCCGCCACCACCTCGAACCGCGCGTCACTACATTTCCTCTCGGTCGACGAAGGCGTAGCTACTTCACGAGCCCGAGGAATCCTGCCATGCCCGTACGACAATGCGCCAGGCGGTTACGCGCGATCAGAGGTCGTCCGTCGCGCGCGCCCGCCTGGCCGTAGGTGGTTAGGAAGCCGCTCAGTTCAGCGACAGCAGGCCCGGGACCTTGACGACGATGAACTCGTTGTCATCGGCAAGCGACGGATTGCGTCCGGTGTTCGGGAAGTTGTTGTCACACCCGAGGAGGAGACGCTCGCCATCGATGACGTGGATCGCCTCGATCGACTCGCAGGCGACGCCGAAGGGATCGCCGAGACGTACGTCGCCGGCATGGATCGGTGGCAGCGAGATCAGGTTGGGATCGTGAATCGCGGTCAGGTCGACGGCCTTGTGTTTCACGAGGAATCCATCGGGTCCGACATCACGACGGTCGATGAGGTAGACGTTGCGGAACAGCGCCGCGACGCCTCGCCCGCCGTCACGCTCGATGACAACCATCCGGTACTGGTCGAGCGCCCACATGTCCGCGACCATGTAGCCCGGCTGCTCGGTGTGGTACTGCCAAACCTGGCCGGTGAACCCGCCGGCGGCGATGTCGAACTCGAGCATGAAGCGCCGCCTGGTGTCCGTGTCCCGTACGGTCGCACCCTCGAGGATCGGGTACAGGTGCTTCCCGTCCGGCGTCGACGACATGGCCTCGAAGCCACGACTGTTCGGCTGAGTCGCGGTGGCCGGCGGCACCAGGAACGGATTGTTCGGCGACATGAGGTTTTCCGACGGTGGCAGCTGGACCAGGTGGCCCGGCACCGGGAACGGCGGCTCGAGCAGCACGCCGGTCGCGTCGAAGTGCAGGACCCAAGGTCCGAACTCTTCGCCGACCCACAGATCGCCGTTCTTCGCCCGCTGCATCGACTCCGGATCGATGTCGGCGCCCGTCAGCAGCCGCGCGGTCGTGGCCGCATTGACGATGGGGAAACCGATGACCCCGTTCGGGTCTCGGAACTGGATGAAGTCCTTCACCGTGACCGCACCGGTACCGCCGTTGGCCGTCTTGAAGTCGGGTTCGATGTAATACGCGCGGATGAGGAAATCGCGCGAGTTCGCCTTTGCGCCGAAGCCGTTGTCCGGCATCGCGAGGAATTCACCCGGCCTGCGGCCACTCAGTACCGCCGAGAAGCCCTCGACCGGCTGTGACGGCGTAGGGAACGAGATCCCGTTGATCGTCTGGCCCGCGAAGAACGACCCGGACGGAGGTCCGGGCGCGTACGTCTCCACCGGCAGAACGGCGCGACCCTCGAGCGTCGGCTCGGGCGGGGAGGCCGCCGCCGGGTAGGTGGCAAGACACAACGGGACGACGGAGAACGCCAATACACGCAAGAGTTTCATGGTCCACCCCTTGATCTCGTCCCCACCCGCCGTCAGGAGTGACGTACTCCTCAAGCCGCGACTTGTGGTGCGGGGAACTTCAATGTTGCCGTGCGGTACGTATTGATGGCGAGGCCGCCATCGTGAAAAGCGTCGCAGTTGTCCAGACCAGCGGCAATACGCCCAACGACGTAGTCAAATGCCAACGCCAGAGGCGTGCACCGGTGAATATTCCACCCCTTGCTCGCGCGGAGGCACCACATCGGGAAGAAGCCCCAACTGCCTGGCCCGGGTCACTGCCATCAAGCGGTCATGCGTACCGAGCTTTGAGTACGCGTTCTCCAGATGCTTTCGCACCGTGCGCGGGCTGATGCGCCTGAGGCGTCCGATCGCGTCGGCCTTGAGACCCAAGGCGACCAGCCCGAGGACGTCGAGCTCGCGACTCGTCAAATCCGGTGTTGCGCGAGCTGACGCGGATTCCGATCCGGCAAAGGCCTGACAGCGCGGCCGGTACAGCCGGTCCAGAGCTACGAGGACCGGCTGGATCCGGTAGGCCAACTCCACCTCATCATCGGTGAAGTCGTGCCCGCTGCGATTGAGCGTCCATGTGCTCCCGGCCGGTCCAGGCTCGAGGCTCATGACCACGCTCAGCTCAAACCGCCCCATGTATGGGCTGAGCAAAGCCTGCGCCCGACTGCGGCCCCATTCCGACTTCGTGCTGACATCGGAGATGCGTCGTGGCACCAGGTCTCGTGGATCCCGGATGTAGCTCCGGACGACAGGATGGTCCGCCGCGGCCTCCAGGCTCACTCGGCCGAGAACGTCATTCTGTCGTATGCCCTGACCATGGAGTGCCAGGCAGCTCTGCGTACGAAAGTCGGCTTCGAACCAGAAGACGTCGTCACAGGGAACGAGCTCCGACAGCAGCTCACGTGCGGACGCGAGGTAAGTCTGCCGATCGCGCAATTCGGACAGCTGGAAGCTCATTTCGAGCAGTGCAGACCGCTTCATCGTCGTCATTGCAGTCCCCCGACCGGTGGACCCCGCATATGGGCGCTTTCCACCCACCCTCGCGCACGCGGCAATGGCGGTCGATCAGGCTGACACCTCGCCAGTAGTTCGGTCAGCACGAGTCGACGGGTTGGGTCAACCAGTCCGACGGCAGCCGACAGTCGACGCTGGATCAGGCGGCCCGGCGGATCGCCTCCTCGGCGCCCTCGATCATGACGCCGGCCACGACGCCGACCGCCTCGGTCCACGCGACCTCGTACTCGCGGGTCCAGGCCGGACCGGCGACCTCGGCCATAGCGCCGATCAGGGCCTCGCCCACGACCGGGTAGTGCTCGGGCAGGGCTCCGTAGTCCACATGCCGGGCCCCGAGTGCGTACAGCTTGGGGACGAGTTCGTCCAGGTCGCGCAGCGACTTGCGCACCAGCACGAGCGCGGCGAGCAGCATGGCCTTCTGCCGGCGCAGGTCGGTGGCGGCGAACAGCGGCTCGACCTCGGGAACCGCGGCGAACAGCCGGGCGTAGAAGGTGTCCATGAGCCCGCTACTCAGCCCGCGGGGCGTTGTCGGCGTGATGGAGTTCTTCGCCCGCGAGCTGCGCGAACCCGACGAGCGGCTGCTCGAGACCATGCGCGGGCTCGGCAGCCAGATCGGTCAGTTCGTCGCCCGCCGGCACGCCGAGGCGGCGGTACGGGCGAGTGAGTCGCGGCTACGCGCCATGCTCGAGGCGGCACTCGACGCGGTCGTTACGATGGACCACACGGGCAGGGTCGTCGGCTGGAACCATGCCGCCGAGGCGACATTCGGTTATGGCACGGACGAGGCGGTCGGGCGCGACATGGCCGACCTGATCGTTCCACAGGCCTACCGCGACGCCCATCGGAAGGGTCTCGCGCGCTTCCTCGAGACCGAGCATGCCGTCCTCCTCGACAGCCGCATCGAGCTGACTGGAAGGCGCAAGAACGGTACGGAGTTTCCGGTCGAGCTCACGGTCACGCGGATCGCTCTCACCGGCCCGCCGATGTTCACCCGCTACCTGCGCGACATCACCGACCGAAAACGGGCCGAGGCTGACCTGCGCGCCTCCCGTGCACGCCTGGTCGAGGTGAGCGATGTGGAGCGTCAGCGGATCCAGCGCAATCTGCACGACGGCGCACAGCAGCGGTTGACCGCCGTCCTGCTCAACCTCGTGAGGCTTCGGGCGTCGCCGGGTGATCACGGAGATCTGCTCGACCGCGCTATCGCCGAGCTCGCCGACGGGCTGCAGGAGATCCGCGAGCTCGCCAGCGGCCTGCACCCTGCCGTGCTGGTCGAGCGCGGCCCGGACGCGGCGCTGGGCGCGATCTCGCTGCGGGCTGCCGTGCCGATCGAGCTGCACACCGATATCAGCCTGCCGCTTCCGAGCCAGGTGCAGGCGGCCGCCTATTACGTCGTGGCCGAAGGGGTTGCCAACGTCAACAAGCACGCCGGGGCGAGCCGAGTCGTCGTACGCACCACAACTGAGGAAGGGACCCTCGTCGTCGAGGTCGTGGACGACGGCGCGGGTGGTGCCGACGAGCAGGGCAGTGGTCTGCGCGGGCTGGCCGATCGGGTCGAGGCGCTGGGCGGGACCCTGACGCTGGACAGCCCCGCCGGCGGCGGCACCCGCCTGCTCGCCCGTATCCCCGTTGACCCGCTGTAGTGAAGTTCAGGTGAACGCGGACGCGGCCCGTTGGTACGGCCTGGGTCCGGTGCGAACACGGCGGTGGTGCCCGGTTCGCGCGAGCCGCCCGGCCTTGTGCACCCTCGGGGCGGACTGGAGGACGCATGCGTTTCATGGCGAATTCGCGTATCGCGCAGGGGGTCACGCGGGAGCAGCTCACCCGGTTCTTCAAGGAGAACAGCGCTTCGTCGGAGGCCTGGGAGCTGATACGGCACCGAATCGTGACCGAGTATGCGTTCAAGGAAGGCGCCGTGCCCGGCGTAGTGCTGTTCCTGGAAGTCGATTCGCTTGAAGAGGCGTCAGACGTCGTGAAGGGTCTGCCGGCGGTTCAGCAGGGCATGATCACGTTCGAGCTCGATCCGCTCGGAAAGACCATGCGATTTCGAGCATTCGCGGAGGGTGTGGGATTCGAACCCACGATGCCGATCACTCGACATAGCGGTTTTCAAGACCGCCGCACTAGGCCACTATGCGAACCCTCCTGATGCGTAGACAAGACAAGGGTCCCGCCTAGGCAGGAGCGATCCTACGCGGAGGCCGCCAGCAACGACTCGGCTTGGGCCGTGTACGTGGAGGCTGCCAGGCGGGCGTACGTCGGGAGGATGGCGTGGAGGTGGCGTTCTGCCTCGGCGCGGTTGCCCGAGTCGACCAACAAGGCGGCAGCTCGGAGGCGGGCGTACGACTCGTCGGGGATCGTGCCGATCTGTGCGTAGATGTCGGCCGCCGTCGCCGGATCGCCGGTCACGATGGCCCTGGCCGCGGCGTGCCAGGGGGTCTGGAACGGAGCACGGTCAAGCGCCTCCAGGAACTCGTCCACCCGGCCCAGCGCGAGGAACGCCCAGGCGCCGTCGACTGACTCGGTCTGGGCCCGGACGCCGGTCTTCTTCCAGGCCGCCAGGAGTTCGTCCGCCACGCGAGACCCCTTCGATCGGTCGTCGCACAAGGTCCGGAGACGGGCTTCAAAGGCAAGAGCGGGGTGCAGAACCTGGGGATCCTTGGCGCGGCGGGCCACCTCGCTTGCGCGAACGGCATCGGTCAGCGCGCCGGACTGGTCGCCTCGCGCATATCGGATGGCAGAGCGCAAGAACCGGCAGAACGTCTCCATGTAGTGACTCGAGCCGGCCTCCACCTCGCGGATGAAACGGTCTGCCATAGCGACCGCCTCGTCCCAGTTGCCCAGCCAGTAGTTGTAGTAGACCCGCTCCGCCCGGTACCAGCGAATCGACGCGTCCAGCCCCCGGCGAGCGGCGATCTGGACGCTTTTCTGGTGCATCTCCCACGCCGTCCGCAGGTCGCCGACGTCCGCGCGCAGCCAGGCGATGTTGCCTGCGGCAATGGCTTCGTCCGGCGAGTGGACCGTGCGGGCCAGTTCGAGCGCTTGCTCCAGATCCTCGAAGCCGCCCATGTCGCCCCTGGTCACCCTCGCCAGGCCGAGGGTGTTCAGGTTGCGGGCGCGTACGTCGTCGAGACCGAACTGCTGAGCCAGGACCAGCGACTCGGTGCCCAGGCGGATCGCGCGATCCAGGTCGTCGGCCAGTACGGCGAACCGGGCCACCTTCTGCAGTACGTACGACTTCGCGGCGGACGGCGGCCGGTCCGCCAGCAACGAGTTGGCCCGTTCGAGGTAGGTGAAGGCCAGGTCGCGGTCGGCACCGACCCAGGCAGTCGACCCGAGCAACATCTGTGCCTGAGCCGCACCCTCGACGTTGCCGGCGGCAAGCAACCCCTCGGTCGCCTCCTCGAGCACATCGGCCGGCAGGGTCGTGTCGTCGTACCGGCTCTGGCTGTACGACAGCAGCAACTCGTACCGCCCGGGATCGCCGTCAGGCCACAGATCCAGAGCGGCCTCGTACCAACGCGAAGCCGACTTGAACGCGGCGAGAGCCAGGGCGCGGTCACCAGCGTCCCGCGTCGCCAGCCGGGCCTTGTCGATCAACGACGTCGGCACCGATTGGCCTGAAACGCGGGTCAGCCGCAGCGCTTCCAGGTAGTGGTGCGCCAGCATCTCCGCGTTCTCCTCCGGCCGGCCCAGCGACTCCAGCCATCCGGCCGCCCGAGAGTGCTGCGCGGCGCGGGGCGACCGCGGGATCTGCCCATACGCCACATCGCGCACCAGCAGGTGGCGGAACGCGTACTCATCCTCGCCGGCGACCGACGACGACCGCTGCCGACGGACGAACTCCTTGCGCTCCAGCCCATGAAGCAGCCGCTCGCCAAGTGACCGGTCCAGTCCGCCGATCGCGCACACCGCACCGAGCCAGAACACCTTCCCCAACACGGCGGCATCCTGCAGCAGTTGCTTCTCCTCCAGCGGCAATCCGTCGAGCCGTGCGGCGATGATGCCCTGTACGTTCTCCGGCACCATCGACACGTTGTAGCCGCACTCCGCCACCAACCGCGCGAACTGCTCGGCGTACAAAGGGTTCCCACCGGCCCTGACCAGCAGCGACGCCTGCGTATCGGCGGGCATCACGGTGCGATCGAGCAGCTGGGCGATCAGCCGCGCGGTGTCCTCGTCGGACAGCGGCGAGATCGACAGGGTCAGCGCATTCGGCTTGCCGCCACCCCAGCCCGGCCGCTGCTCCAGCAGCTCGGGTCGTGCCGTGCAGACGACCAGCAGCGGTACGCCCGTCGCCCAGTCGACCAGATGGTCGATGAAGTCCAGAAGGGCGGTATCGGCCCAGTGAAGGTCCTCGAACACGAGCACCGTCGGACGCCGGTCGGCGAGTGCCTCGAAGAAGTGCCGCCAGGCCGCGAACCGCTCCGCGCGCTGCTCGTCGCTCGCCTCCGGAGGGGCCGAACCGAGACCGACCAGCGGGCGCAGGCTCTCCAGCGTCCGGCCGGACTCGCCCAGATCGGACGCCATCTCGGCCAGCTTGCTCTCTGTCTCGGCGGACGAGTCCGTCTCGAGAATGCCGGCCTGCGCCTTCACCATCTCGGCCAGCGCCCAGTACGTGACCCCCTCGCCGTACGGCAATGACCGGCCCTGCCGCCAGCCGACCAGATCCGGGTCGGCATCGACCGCGCGGCCCAGCTCGTACACCAGCCGGCTCTTCCCGATCCCTGGTACGCCGACCAGCGTCACCAGCTGCAGCGACCGCTCCGCCCGGACCCGCGCCAGTGTGTCGGTGAGCAGGTGCAGCTCACGTTCCCGGCCGACAAGGTCCGCGCCGGCCTGGACGACATCCACCCCGTACCGCGACCTGGCCTCCACCGCGACCCAGGCCGGCACCGGCTCGGTCTTGCCCTTGGCCACCACCGGATCGGCCTCTTCGTACCGGATGTTCTCCCGGGTCGCCCGGTACGTCGTCTCGTCGACGAGGATGCCGTTCACCGGTGCGGCGGTCTGCAGCCGTGCCGCGGTGTTGACCACGTCGCCGGCGACCATGCCCTCGCCCTCGCTGGACCGCGCGTCGAGTGAGACCAGGGCCTCGCCGGTGGTGACCGCGATCCGGACCTGGTGCGGGCCGCCGGCCACCGACTCGCGGATCGCTAACGCGGACCGGACCGCCCGCTCGGGGTCGTCCTCGTGCGCGACCGGCGCGCCGAACACCGCCATCACCGCGTCGCCGATGAACTTCTCCACCGTGCCGCCGTGCCGGACCAGCTCGTTGCGCAATCGCGCGTAGTACGGCGTCAGGGTCGCGCGGACGTCCTCGGGGTCGAGCTGCTCGGCGGCCGAGGTGAAACCGACCAGGTCGGCGAACAGGATCGTGACGACCTTGCGCTCCTCCCGCCCGCGCTGCGGTAAGGCGGCGGCCAGCGGGGACCCGCAGTTCGAGCAGAACCGTGCATCCGCCGGATTCTCCCGGCCGCACTCGGCGCAAACGACCATGCGAGGCAGTCTACGAACCCGCACGGACGTTCAGGCTGGCATGCTTGGGCCCATGAGCTGGGCCGTGTACGCGATGACGGCGCCGGGTGGGCTCCGCACCCTCGACGCCCTGCCGGAGGGGTATCGCCCGCCGTCGCTCGGTACGGCGGCCGAGCTGGTCGAGCGCATCCGCAAGGCCGCCCCAGAGACCGATACCGGCGACCCGCGCTGGCTGACCGTCCGCGGCGAGGAGTACGACATCGAGGTCACCGTCGGCAAGGGCGTCGACGTGCGGGACGTGACCTTCTACATCAACTCCGGCGCGAAGTCGCCCACGAAGGTGCTCGACATCTGCCGCCAGCTCGGCATCACCGCGTACGACACCGAGTCCGGCGACGCCCTCACCCCGGATTCGGCCCCGCCGGTGCCACCGCCGCTGGACGAGGACGAGCTACCCAAGCGCCGCTGGTGGCGACGCCGGACATAGGCGGCGTCACTCAGCGCAGTTGGGCGCAGCCTTCAAAAGACGTCCGAGCACAGAGGTGAAGATGTACCCTACGTGAACTTGCGCTGGAAATCCAGGCTGGACGGTTGCAGAGAGTAGACGCACACTAGGGCCGGGAGATGCGGTACGTTCCCGGTGCCGCAGGGGGGAAGTGCGAAAGATGAGAAACGCAACGCAGGCTGCGGCGTGGGCGGAGGTCCGCGACGGCAGCACAGGATGGCGAACTACCTGCCTCACGCTGGTACGGCAGGCGTGGGACCTGCCGATGCAGGACAGCTACGCGCAACTCGAGTGGGACGCGGTCCCGCTCAGTGCGCGGCACAGCGACACCCACCCACCGGTCGGTGCGCCGTGCTTCTGGAAGGGCCCGACGGCACAGGGCCATGCGGCGATCGTCGTCGAGTACCGCGGCGCAGTGCCGTACGTAGCCACCACCGACGTGGTCCGGCTCGGCCGGGTCGACGTGGTGCCGATGCGCAAGATCGAGCAGGTCTGGCCGTCCGCGCACTGGCTCGGCTGGACCAGTCAGCTGCAGAACAAGACGCTGCCGCTGCCAGTCCCACAGGCCGTCGTGACCCGCGCGGTCGCTTCGCCGTACCGCCAGGGCGGCAAGGTCTACCGCTCGCAGCTACGGCTCGGGCAGCGCGGTTCGGACAGTGTGTGGAACCTGCAGCGGGCGCTCATCCGCAAGGGATTCCAGACCGGCTCGCCGTCGCCGACCGGCGACTACCTGTCCGGCACCCGTGCGGCGGTGGCGGCCTTCCAGCGCAGCCAGGGCTGGGCCGGACGGGACGCCGACGGGCTGGCCGGCCGGTTCACCGTGGTCCGGCTGGGACTCATCTGGGTTCAAGACTGACCAGGTCGAACACCCGCATCTGACCGGGCGGGCGGCTGGCACACGTCATCGCGCCGTCCACTTTGCGCATCCTGGTGCGCACGGTGACGGTGAATCCGTCCAGTTCGACCGTCCAGATGTCGTCGGAGTCCTGCTGGAGCCGGCGAGGTCTCAGCGCATCCACATGCTCGGAACCGCCGGCCGTACGCGCGAAGTGCTGGGCGGCCTGGACCGCGGCGGCGAACGCACTACGCCCGCGCAGCAGTTCGGGTACGACGTAGCCCTCGTCGTAGCGGCGTACGACTTCGACCGCCGACTCCGACGAGACGTGCCCGTAGGTCAGCCCGTGCGGAAGCACGATCAGGTTCGCCGCGAAGCGGTCGCCGCCGACATGGCTGCACTCCCAGGTCCGGTTGGGGTACTCGGCCGCCAGCGCCGCCGCGACCGGCCGGCCGCGGACCGCACAGCAGGCGTCGTGCCGGCCGTGTGCACAGACCAGGTACACCGGCTCGATCCCCGGCACACCGGGATCCTCGGCGGTTAGCACGTCGAGCAGATGCTCGTCAGCTGAGAGCTGGCCCCAGCGCACAGACTCACGGCCGGGCCGAGAGTCGACCATTCCCCAGCGACGGGGGGCGGTCCGGTCGTACCGGCCGTGCCGGCGGATCAGCACCGGCCGGCAGTTGCGGTCTCTGCACAGCGCCGTCACCTGTGGGGCGACGTTGCCGAGCACGTCGGCGGCGACCCGCGGCCAGGCGCCGCGGTACTCGATCAGCAGCCAGCGCTGGGCCGGCGGGGCGGAGGCGACCATCGAGTCGCCACGACGTTCGGCGCGGGCGGCGCAGCCGAGGTGAGGTACGTAGCGGTCGGTGACCGGCCGGCCGACGGACTGGGTCACGGTCACGGCTTGGCCGCGACCAGGACCGCCTCGGTCAGCAACCGGCGGACCAGCACCAACTGGTCGGCCTCGTCCAGCCCGGGCAGCGCGCCCACGGCCACCGGTTCGCCCGCACTCAACATCCTCACCGCATCCTCCGTTGCTCCGGGCAACGAAATCACGCGGGCCGGCAGCTCGAGCCGGACGCCGTCACCGGCGACCAGCCGGTACCGCAGCCCAGGACGCCACCGTACGACGTCGGCTGAAACCAGGTCACGGGCGGCGGCCGCCTGGGCCAGCGGGCCGAGCGGCGCGGGCCGGTTGCCGGACCAGGTACGACGCCGCAACCGCCGGGCCATCTCCTCGGCACCGGTGGATCGGATCTGCTCGGTGAGCGCGGCGACGACAGCGTCGAGGTGTTCGGCCAGTTGGTCCGGATCGGCGGGGTCGATGCCGAGCGGGAGAGCGGACCGCAACTCGGCGTTGCCGGCGGCGAGGCTCAGCAGGTCCTCGACCAGGTGGTACCGCGTCAGCGTATGCAGCCCGACGGTCAGGTGTCCGCAAACGCCGCCAAGCGCCTTTGCCGAGTGCAGAAATCCGCGCGGTACGTACAACGCGTCGCCAGGGTGCAGCACCTCGTCGATCACCGGCTCGGTCTCGCGGGCCGCCTTGGCGACCTGAGCCGAGCGCTGCTGCCAGGGCTGGCTGCGCAGCGGGTCGGGGTACACCGGTTCGTGCACGGTCCAGTGCTTCTCGCCGGCGAACTGGAGAACGAACACGTCGTGGACGTCGTAGTGCGCGGAGAACCCCTGGGAGTCGGGCGGGGTGATGTAGGCATTGACCTGCACCGGGTGTCCGGTATCCGCGTTCAGCTGGGTCGCGAACTCGATCAGCGGCGGCCAGGTGCGGTGGAGGGCCTGCAAGACAATCGTGTGGCCCCCGGCGTACAGGGCCGCGACCTTGTCGTCGCTGACCTGGTCGGCGATCTCGGCCCCGACACCGCCGGGGGTGGTGAACTGCTTGTCGCCGACGACGGAGCCCTCCTTCGCCAACCGCAGGAAGGGCGTACGAAGTCCGCGGCTGGACAGGAGCTCGTCGACGCCGTCTAGGCTCAGCAGGTCCGCGAACCCGGCCGGTAGATCGGCCGAACGGGTCAGCAGCGCCGCCCGGCCCCAGTGCTCGGCCGCGAACCGCCCGGGATCCGCGACCACGCGGCGCAACGCCGGGCCCCCTTCGTACGGAAGCCCGGCGCCGGCCTGCGGCCTACCCGACATCACTCGATGTCGCCACCGCTCTCGGTCTCGATATCGCCACCGCTGGAGGTCATGAACTCCGCGCCGCCGGCACCGGAGTCGGCACCACCATCGGCGCCACCATCACCACCGGAGTCGGCAGCGCCGCCGTCGCTCGCACCGCCGTCGCCGCCGCTGTCCGCACCACCATCGGCGCCCGCGTCACTCGCGCCGCCGTCCGCACCACCATCGGCGCCTGCGTCACTCGCGCCGCCGTCCGCACCACCATCGGCGCCTGCGTCCGCGCCACCATCCGCTCCCGCGTCGGCACCACCATCGGCACCACCATCGGCACCGCCGTCACCATCGGCCGCGCCGCCGCCGTCCGCGCCGCCTGCGCCGGAGTCCGCACCGCCGTCGACCGCACCGGGAGTCGCGCCACCGTCGGCCGTGCCCTCGCTGTCACCAGCGGCCGAGGTCATGTCGTCGTCGTTCATGGTGTTGCTCCTCTCATCGGTGTGGTGGTGATTACGCATCGCACCCTAGGGCCGCCCGAGGGCCAGGCACCAGTGGGT
>JBKPSJ010000222.1:0-45030 GCA_046765875.1 Actinomycetota bacterium
GGTCAGGCCGGTCTGGACCAGCGAGCCCGTCGAGACCGCGTTGCCCGCGCCGGTCGACATGCTGAACTTCCCGGTCGACCAGACGTACAGCGACGGCAAGGTGGTCAAGTGGAACGAGCCGGTGTCCGGTGCGGAGCACGAGCATCCGGCACCACATGTCCGCCGCCGAGCATCGCAATGACCGGACCCGCGGCGATGACCAGATCCACCGGTGTGACCAGACCGGTCGCGACGAACGGACGCGCCACAGGGATCCGATCCAGAGCAGTGACCCGGATCGCCGTTGGGCTACTTGCGGTGGTGGCTGCGTCGGTGCTGCCTACCGGTGTGGCTGCGGCGCATGCCGAGCTGTTGTCGATGTCGCCGAAGGACGGGTCGACGTACGCGAAACCGCCGACCGAGGTGGTGCTCAAGTACAGCGAGGCGATCCAGACCACCGGCAGCGAGGTCGTCGTGACGTCCCCGAGCGGTACGACGGTCAGCACGGGCGAGCCGGACATCGTCGACGGTGTCGTGACCGAGCGGCTGACATCGATGACCGAGGCCGGCCAGTACCGGATCGTGGCCCGGGTGATCTCCGACGACGGCCATCCGGTCACCGCGGTCGGAACCTTCACCGTCACCACCGGCAAGCACGTCGCCGCCGCACCCGCGCGACCACCGACGTCCACACCGATCACCACGACGGAGAACCGCGACGCGGCGGCCGCGGTCGGTGCGGTGGTGCTGCTGATCGTCGCCGCGCTCGGCATCGCGATCGCCCAACGGCGCAAGGAGCCGGCGTGACCCTCCAGCAGGCCAAGCCGCGGCGGCTGTCGATCTCCGGGAACCGGGTCGTGGTCGCGATGCTGTGTGCGGGAGTGGTCGCGCTGGTAGTGGCGTTGTGGCTCGGCCACGGTGCCCCGAAGCGCGACGACACGGGTCTGACCGACACAGGTCTGCTCACCTCCTGGGCGCAGCCGCTGTTCCGGCTGGTCACCGACATCGCGGCCATCGGGTGCATCGGCGCACTCGTCGCCGCGCTGGTCTTGTTGCCGGCCGATGGGGGACAGCTGCGATCGCCCGGCAAGCGTGCGGTCGACCATGCCGCGTTGTTCGCCGGCATCTGGTCGCTGGCGGCGCTGGCGCAGAGTGTCGTCGCAGCTGCGGTCATCCTCGGCGTACGGCTGACGGCGCTGCCGGAGCGGCTCGGTGACGCCGTCGCACTGAAGGATGTCCGGGTGTTGGCGATCTCCGCGGTCTGGGCCGCGTTCGTCGCCGCCGCGGTAAGCGGGACCGACACCAAACTGGGCGCCGGGACCGGGCTGGTGCTTGCGATCGGCGGGCTGGTGCCGCCGCTGTTCGTGGGGCACGCGTGGGGCGACCAGATCCGGATCCCCGCGGTCGGATCGCGGATCCTGCACGTCTTCGCGGCCGCAGTCTGGATCGGCGGGCTGGCCGCCGTGGCCCGGTACGGCCGCAAGCTCGAGCCGGACGAGCTGCCGGTCGTGGTGACCAGGTTCAGCCGGATCGCGCTCTGGTGTGCGATCGCGGTCGGCCTGTCCGGGTTGACCGTGGCACTGCTGCACCTCGCCGGGCGTAACGGCTCGCTCGGGCATGCGCTGAACGGCCTGTTCACCCGTGCGTACGGCGGGGTGGTGCTGGCCAAGATGGCCGCGTTCGCGGCGATCGTCTTGGCCGGCTGGGGGCATCGCAGGCAGACCATCGGCGCTCTCAAGTCCGGCGATGCCAGACCGTTCTGGCGGCTGGTCGCGATCGAGCTCACCGTGATGCTCGCCGCGGTCGGCCTTGCGGTAGCCCTGTCCCGCACGCCGTAGCCCGCTGTGCGACGGTGGGGGTATGGGCAACCGGTTGACCGGCGCGACCAGTCCGTACCTGCTGCAGCACGCGGACAACCCGGTGGAGTGGTGGCAGTGGTCCGCCGAGGCGTTCGCGGCTGCTCGGGAGCGCGACGTACCGGTGTTCCTTTCGGTCGGGTACTCGGCCTGCCACTGGTGCCATGTGATGGCGCACGAGTCGTTCGAGGACCCGGCGACGGCGGCGTACCTGAACGAGAACTTCGTCAGCATCAAGGTGGACCGCGAGGAACGGCCGGACGTCGACGCGGTCTACATGGACGCGACCGTGGCGATGACCGGGCACGGCGGCTGGCCGATGTCGGTGTTCCTCACCCACGACCGCGAGCCGTTCTTCTGCGGGACGTACTTCCCGCCGCAGCCGCAGGCCGGGATGGGGAGCTTCCGGCAGGTGCTGGCCGCGATCGTCGACGCCTGGCAGCACCGGCGCGACCAGATCACCACCCTCGGTACGACGGTGGTCTCCCAACTGGCCGGACGGCACGCGGCGCTGGCGGGCACCGGGTACGACGCGGACGGGCTCGACCGTGCCGTGATGGCGCTGACCAAGGACTTCGACCCCGTCGATGCCGGGTTCGGGGCGGCGCCGAAGTTCCCGCCGTCGATGGTGCTGGACTTCCTGCTGCGCCACCATCGGCGTACGCCGTCCGACGACGCGCTCGGCATAGTGGCTGCGACCTGCGAGCGGATGGCGCGCGGTGGGATGTACGACCAAGTCGGCGGCGGCTTCGCGCGGTACAGCGTCGACGACAAGTGGATCGTGCCGCACTTCGAGAAGATGCTGTACGACAACGCGCTGCTGCTCGACCTATACCTGCACTGGTGGACCATCAGCGACGACGAGCCGGCCCGGCGGGTGGCGACCGAGACCGCCGACTTCCTGCTGCGCGAACTGCGTACACCCGAGGGTGGGTTCGCCTCTGCGCTGGACGCCGATACCGAGGGCGTCGAGGGCAAGTACTACGTCTGGACACCGGCGCAACTCACCGAGGCGCTGGGCGAGGACGACGGTGCTTGGGTGGCCGAGCTGTGCCAGGTGACGGCCTCAGGGACGTTCGAGCACGGTATGTCGGTCCTGCAGTTGCGGCGCGATCCCGACGACCCAGCGCGCTGGCTGAACGCGCGCAAGGCCCTGCTCGCTGCTCGGGCGGAACGTGTACCGCCGGCCCGCGACGACAAGGTGGTTGCCGCGTGGAACGGATTGGCGATCACCGCGCTCGCGAGAGCCGGAGTGCTGCTCGAGCAACCGGCATTCACGAAGGCCGCGATCGAGGCGGGCCGGTTGCTGCGCGATGTCCACACCGACGTCGAGGCCCGGCTGCGACGGACCTCGCGCGATGGTGTCGCCGGTGACGCGCACGGCGTACTGGAGGACTACGCGGGCGTCGCGAACGGCGCGCTGGCGCTGCTGGCGGTGACCGGCGATCCGGAGTGGCTGACCTACGCCGGCCGGCTGCTGGACCGGGTCCTGGACCACTTCGTTGCCGAAGGCACCTTCTACGACACCGCGGACGACGCCGAGGCGCTGGTATGGCGCCCGCAGGACCCGACCGACAACGCCACTCCGTCCGGCGTATCGCTGGCGGCCGAGGCGCTGACGACGTACGCCGCGCTGACCGGGTCGGCCCGCCATCGCCGAGCCGCCGAGCAGGCGCTGGCGGCGACAGCGGGAGTCGGTACGCAGGCGCCGCGGTTCGCGGGACGGGCACTGGCCGTCGCCGAGACGATCGAGGGCGGCCCGCTCGAGATCGCCATCGCCGGCGAGAGCCCGGACCTGCTCCGGGTGGCGCTTGGCGAGGCGCCGTGGGGGAGTGCGGTGGTCACCGGTACGCCGGACAACGGTGTCCCGCTGCTGGCCGGCAGGCCGCTTGCCGACGGGTTGCCGACGGCATATGTGTGCCAGGACTTCGTTTGCCAGCTGCCGGTGACGACGCCGGCCGATCTGTACGCACAGTTCTGATGCTCACTCAGCGTGCTGCGTGTTTTCCCCACTGTTGCGCCTGGGGCTTGACGTGGTCGGCTTATAGGCAGAAGAGTCTGCTGTCAGGCCAGATGTAACAGAAATCGCACGAGACAGCACGACGTGTCATATCGGTGCACTGGCACCGATGTGCCATCGCCTCCGCCCCTACCGGCTTCGCCTCGTGCTTGGTGTGGCGGCGGCAACCGCCCTGGTCGCCGCCGCACCAAGTGGCGTCGCCGGGTCGTGGACGACACCGCGGTGACGACCGGCTGACTACGGCGTGCCCCAGCTGAGAAGCTGCCCCGGGCCTCCGCCCAGGCCGGGGGCAGCGTCGTTTCCCAGATGGATCTAGGTGCACAGCTTGCGCTGTGCGGGAGCGGTGTCGACGTCGCCGAGCAGTTTGTTCAGCGGCAAGACGAGCGCCCTGGCGCGCGGGTCGTCGAGCCGGATGTGACCACCGCCCGCGGACACCGCGACCACCAGGTCGTCGGGGAACCGCGGCGTCGGCGGACTGCCCGGCAGCGCCTTCCAGTCCAGCTTCGACGTCGCGCTCGTGATCGTACTCAGTAGCGAGGTATCGACCTGGCACTGGCCTATGCGCCCCTTTACCGAGACCGTCGTCCTGCCGTCGGCGCGGATCGTCAGTGTGTCGGAGAATCCGATGATCCCTCCGGTGCGGGTGACTATGAGCGGGAAACCGGGCTCGCCACCCGGGTCGGCCGACGGCGGAACCGCCGGCGTAGTGGTGGCCGTCGGGGAAGGCGTCCGAGCGGTCGTCGCGACCGGTGAGGACGGTTCGGTGCCCGCGTTCGGCTGCTCGCTTCCGCAGCCGGCGACTGCGAAACCGAGACAGCTCACCAGCACCGTTCCGTACCGCATATCCTCATGGTCACCCCGGCCCGGGAACACCGGAGTCGTCGCGGACGACCTGGAACACGACCGACACGAGTCCGTGAGCTACCGTCCGTGACTCCGTTACCCAGGACGCTGGTGAAGGCCGGTCTCCTACAAGGCCCGTGGGAGCTCACGCATCAGATCGACCATGAACCGTGTCAGCCGGACTCGCTGGCTGAACAACTCGGCGACCTCCTCGCCCGGCGGCATCCCCATCAGCTCCAGTGGCAGAGCGCTGAACGCCGAGCGGAGCATCAGCGCGCCCAGGTAGCCATACCGGACCTGTTCGGCGCCTGCGACGTGGCCGTCTGCGTTCAACCCCTCCGTGAACGCGTCGACGATCACGTCGTGCACCGCCCGCAACCGGCCGGCGTCGAGGATTCCCGCGTGACCGAGCCCGATCAGCAACTGGCTGAGGTCGAACCCGACGCCCTGCGGGCAGTCGAACCCCCAGTCGATCACCACGAACGTGTCCGGCTCCCCGGCCGGCACCAGCAGGTTCTGCGGGCTCGCGTCGCCGTGCTGGTACGTCTGCGGCAGGGAGTCCAGGCCGTCGAGCACTTCCGGAATCCGCTGAGCGAGTGCGAGCAGATCCGCGCGGAGCATGTGCTCGCCGTTGTCGCACACAGCGGCGTCGAGCAGCGGGTGCCGCCAGGTGGCGTCGTCGGCCAGCACGGGAACTGTGCCCATCATCACCCGGCCGCCGACGTAGTACCGCAGCGCGATGCCCGGCGTGCTGATCCCCGGCCGCGGCATCAGCGGCTGCACCAGGTGCTGCTGCCGCCTGGCCGCAAGCCGGCCGAGCCGGTACGCGGCCCGCTCGAACCGTGTCAAGTCCCACGGATCGGTGCTCTCGGCAACGTTCTCCATCCACAGGGTCGCGCGGTCGTCGCCCTCGTCGTGGATCAGGAACACCGCGGGCAGCCGCATCCCGTCCGGCAGCAGCGCGGCGACGCCGGACTCGTGCACCGCGATCTCGAGCCGCCAAGGCATGTTCTGGATGAAGTCGGCGCGGAACGCCTCCGGAATCATCGCCAGGTGCTCCCAGTGCCGCGGCGACTGCAACCGCTTGACAAACGCCGACCAGTCGGTGGTCGACCCATCGGTACGCCGCGCCGTCCCGCGGACCCGCACCAGCGCGGCCGTCGACGGCGTACCCACCAGGTAGTCCACCGGCTCGGCCCGTGCCGTCAGCACGGTGGCCCCCGGATCGCCCGTCACGGCGCGGACCAGCTCGGCCAAGGTCGCCTCGTCCGGCCGGGCCGTCCCCAGCAGCTCCAGCGGATCCGCCTCGGTGATGCTCATCGCGCCCCCCGGCGTCGTCGGGAACCTGAACCAGGCACCCGGAAAAGTAAAGCTGCTTGACTACCTCAAGATAGTAAAGTGGCCTTATGAGTTCGGTCAACGTTTTTTCGGCACCACACATCGCGGCCCTGATGGACTTCGCGATGCGCCGCCTGGTCGCCGAGCTCAAGGCCAGCACTCAGTACCGGACCGATCTGCGCGCCTCGCACTACCGGCTGCTGAGCATGATCCCGGACGAGGGCGCGCGGATCACCGACCTGGCCGAGACCGCGGCGATGACCAAGCAGGCGCTCGGCCAGTTCGTCGACTACCTGCAGTCCCGCGGGTACGTCGAGTCGGTGCGCAGCGAGCAGGACAGGCGGGTCCGGCTGGTCCGGCGTACCGCAAAGGGAACCGCGGCGCGCGACATCGCGCTGGGGGCGATCGCCCGGGTCGAGCGGATGTGGCGGTCCGAACTCGGTGACGAGCGATACGAGGCTCTGTGCGACGCGTTGAGCGAGGTCGGTCAGGTCGCGAGGGTGTAGGTGATCAGGCTGATCGCGATGTAGTGCACTACGAACGCAGCCACCGTGCAGGCGTGGAAGATCTCGTGGAACCCGAACCAGCGTGGTGACGGGTCGGGCCGCTTGAGTCCGTACACCAGCGCGCCGAGCGAGTACAGCCCGCCGCCAACCGCGACGAGCGTGATCACCGCCACGCCGCCGAGATCGTAGAAGTCGCGCAGCCAGAAAATCGCAACCCAGCCGAGCGCCAGGTAGATCGGCGTGTACAGCCAGCGCGGCGCGCGGACCCAGAACACCCGGAACAGCACACCCATCAGCGCGCCACCCCAGACCGTGGCGAGCAGCACGATCCGGTCGGCGCCGTGCAGCAGCACGATCCCGAACGGCGTGTACGTACCGGCGATCAGCAAGAAGATGTTGGAGTGGTCCAGTCTGCGGAGCAGGGCTTCCGCGATCGGGCCCCAATAGAACCGGTGGTACAGCCCGGAGATGCCGAACAGCAGCATCGCCGCTGCGGTGTAGATCGCCGCCGCCCACTTGCTGGCGGCGGTCGGGGCCAGGCAGATCAGCACGATCCCGGCCGCGGTGGCCAGCGGGAAGGTGCCGGCGTGCAACCAGCCGCGCAGATGCGGCTTGAGCGGTGCGAAGGCTTCGGAGATCCGGTCGCTGAGGTCGCGGTGTGCGCCGGGGGCCGCCCAAACGGGTGTCATCGCCGTCCTCTCGTCTGCTCGTCTCCGCTTCCTACCCCAGCGTAACTTACGGAACCGTAGGTTACGAGCCGGGGGCAGCGTGCCGTCGACGACAGGCTAAGACTTCTGCCCCGACTTCGGACCGCTCCAGCGGCCGGCTATCTCTGCCCAGTCCGGAGGGGGGCCCGGCAGCTCGCCATCCCCGGCGCGCAAGCCGTCCAGGGTAATCGCCAGATACCGGTGCTGCAGCCGGTTGCTGCGGTCGGGCCCACCGACCTGCAACGAGGTGACCTGCTCGAGCAGCAGGCCCAAGTCGTCGACCACGACGCCCTTGCGGAGCTGCGCGGCGACCCGGTCGAAGACCTGCACATTGAGATCCTGGGCGCGCTGGGCCGCCTCGTACAGGTCTGGGGTCGGCGTGAACGTGCCGGCCAGCCGCCGGGTCAGCGAGCTGGAGCCGATGTCGACCAGCCGGTGCAGGAACCGGCTGAACGCCTGCCACGGCTCACTGTCGTCGGCCAGTGCGGCCTCGGCCTCCTCGATGTACTGCGCGAGCCCGTCGGCGCACAGCTTGCGCAGGAGCTCCTCCTTGCTCGGATACCGCCGGTAGAGGGCGCTGATGCCGACGCCGGCGTGCTCGGCGACCGCGGAGATCGGCGCGCCGGGATCGGCGATGAACACCGCCCGGGCGGACTTCAGGATCACCTCGTCGTTGCGCGCGGCCTGGGCCCGCCGGCCGCTGAGCGGGGTCGTGGTTTCCGTCATGAAATCCAGATTAGCACTGGAACAGATCATTCCGTTCTGGTACTCTGGGAACAGAACATTCCATTCCGTTCCAGATCTCTGGAGGGCGACGATGAGCACCATCGCCGAGACGATCCCCGCAGCAGCTCCCGCAGCAACTCCAGTAGTCAAGATCTCCGCTCCCGCCCGGTACCGGTGGCGCTGGCTGGCCTACTCCGCCGTCCTGGTCGCGAGCGTGATGGACCTGCTCGACTCGACCGTGATGGGCGTCGCCGCACCCGCGATCCGCGCCGACCTCGGTGGCTCTACCGCGACGCTGCAGTGGATGGCGGCCGGCTACACGATGGCGCTGGCGGTGCTCCTGCTCGCCGGTGGCCGGCTCGGCGATCTGCTCGGGCGCAAGCAGGCGCTTCTCATCGGCGTCGGCGGCTTCACCGTCACGTCGCTGCTGTGCGCGTGCGCGGTCTCGCCGAACATGCTGATCGGATCCCGGGTGCTGCAGGGCGCGTTCGCCGCGGTGATGCTGCCGCAGGGCTTCGGGCTGGCGCGGGATCTGTTCAGCCAGGACGAGATGACCAAGGCGTGGGGCGTGTTCGGCCCGATCATGGGGCTGTCCGCGGTGATCGGCCCGATCGTCGGCGGCACGCTGCTCGACCTCGACCTGTTCGGCTCGGGCTGGCGCTCGATCTTCCTGGTGAACGTACCGCTGGGAATCGCGTCGTTCGTGATCGCCGCCCGGTACCTGCCGCGGTCGCAGCGCAGCGCGGAGACCAAGCTGGACGCTCCGGGTCTGGTGCTGGCCGGTGCGGGCGTGTTCGCCCTGGTGTTCCCGCTGGTGCAGGGTCGTGAGCTGGGCTGGCCGCACTGGCTGCAGGTGACGCTGGCAGCGTCCGGTCCGGTGCTGGGCGGCTTCGGCTGGTACCAGGCGCGACGCAAGCGGGCCGGCAAGGCGACGCTGGTCGAGCCGAGCGTGTTCCGCAACCGGTCGTACGTGTCGGGCGTGGTGTTCGCAGTCGTCTTCTTCGCCGCGATGGCTGGGACGTTCGTGCTCGGCATGTTCCTGCAGATCGGTCTCGGTTTCAGCCCGATCCACGCCAGCCTGACGATGGCCCCGTGGGCGTTCGGCGCGCTGATCGGCTCGGGGTTCGGCGGCGCGCTGATGGCCAAGCTCGGCCGGACCCTGTTGCACATCGGCCTGGTTCTGATGGCCGCCGGCCTGATCGGGATGTACGCCGTGCTGCAGGCGACCGGTGCCGCGGTGTCGCACTGGGATCTGGTGGCGCCGAACCTGGTCGGCGGTGCGGGCATGGGGATGATCTTCGTCCCGCTGTTCGACATCATCCTTGGCCGGGTCGCGGACCACGAGGTCGGTTCGGCCAGCGGGATGCTCGGCTCGTTCGAGCAACTCGGTATCGCGCTGGGTGTCGCGGTGATCGGCTCGGTGTTCTTCGGCATGCTCGAGTCGCCCAGCGGGACCGGCCAGGCCGCGCACCAGGCCGCCGCGCTGGACGGAGTTCAGGTCTCGCTGCTCGCGACGATTGGCCTGATCGTGATCGCGTTCGTGATCGGGTTCCGGCTGCCGCGCAAGGCCCGCGGTGGTGCCGGCCACTGACGACCGTCGGGAAGGCGAAGTGCCCGTCCGGGTATAAGCGGACGGGCACTTCGGCGTGCTATCGCGAGGCCGCACGGTCGGCTAGCGTTGATGGACAGCCGTGACGAGGAGTCTGCATGCGCCGACCGGGCAAGCATCGACTACGTGACGTTCTGTACGCCGTCTACGAGCGGCGGCTGGCACGCGAGCTCAGACCCGAGCAGATCCCGCAACACATCGGCGTGATCATCGACGGCAACCGGCGCTGGGCACGCGCGTTCGGCAATCCGCCGTCGACCGGGCACGAGGCCGGGGCGAACAAGATCTCGGAGTTCCTCGACTGGTGTGACGACCTCGGCGTCAAGGTCGTCACGGTGTGGATGCTGTCCACCGACAACCTGTCCAGGCCGGCCGAGGAGCTCGAGCCGTTGCTCGGCATCATCGAGCAGACCGTCGAGGAACTGGTCGCGATCGGCCGCTGGCGGATCCACCCGGTCGGCGCGCTCGACCTGTTGCCCGCGCCGACGGCCGAGGCGCTCAAGCACGCCGAGGCCGCCACCGCCAAGGTGGACGGGATGCTGGTCAACGTCGCGGTCGGGTACGGCGGCCGCCGCGAGCTGGCCGACGCGGTCCGCGCGCTGCTGCTGGAGGAGGCGGCCAAGGGCATCTCGATCGAGGAACTTGCCGACCGGGTCGACGTCGAGCACATCGCCCAGCACCTGTACACCAAGGGCCAGCCGGACCCGGACCTGGTGATCCGTACGTCGGGCGAGCAGCGGCTCGGCGGCTTCCTGCTGTGGCAGAGCGCGCTGAGCGAGTTCTACTTCTGCGAGGCGCTGTGGCCGGATTTCCGGCACGTCGACTTCCTGCGCGCCATCCGCTCGTACGCGCAACGTGAGCGCCGTTACGGGGCTTAACGCTGCGTTAACGCTTGCTCGGGCGTGTCGATGTGCGGCCCCGATCTGCCACACTTAAAGTCGCAAGAGACAGCCGGTGGGGAAGCCGGTCGTCCGGGAGGCCCGATCGATGCAGAGCGACGTATCGCCGGAAGCTCCATGAGAGCCGATCCGGCGGGTCGGAGACCCAGGCGGTACGCCGGGTCGTTTGCATTGATTTCTGTGAATATCCAGAGGGGGTCTGCACCAGATCCCCGGGCACGGTCCCGGTCCATCACCTAACGACGGTGGGCCGGGCGTGGTGCGCGTCGCGGCCCCGAGAGGACACGCTGACATGGCCGCGACACAGCGCAGCAACGCCAGCAAGGGAACCGGTTCGTCGGTGAGCACCGTGCGCCGCAAGAACCACCGCACCTACGTCCTGGACACCTCGGTCCTGCTGTCCGACCCGCACGCACTCCTGCGGTTCGACGAGCACGAGATCGTCATCCCGGTGGTCGTGATCACCGAGCTGGAGGCGAAGCGGCACCACCCGGAGCTGGGCTACTTCGCTCGTACCGCCTTGAGGTTGATGGACGAACTGCGTGTCCTCCACGGGCGTCTGGACGCCCCGCTCCCGGTCGGCGCGAAGGGCGGCACCGTCCGCGTCGAGCTGAACCATTCGGATCCGGGTACGCTGCCGGCCGGCTTCCGGCTCGGCGACAACGACAGCCGCATCCTCGCGGTCGCGTGCAACCTGCAGGCCGAGGGCCATGACGTCACGCTGGTGTCGAAGGACCTGCCGATGCGGGTCAAGGCGTCCTCGAGCGGTCTGCGGGCCGAGGAGTACCGCGCCGAGCTGGCGATCGAGTCCGGCTGGACCGGCATGGCCGAGCTCGAGGTGTCCGCGGCCGACGTCGACAAGCTTTACGACGAGAGCGTGCTCGACCTGCCCGAGGCGCGCGACTTCCTGACCCATACCGGTCTGGTGCTGCTGTCCGAACGCGGCAGTGCGCTCGGCCGGGTGATGCCGGACAAGCGGATCCGGCTGGTCCGTGGCGACCGCGAGGCGTTCGGGATCCGCGGCCGGTCCGCCGAGCAGCGGGTCGCGCTCGACCTGCTGCTCGACCCCGACGTCGGGATCATCTCGCTGGGTGGCCGGGCCGGCACCGGTAAGTCGGCACTGGCGCTGTGCGCCGGGCTGGAGGCGGTGATGGAGCGCCGCCAGCACAAGAAGGTTGTCGTGTTCCGTCCGCTGTTCGCGGTCGGCGGTCAGGAACTGGGCTACCTGCCCGGCTCGGAGTCCGAGAAGATGCAGCCCTGGGCGCAGGCCGTGTACGACACGCTCGGCGCGCTGGCCAATGGCGACGTGATCGACGAGGTGCTCGACCGCGGGATGCTCGAGGTGCTGCCGCTGACCCACATCCGCGGCCGCTCGCTGCACGACTCGTTCGTGATCGTCGACGAGGCGCAGTCGCTGGAGCGCAACGTACTGCTGACCGTGCTGTCGCGGGTCGGCGCCAACTCCAGGGTGGTACTGACACACGACGTGGCTCAGCGAGACAACCTCAGGGTCGGCAGGCACGACGGCGTCGTCGCGGTGGTCGAGAAACTGAAGGGGCACCCGCTGTTCGCGCACGTCACGCTGACCCGCTCCGAGCGTTCGCCGATCGCGGCGCTGGTCACCGAGATGTTGGAGGACGTCCAGCTGTAGGTCCTGATTCGGAGATCCGGCGGGCCGACTTTCGTGACCCTCTTGTGATGTGAGAGGTTTTCCACCAAAGTTGGTGCCTGCACTGCGGGGGTGCACACATCCGCTGGTTTCCCCTCGACCTCCGGAAGGACGGAATGAAAGCGAAGCGCACCTTCGCCGTGAGTGTCGTGTGTGGCGTTTTCGCCGTCGTTGTCGTCCTCGCATTCGGCGCGGTGTACCTGCGCAACGGTCCGTCCACGGTGGCCAGCGACCCGATCGAGAACCGGGCCCAGATGGCCGTCCGGAAGGCCCAGGCGAACGGCAGGATCCGGCCGGTGCCGCTGACCGCCGAGCAGCGCGCGCTGGGCGTGGTTCAGCGGCGCAGCCAGATCGAGGCGATCGAGAAGGAGAAGATCCGCAAGCAGGACGAGGCGCGGGTCAAGCGGCTGGCCCGCAAGGCCGCCGCGGCCCGCGCCTACGCCCTCGGCAAGGCGGCGGTCTCGTCCCGCCGCGAGCGCGCCAGCCGGGACGCCGAACGGGCCCGGATCGAGGCGGAGAAGCGCAAGTACGAGGGCACCCCGCGCGAGGTGGCCCGCCGGTTGCTCGCCGACCACGGCTGGAGTGACGGCCAGTGGCCCTGCCTCGACAGCCTGTGGACCCGCGAGTCGGGCTGGCGGTATGACGCGGACAACCCGACGTCGAGCGCGTACGGCATCCCGCAGGCGCTCCCGGGCAACCGGATGGCCGAGTACGGGTCGGACTGGCGGACCAACCCGATCACCCAGATCAAGTGGGGCCTGGACTACATCCAGGACGCGTACGGCACCCCCTGCAGTGCGTGGGACCACTCACAAGCCACCGGCTGGTACTGATCTCTCAGTCCGCTAGGTCCGGCGCGACGTAGGCGATGTCGAAACCGCTCGGGGCCGGCGGCAGCGGCCAGGCCGGATCCGGTCGCCAGTCCTTCCAGGCCTCGTTGAACGGTGCTCGCCAGGCCCTGACCTCCTGCTCGGCGGCAGCGGCGTACGCCTCGATCTCGAGGACCTGCCCCTCGTCGAACCTGCCGACCTTGAGGGCCATCGCCAGCTCGTCCTCGTCCTTGCGGCGCACCGAGCGGTCGAGGGAGACCCACAGGTCGAGCACCAGGTCCTCGGTGGTCGTGGTACGCGATGCGATGTCGCGCTCGTGCGGCGTCTCCAGGTTGACGTACCAGCCGTTGAAGCGCCCGTCGGGCCGCCAGAAGTGCCAGATCGACCACGGCCTGCCGACCGGCGACACCTTCAGTACGCCGGTCCCGCGCCAGGTGGCCAGTTCGGCCACCCGGGGGCCGACGAACATCTCCTCCAGCCCCGCCGTACGTACCTCGCGGCCGTCGGGGAAGACCGGCTTGATCAGTGGCGTACCACCTGCGAGCCAGGCGACCAGCCGGTCGGCGTCGTGCTCGACGACTGTCATCGGGCGCACGTTCGGTACGCCGTGCCGGCGGCCCAGGTAGATCCACTGGATCTGCGTGCCTGGTGTCCAGAACGCTGTCACGTCACAGATCCTGGCATCTGCGGCGACGCCGCGTAGTGCCGGCGCGGGTCAGGATCCGGGCCTTGTCATCGACAGCACGTCCAGGGCCGCGTCGAGTTGCTCCTCGGTGAGGTCGCCGCGTTGGACGTACCCCTCCTCGACCACGACCTGGCGGATCGTCTTGCCCTGTTTCAGCGCGCTCTTGGCGACGGCGGCGGCGTTCTCGTACCCGATGTAGCGGTTCAGCGGGGTCACGATCGACGGCGACGACTCGGCCAGCGTTCGGCAGTGCTCGACGTTCGCGGTGATGCCGTCGACGCAGCGGTCGGCGAGTAGGTTCGAGACGTTGGCCAGCAGCCGGATCGACTCGAGGATGTTGCGCGCGATCATCGGCAGCATCACGTTGAGCTCGAAGTTGCCGGCCGCGCCGCCGGCGGTGATCGCGGCGTCGTTGCCGATCACCTGCGCGGCCACCATCAGCGTCGCCTCGCAGATCACCGGGTTGACCTTGCCGGGCATGATGCTCGACCCGGGCTGCAGGTCGGGCAGCTGGATCTCGCCGAGTCCGGCCCGCGGGCCGGAGCCCATCCAGCGCAGGTCGTTGCAGATCTTGGTCAGGCTGACCGCGACGGTCTTGAGCTGGCCGGACAACTCGACCAGCCCGTCACGCGCGCCCTGCGCCTCGAAGTGATCGGTTGCCTCTGTCAACGACAGTCCGGTCCGCCGGTTCAGCTCGGCGATCACCTTGGCGGCGAAGCCGGGCGGGGTGTTGATGCCGGTGCCCACCGCCGTTCCGCCCAGGGGGAGCTCGGACACCCTCGGCAGGGTCGCGCGGACCCGCTCGGCGCCGCGCCGGATCTGCGCGGCGTACCCGTCGAACTCCTGGCCGAGCGTCACCGGGGTCGCGTCCATCAGGTGGGTACGGCCGGACTTGACCACGTCGGCGAACTCGGCGCCCTTGATCGCCAGAGAGGCGGCCAGGTGCTCCAGCGCGGGCAGCAGGCTCTGGACGACGCCGGCGGTCGCGGCGACGTGGATCGCCGACGGGAAGGTGTCGTTGCTGGACTGGCTCGCGTTCACGTGGTCGTTGGGGTGTACGCCGTCACCGGCCAGCGTCGCGATCACCTCGTTGGTGTTCATGTTCGACGAGGTGCCGGAGCCGGTCTGGTAGACGTCGATCGGGAACTGGTCGTCGTAGTCGCCAGTCGCGATCTGCTCCGCCGCCGTGACGATCGCGTCGGCTCGTTCCTTGTCGAGTACTCCGAGGTCGGCGTTCACCACCGCCGCCGAGGCCTTGATCGCCGCCAGCGCGTGGATCAGCGACGGGTCCAGCGGCCGTCCCGAGATCGGGAAGTTCTCCACCGCGCGCTGGGTCTGAGCGCGCCACAGCGCGTCCCGCGGAACCCGGACCTCGCCCATCGTGTCGTGCTCGATGCGGAACTCGTCGTCAGCCATGCCTGCAGCGTACGACGGCGGTCAGGCGCGGGCTTCGTACACCGTGTAGATCTCGGCCCGGCCCTGCAGGTCGACCGATACGGGTCGTTCGGCACAGCTGCCGAACACGTCCCGCAGGCCGTCGGCGAGAGCGGCCGACGAGGTCGACGACCACACGGTCAGCACACCGCCCGGGCGCAGCACCCGTCGGCATTCGGTCAGGAAGCCGGCCTGATAGATCTCTGCGTTCGCGTCGTACACGAGGTTGCCGGGTCCGTTGTCGACGTCGAGCAGGACACCGTCGTACGTCCCGTCCGGGCACGCCCTCACGACATCGCGGACGTCGCCGATCTCGACCTCGACCCGCTCGCCGTCGAGTACAGACGGGATGAGCCCGGTACGCATCCACTCGACCAGGCTGGGCTCGATCTCCGCGACGGTGACCCGCTGTACGCGTTCGTCGGTCAGCAGCGCTCGTACTGTGAACCCCAGCCCGAGCCCGCCGACGAGCAGTGTGTGCGGCCGGTCCTGGGCCTCGAGCGCGGCCTGCGCGAGCAGTTCCTCGCTACGGGTTTCGCGGTCGTCCATCACGAACACGCCGTTCACCCGAAGCTCGATCGCGCCGTCCGCACGCCGCCGCAAGACCACCTCGCCGCGGTCGGTTTCGGCCCTCGCGATCGTCGTTGTCACGGGGGTGATTGTTGCCTACCGCGGGTTTGTGCACCGGCATGGCCGGGTAGACGCTCCGTCATGGTTCCACCAGGGTCGTATACGGGTTGCGAAAGGGTGAAAAACCCCGCGAAGTGTCCCCCTCGAGCCCTACTCTGAGGCTATGTACACCATCGAGCTGGAAGACCAGGAGCTGCGGCTGGTGCGCCACGCGGTGCGGTCGTATCTCGACGGATTCGGACACGACGAGGCGGAGCTCCTCCGTGCGGCGAAAGCCCTCCTCGCCCGCCTCCCCGACCCCGCCGTAGCCACCCCCGCCGGCTGACTCCCTTACGTCCGAAGACCTGGCGCGGATTCGGCACCAGCTGTTCGGACGCAGCGAGCGCTTGTCCACACTGGGCCGGCGAGAGGGCAGGGCGTGGGCGGGATCGAAGGTTCCGGCACACTGGTGTGGGTTGGGACGCTGCATAGTGCTGCAGGAAGTCACCACAAGGCGAGCGGACCCACAACCGGGCACGCGCGACTCGGCTGGCGGGCATGGCCAGCCGTCCACACCAGCCACTTTCGTAACAGGCGCTAGCCGCGACGGCGGATGGTGAGGGCGACCGGGCGGGTGGTGTCGGCGAAGAAGTCGTTGCCCTTGTCGTCGACCACGACGAACGCCGGGAAGTCCTCGACCAGGATCTTCCAGACGGCCTCCATCCCGAGCTCGGCGTACTCCAGCACGTCGACGGACTTGATGCAGTCCTGGGCCAGCCGCGCCGCCGGTCCGCCGATGGAGCCCAGATAGAAGCCGCCGTGTTGCTTGCACGCCTGCGTCACCTTGGCCGAACGGTTGCCCTTGGCAAGCATCACGAAGGAGCCGCCGGCGGCCTGGAACTGGTCGACGTACGCGTCCATCCGGCCCGCGGTGGTCGGCCCGAACGACCCGGACGCATAGCCCACGGGCGTCTTGGCCGGACCGGCGTAGTAGACGGCGTGCTCGCGCAGGTACGCCGGCATAGGCTCGCCCGCGTCGAGCCGCTCCTTGATCTTGGCGTGCGCGATGTCGCGGGCCACCACCAGCGGTCCGGACAGCGACAGCCGGGTCTTGACCGGCAGCTTCGACAGCTCGGCACGGATGTCGTCCATCGGCTGGTTCAGGTCGATCCGGACCACTTCGCCCTCGTCCAGTGTCGCCTCGGGCAGGAACCGCGCCGGGTCGCGCTCGAGCTGTTCGAGGAACACGCCGTCAGCCGTGATCTTGGCCAGCGCCTGCCGGTCCGCCGAACACGACACCGCGATCGCGACCGGGCAGGACGCGCCGTGCCGGGGCAGCCGGATCACCCGCACGTCGTGGCAGAAGTACTTGCCCCCGAACTGGGCGCCGATGCCGAGTTGCTGGGTGAGCTCGAAGACCTGCTGCTCCATCTCGAGGTCCCGGAACCCGTGGCCGACCGGTGTGCCAGCCGTCGGCAAGGTGTCGAGGTACCGTGCCGATGCGTACTTCGCCGTCTTGAGCGCGTACTCGGCCGACGTACCGCCGATGACGATCGCGAGATGGTACGGCGGGCAGGCGGCGGTCCCGAGCGAGCGGATCTTCTCGTCCAGGAACTCCATCATCCGCGCCGGGTTGAGCACCGCCTTGGTCTCCTGGTACAGGAACGACTTGTTGGCCGAGCCGCCACCCTTGGCCATGAACAGCAGCTTGTACGCCGGGTCGTCGCCGGGCACGGAGTAGATCTCGACCTGGGCCGGCAGGTTCGAACCGGTGTTCTTCTCATCCCACATGGTCAGTGCCGCGAGTTGCGAGTAGCGCAGGTTGAGCTTGGTGTACGCGTCGTACACGCCGCGGCTGATCCATTCCGCGTCGTCGGCGCTGGTGAGAACGCCCTCGGTCTTCTTGCCCATCACGATCGCGGTGCCGGTGTCCTGGCACATCGGCAGCACGCCGCCGGCCGCGATGTTCGCGTTCTTGAGCAGGTCGAGGGCGACGAACCGGTCGTTCCCGCTGGACTCCGGGTCGTCGATGATCTTGCGCAGCTGCGCCAGGTGCGACGTACGCAGGAAGTGCGAGATGTCGTGTATCGCCTCCTCGGTGAGCGTCCGCAGAACCGATGGCTCGACCCGCAGGAAGGTCCGCCCGCCGGCGGTGAACGTGCTCACCCCGTCCGTGCCGAGGAGCCGGTACGACGTGTCGTCCGGCCCCAGCGGGAGCAGGTCGGAATAGGCGAACTCGGGCACCGCGCAGCCTCCGGGGAGATCAGGATCAGGGTGACCCCAGGGTAGAGCCGGGGATCGTACGCATCCGCTCCGGGCTGAGACATGCGAGGCTTGCCGGGTGGAGGAGGCACACGACGAGCTGGCGCTGCGGCGCCGGGTATCGGACCGCGAGCGTGAGGACGTCGCCGAGGTGCTGCGGGCGGCGGCCGGCGAGGGCCGGCTGACCTACCCCGAACTGGAGGACCGGCTCGAGCAGGCGTATGCCGCGAAGACATATGGCGAGCTGGTCGAGGTAAGCTCGGACCTTCCGAACGGGCTCGCCCAACCGAGCTCGTCCGGGCTGATCGAGGCACCCAGGCAGATCCGGGTGGTGCTCTCGGAGACAAAGAAGTCCGGCCCATGGCGGACGCCGCAGCATATGGACGTCAACGCCGTGCTCGGCGACGTCAAGCTCGACTACACCCAGGCGGAGATCCCGTTCAAAGAGGTGTGGGTCGACGTCACCGCGGTGATGGCCGACGTCACCGTGCGGGTGCCGCAGGACGCGATCGTCGACCTGGACGGCCAGCCGATCCTCGGCTCGGTCAAGGAGGACGGTCAGGGAGCGCCGAGCACGCCGGAGTCGAGGATCTTCCACATCCGGGCCCGGTCGGTCATGGCCGACGTCAAGATCAAGCGCGGCCCGTCGAAGCGCTGGCGGCTAGCGCACTAGCTTCGCCAGCAGTTCGGCCTCGCGCTCGGCGGACAGCGGCGGGGTGCGGTAGACCGCGTCGCCATTGGGCTGGTCGATCCAGGTCAGGGTGTCGCGGATCGTGTCGGCGAGCGGGCGGACCGGCATGCCGGCGGCCAGGATCGCCTCGTTGGACATCGCCAACGCGTACTCGCGGCCTCCCTCGGACCACAACGGGAACATGCTGCCGCCTACGCCTTCGCCTGCGAGCCGGTCGGCGTCGACCCACACGAGCCTTGTGCCCGCCGGGCCGACCGTGTCGACGATCGACTCGAGCATGTCGGCGAAGGAGAACGGCGGGGCGATGCCGATCGTGTTGAACGCACCCGCCGTCCGCCGCTCGGCCAGAGACACCATCACGGTGCCCTGATCGCGGGCGTCGACCAGTTGCATCGGTGCGTCGGCCGGGCCGGGCGCGAGCACCTCGCCGCCCTTGCGGATCCGGTCCACCCAGCGGGTGAATCTGCCGGTCGGATCGTGTGGCCCGACGACATAGGTCGGCCGGACGATCGTCACGTTCTGCTCGCCGTACGCTGCCTTCGCCGCGCGCTCGCACTCGGTCTTCAGCCCGCCGTACGTCGTCTCGGTGACCTCCTCGGTCGACTTGTCGTCCAACTCGACCAGCGGGCTTGACTCGTCCGCGCCCGGCTCGGGTGGATCTGCGTACGCGGACACCGACGACACGTACACGTGATGGCCGCCCCGGCCGCCGAGCACCTCCGCGAGGATGCGGACCTGGCGTGGCACATACGCGCAGACGTCGACGGTCGCGTCGAAGCTGCGGCCGTCGAGCGCTTTGACGAGCGCCGCCTCGAAGTCGCGGTCGGCGGTCAGGTGCTCGGCCTGCGGGAACAGGCCGGCGCCGGTCTGGCCGCGGTGCAGCAGGCTCACCTCGTGGCCGCGAGCGAGTGCGGCCGCCACGACGTACCGGCCGACGAACCTGGTGCCACCGATCACGAGCATGCGCATGTCGCGACCCTATGCCAGCGCGCCGACCTTCACGCGAGCTCGGCCAGGGTGGGCGGATCGGCGCCCGGGCGGGTGCAGGTGATAGCGGCGGCCCGGGTCGCGGTCGCGAGCACGTCCTCGAGGTGGTCCTCGACGCCGGCGAGCCGGGTGCTGCCGAGCAGGCCGCGCCGGTCCAGCCCGGCGATCAGCGCGGACATGAACGAGTCGCCCGCACCAACCGTGTCGACAACTTCGATGCGCGGCGCCGGGACCTGCACCGTCGCCTGCTTGGTGATGCCGATCGCGCCTTCGCCGCCGAGGGTGATCACGACACATTTGGTCCGGTCCGCAAGGAGATTCGCTGCGATCTCCTGCGGGGTGCGGCCGGGCTGGAGGAACTCGCAGTCCTCCTCGCTGAGCTTGACCAGCTCCGCATTCGCTGCGAGCTCGGTGGTCGCTGACCAGGCCTGCACGGGATCGGGGGTGATGGTCGGCCGCGCGTTCGGGTCGAGCGTCACCGTGACCGGGCTGCCCGTCAGCGTCTCGACGAATTCGCGTACGTCGGCTGAGCCGGGCGCGAGCACCGTCGCGATCGAGCCGGTGTGTACCGCGACGCATCCGTCCGGCAGCCGCAGCGCCGGTGGTCGCCAGTCGATGTCGAATTCGTACGAGGCCACCCCGTCGGTGTCGAGCGTTGCGGTCGCGGTGGCGGTACGGAACGCCGGGTCGACCGTGCCGGACGCCAGGCGCACCCGGTTGCCCGCCAGATGCTTGGCCAGCAGGACGCCGTACACGTCGGTCCCGAACCGCGTCGCGAGTTCGACCGGTACGTCGAGCCGGGCCAGGCCGACCGCGACGTTGGCCGGCGAGCCGCCGGGGGTCGCGTGGCCGCGGACCACGTCGACGAGCGCCTCGCCGACGACCAGCACGGGACCCGGGGCGGACGGGGATGTGGGGCCGGTCATGGCGGGATCGTAGCCAACCGGGAGACTGGGGCCATGTCAGGCGATCCGGCGAACGACCAGGCCAGCGGCCAGGCCGGAGCTCGGGCCGCTGCGGCGGCCGACCGGGCCAGGTCCCGGACGATGAAGAACATGATCGGGGGCCTGCTGGCGTGCCTGGCCGTTGTCGCGCTGCTCGGGCTGGTGGTCCAGCGACCCGCGCAGGAGACGGTCCACGCGATCGATTACAGCGGCCAGTTGGCGATGGCGCGCAAGGTCGCGCCATACCCGGTGCTCGCGCCGGATCCGATGCCGTCGGGCTGGCGGGCGACGAGCGCACAGGCGGGAGCCGAGTCCGGCAAGCCGTTCACCTGGCACCTCGGCGTGATCACCCCGGACCGGCGGTACATCGGGCTGGAACAGTCCAACGGCGCGGCCGGTCGGTTCGTGTCCGACACGCTCGGCGAGACGAACGACGCCGGCACATCGACGATCGGCGGCAACACCTGGCAGCGCACAGCCTCGACCACTACCGACGATCACGCTCTGGTCCGTACCGCGGATGGCGCGACGACCATCCTCATCAGCACGGCCGACTACTCCGTGCTGGACTCGTACGCCGCCACCCTCACGGCTTCCAACCAGTGAGTCTTGTGATGGTGATGCGTACCGCCGGACCGGGCGGCGGCGCTTCGCGGTACTGCGGGTACTTGGCCGACAGCAACTCCAAGTCGGCCGTCGTCGGATCGGCGATGCTCGCCCGCCCGTCGGCGCGAACCCACCACAGTTGCGTCCAGTCGTCGTCGTAGCCGTCAATGAGAACCGACACCCTCGGGTTCTCCTCGATGTTGCGGAGCCGCTTGAGCGCGCTGGTCGTCTTGGGTTTGAGGTCGATCACGAACACCAGGTCGTCACCGTCCAACCCGAACGTGATCGGAACAAGGTGCGGCCGTCCCGTTGCATCAGCGGTCGCCAACCGCGCCACTCGCGCTTCAGCCAGGCGCCGCCGGCACTCCTCCTCGTCCAGCCTCACGGGTCGATCCACGCGGTTCGGCCGGATGCGCCGGCGATCGGCTCGGTGTCGGTCCGCCGGTACGTCACCGCCCCAGCATGTCAGCCGGAGCCGGCCAGCCGCAGTCCGATGACGCCGGCGACGATCAGCGCGATACAGCCGACCCGGACCAGAGTCACCGGCTCATGGAACACGGCGATGCCCAGCGCGACCACGCCGACAGTGCCGAGCCCGGTCCAGGCCGCGTACGCCGTACCGACCGGCAGCCGGTCCAGCGTCTTGGACAGCAGCACCACCGAGATGGACCCGAACACGACCACCGCCAGGCTCGGCCACAGCCGGGTGAATCCGTCCGACGGCTTGATGCTGGCCGCGAACGCGATCTCGAACCCGGCCGCGGCCAGCAGCAGGAGCCAGGCCATCAGGCAGCGGCGGCACCGCGCAGGTGCCGCAGGGTGATCCGGGCGACCCGGGCGCCGAGTACCTCCGCTGTACGCAGATCGGTCTCCGGCGGGGCCTTCTCGGCGGACAGGTCGGCGTCGGACTGGGCCATCGCACCCATCCAACTGCCGAGCCGGTTCAGGTCCTCGATGCTCGCGGTGCTTTCCGCCCAGCCCGGGTAGAGGTCGAGCCCGACCCAGATCATCCCGTGCTGTGCGGCGAACACAGCCAGCGAGAGCAGGCTGTTCAGCTTGTCCCCGGACATCGCCTTGGAGTTGGTGAACCCGGCGGCGATCTTGTCCCGCCAAGCCAGGTTCTTCGCCCAGACCGGGCCGACGGCGGCCTCCTCGAACGCCTTGAAGACCGCGCTCGGGCTTCCCATATAGGTCGGCGTACCGAAGATGATCGCGTCGGCGGCGGTAAGCCTGGCCCACAGCTCGTCGTCGGGCTCATCGACGGTGAGCAGTTCGACGGTCACGCCCTCGACCGACTCGACCCCGCGGGCGACGGCGGCGGCCTGGCGGGCGGTGTGGCCGTAGCCGGAGTGGTACGCGATGGCGATGTGCGCCATTGTGGTGTCCTCCTGACAAAGAGAAGAAACCGGACTATAGTCCGTTACATGCAGGAGCATAACGGACCACGGTCCGGTTCACAACTGCCGCTGGCCGGTGCCGAGAAACCGGAACGGGCCGACGCGCGGCGTAACCGGCTCAAGGTGCTGGCAGCGGCCGAGCGGTTGTTCGCCGAGAACGGCGTCCGGAACGTCTCGCTCGACGCGATCGCGGCAGCGGCCGGCGTCGGAAAGGGCACGGTCTTCCGGCGGTTCGGCGACCGGGCCGGGCTCGCCGTAGCGCTGCTCGACGAACGCGAGCGCGAGTTGCAGGAGCGGATCCTCCACGGCCCGCCGCCGCTCGGCCCAGGCGCTCCCGCGGCGGAGCGGTTGTGCGCCTTCCTCGACGCGTACGTCGACCTGCTGGAGTCTCACGTCGAACTGCTGCTGGACAGCGAGAACGCTGCCACCGGTTCCCGGTACCGGGTCGGTGCGTACCGGTTCTGGCACCGACACGTCGCCGTTCTCCTCGAGGAGACGAACAAGGACGCGGACTACCTGGCGCACGCACTGCTCGCGCCGCTGGCGGCCGACCTCTATCAGGCGCTGCGGTCGGAGTCGTACGACGTCGACCGGATCAAGTCCGGCCTCCGCGCGCTGGCGACCGCCGTCATCTGCGTCTGCAGCCGCTGAAGGGCGCCGACAGGCCGATCGGTCCGGGTAGCCACCGCGGAGGTGGGTACGGGCTCGCCACGGGTGCCGCCACACCCGCGGCGGCACTGTCCTCACGTGGAGGCTGTTGTGTCGTTGTTCCGCAAAATCGCCGTGGTGGCGACTGGCGCCGCGCTCGCCCTCGGCCCGATCATGCCGGCCCAGGCCGGTCCGGCCACCGGACCGGCTCCCGGAGCCCCGGGGGCTGAAGAGCAGTTCCAGCCGGCCGACAAGTCGGGTTTCGCCACCGCTACCGCACCCGCAAGCAAGACGTGGCTGACGGTCCAGAAGGAGGGTGGTCTCGGCGAGATCTACTATCCCGATCTCAGTTCGCCGTCCGCGCGAGCACTGGAGTTCGTCGTCGCCGACGGTCGAGGCCACGCCGTGCGTGCTCGCGACGGCGCGGACGTTCAGGTCCGCACTGAGCAGATTGACAGCCGCAGCCTGTCCTACCGGCAGACCATCGCCGACCGGGCGGGCCAGTGGCAGCTCACAGCGACATATGTGACCGATCCGGCGCGGGCCACCGTGGTGGTCGAAGTACGCTTCACCGCGGGGACGCCGCACCAGTTGTTCGCCGTGTACGACCCGGCCCTGTCGAACACCCGGAACGACGATTCCGGTCGCACCGAGGGCCGCACACTGGTCGCGACCGACGGGTCGTCGGCGAGCGCCTTGGCAGGCTCGCCGCCTTTCACCGCCCTGTCCAGTGGGTTCCGCGGTACGAGTGACGGCTGGACCGATCTACTCGCCGACGGTCGCATGGACTGGACCTACAGCTCGGCCGCCACCGGCAACGTGGTCCAGACCGCTGCGACCGGGCTCACGGGCCGACCCGGCCGTGACCGCAGCACCCTGGCGCTGGCCTTCGGCCCGGACGCGTCCACCGCGCAAGCCGGTGCCAGCACTTCGCTGCGCAGTGGATTCGACGACACCGCCGAGGCGTACGCGGCCGGCTGGCACGCGTACCTGAACGGCATCGCGACCCCGCGCTCGTCGCTCAGGAGTGAGCAGCAGCGCACCCTGTACCGGGTGTCGGCGATGGTGCTTGCCGCCAGCGAGGACAAGACCCACCGCGGCGCATACGTCGCTGCACCGACGATGCCGTGGATCTGGGGCAAGGACGACCCGTCCGGGCCGTACCACCTGGTCTGGTCCAGGGATCTCTACCAGATCGCGACCGCACTGATCGCCGCCGGCGACAGGGGCGGCGCCAACCGTGCGCTTGACTTCCTGTTCGGCGTGCAGCAGAAGCCCGACGGGTCGTTCCCGCAGAACTCCCGCGTGGACGGCACTCCGGTGTGGGGCGGCCTGCAGCTCGACGAGGTCGCGCTGCCGATCGTCCTGGCGCATCAGCTCGGCCGCACCGACGCGAACACGTGGTCCCACGTCAAGCTGGCCGCCGACTTCCTGCTCGGTTTCGAGCAGGACGGCAACCGGGCGCCGTGGTCGCCGCAGGACCGCTGGGAGAACCAGTCCGGCTACTCGCCCGCGACGATCGCCAGTGAGATCGCCGGTCTGGTCTGCGCCGCGGAGATCGCCCGAGCGAACGGTGACACCGCGTCTTCCACGCGGTACCTCGCCACCGCCGACGACTGGCAGGCCCGGGTCAAGGGCTGGACCGTGACGACCACTGGACCGTACTCGAGCGGACCGTACTTCTTGCGGCTGACCAAGGACGGCAACCCGAACGCGGGTACGACATACACGATCGGCGACAGCGGGCCGTCCAACGTGGATCAGCGGCGTGTGGTCGACCCGAGCTTCCTCGACCTGGTCCGCCTCGGGGTACTGCCCGCCGACGACCCGGCCGTCGCGAACAGCCTCGGCGTCATCGACGCGCAGCTCGGCGTACCGACCGGCCACGGTATGTACTGGCACCGGGCGTCGTTCGACGGGTATGGCGAGAAGCGCAACGGCGACCAGTGGGAGTTCGGGCTGCCCGACGACTCCCGGATAACGCTCGGCCGGGCCTGGCCGCTCTTGAACGGCGAGCGCGGTGAGTACCAGCTCGCGACCGGCGATGCCGGTGCCGCCCGCCAACAGATCGCCGCGATCGCACAGGCCGCGGGTCCCGGCGCGATGCTGCCCGAGCAGGTGTGGGACCACCAGCCACCGGCCGGTACCGACGGCTTCGAGCCGGGTACGCCGACCTTCTCGGCGACGCCATTGGCCTGGACCCACGCGCAGTACATCCGTCTGGCCGCGGATGTGGCCGCCGGCAAGGTGCTCGAGCAGCCAGGCATCGTAGCCGACCGTTACGTCCACCGCTGACGGCTTCGGTCCTTCGGGCGCGAGCGGCGCCCGAAGGACCGGCGATCGGAGGGAGTTAAGCAAGGGCTTAGGTCGGCGTTGACAGTCGGCGTGGCCAGGCGGACATACTCCGGATACCCACGCCGACGAAGGAGTCGCCGATGCAGGTTCCCGCGCCCTTCGAGTACGAGCGAGCCGCATCCGTCGACCAGGCCATCGGCCTGCTCGAACGCCTCGGCAGCACCGCCCGGCTGGTCGCCGGCGGTCACAGTCTGCTGCCGATGATGAAGTTGCGGCTGGCCAACTTCGAGTACCTGGTCGATATCAACGACCTCCATGCCGAACTCGGCAACATCACCGTCGAGCCCGGCCAGGTCCGGATCGGGGCGATGACCCGGCACCGCGAACTGCTCGAGTCCGACGAGCTCGCGGCGGCGTTCCCGATCTTCCGCGACGCCGAGCAGGTGATCGCCGACCCTGTTGTCCGTAACCGCGGCACCCTCGGCGGCTCGCTGTGCCAGGCCGACCCGTCCGAGGACCTGTCCGCGGTCTGCACGACGCTCGACGCGAGCTGCGTGATCCGCGGCAGCGGCGGCGAGCGGGTCGTGTCGATGGAGGAGTTCTACGTCGGCCCGTACGAGACCGCGGTCGGCGACGCGGAGATGCTCACCGAGATCCGGATCCCGATCCGGCCGGGCGGATCGAGCGCGTACGAGAAGGTCGAGCGCCGAGCCGGGGACTGGGCCATCGTGTCGGCGGGCGCCGCGGTCTGGATGGACGGCGGCGTGATCACCGACGCCCGCGTCGGGCTGGCCGCGGTCGGCCCGAACACCACCGGCATCCCGGCCATCTCGGAAGCGCTGCGCGGCAACGCGCCCAGCGAGGAACTGTACGAGCGGGCCGGCGCGATCGCCGCCGAGAGCTGCACCCCGGACACGGACATGCGCGGCAGTGCGGCGTACAAGCGGCATCTCGCCGACGAACTGACCCGCAGGACACTGCGCCGGGCGGTCGCCCGGATCGCCGAAGGGAGCTGACATGCAGGTGTCGATGACGGTCAACGGCGACGAGGTCGTCGCCGAGATCGAGGGCCGGACCCTGCTCGTGCACTTCCTGCGCGATCACCTCGGCCTGACCGGGACGCACTGGGGCTGCGACACCAGCAACTGCGGCACCTGTGTGGTCTGGCTGGACGAGGAGCCGGTCAAGTCCTGCACCGTGCTGGCGGCGATGGCCGGCGGCCACCGGGTGCGTACCGTCGAGGACCTGGAGCGGGACGGCGAGCTGGATCCCGTCCAGCAAGGCTTCATGCAGTGCCACGGGCTGCAGTGCGGTTTCTGTACACCGGGAATGATGATGACCGCCCGGGCGCTGCTCGACCGCAATCCGGACCCGTCGCCGCAGGAGATCAGGGAAGCCATCTCGGGCCAGATCTGCCGCTGCACCGGGTACGCGACGATCGTGCGCTCGGTGCGCTGGGCAGCCACCCATCCCGAGGGAGCGCAGCCGGAACCGGCGGGGAGTGCGTCATGACCACAACCGAGGCGAGGCCGCCCGAGACCTTCGTCGACAACGACCAGAAGCCGGTCGGCCACGGCCGGATGCTCCGCAAGGAGGACCCGCGGTTCCTGCGCGGGCTCGGCCGGTACTGCGACGACATCAACCTGCCGGGCATGCTGCACCTGGCGATCCTGCGCTCGCCGGTCGCGCACGCAAGGATCCTCAGCGTCGACGTCAGCGCGGCCCAGGCACACCCGAAGGTCAAGGCGGTCGTCACCGGTGCGGACCTGGCCGCGCAGAGCCTGGCCTGGATGCCGACGTTGTCGAACGACGTCCAGGCGGTGCTCGCGACCGACAAGGTCCGCTTCCAGGGACAGGAGGTCGCCTTCGTCGTCGCCGAGGACCGGTACGCAGCCCGCGACGCGCTGGAACTGATCAACGTCGAGTACGACGTACTGGAGCCGATGGTCGACGCGCGCCGGGCGCTCGCCCCGGACGCGCCGGTCATTCGCGACGACCTCGAGGGCAAGACCGACAACCACTGCTTCGACTGGGAGACCGGCGACGCGGCCGCCACCGAGCAGGTGTTCGCCAAGGCCGATGTGGTGGTCAGCGAGGACATCGTGTACCCACGGGTGCACCCGGCTCCGATGGAGACCTGCGGGTGTGTCGCGGACTACGAGCGGGTCGACGGCAAGCTCACGCTGTGGTGCACCAGCCAGGCACCGCACGCGCACCGGACCGTGTACGCGCTCGTGGCCGGGCTGCCCGAGCACAAGATCCGGGTGATCTCGCCCGACATCGGCGGCGGCTTCGGGAACAAGGTGCCGATCTACCCCGGGTACGTCTGCGCGATCGTCGCGTCCCTGGTCACCGGTAAGCCGGTCAAGTGGATGGAGGACAGGTCGGAGAACCTGACCAGCACCGGCTTCGCCCGCGACTACATCATGCGCGGCGAGATCGCGGCGACCAGGGAGGGCAAGATCCTTGCCATCCGCACCAATGTGCTCGCCGACCACGGTGCGTTCAACGGCACCGCGGCCCCGGTGAAGTACCCGGCCGGCTTCTTCGGCGTCTTCACCGGCAGCTACGACCTCGAAGCGGCGTACTGCAAGATGACCGCGGTCTACACCAACAAAGCACCGGGCGGGGTGGCGTACGCCTGCTCGTTCCGGATCACCGAGGCGGTGTACCTGGTCGAGCGGATCGTGGACTGCCTGGCGTACGAGTTGAAGATGGACCCGGTCGAGTTGCGCAGGAAGAACTTCATCCGCCCCGAGCAGTTCCCGTACACGACCAAGACCGGCTGGGTCTACGACTCCGGCGACTACGACGCGACCATGCGGGTCGCGCTGGAGATGGCCGGGTACGACGAGTTGCGCCGCGAGCAGGCCGAGAAGCGCGAGCGCGGCGAGCTGATGGGCATCGGCGTCTCGTTCTTCACCGAGGCGGTCGGCGCCGGTCCACGCAAGGATATGGACATCCTCGGCCTCGGCATGGCCGACGGCTGCGAGCTGCGAGTGCACCCGACCGGCAAGGCCGTACTGCGGCTGTCGGTCAAGACCCAGGGCCAGGGTCACGAGACGACGTTCGCGCAGATCGTCGCCGAGGAGATCGGCATCCCGCCGGCCGACATCGAGGTCGTACACGGCGATACCGACAACACCCCGTTCGGACTCGGTACGTACGGCAGCCGCTCGACCCCGGTGTCCGGTGCGGCGGCCGCGCTGGTGGCACGCAAGATTCGGGACAAGGCCCGGATCATCGCCTCCGGCATGCTGGAGGTCTCGGTCGCGGACCTCGAGTGGACCAAGGGTGAGTTCCACGTCAAGGGCGACCCGAGCGCATCGGTCACCATTCAGGACATCGCGATGCGGGCGCACGGTGCCGGCGACCTGCCCGAGGGGATCGAGGGCGGCCTGGACGCGCAGGTCTGCTACAACCCGGAGAACCTGACCTACCCGTACGGTGCGTACATCTGCGTGGTCGACGTGGACCCGGGCACGGCCCAGGTGAAGGTCCGCCGGTTCGTCGCGGTCGACGACTGCGGCACCCGGATCAACCCGATGATCATCGAGGGGCAGGTGCACGGCGGGCTCACCGACGGGGTCGGGATGGCGCTGATGGAGATCATCGCCTTCGACGAGGACGGGAACTGCCTGGGCGGTTCGCTGATGGACTACCTGATCCCGACCGCGCTGGAGGTACCCGACTGGGAGACCGGCTACACCGTCACGCCGTCGCCGCACCATCCGATCGGAGCGAAGGGGATCGGCGAGTCGGCTACCGTGGGATCGCCGGCCGCGGTGGTGAACGCCGTGGTCGACGCGTTGCAGCCGTTCGGCGTCCGGCACGCCGACATGCCGCTGACCCCGTCGCGGGTCTGGGACGCGATGTCGGGTCACCCGACGCCGCCGGTCTGAGGAGTTGGATGGCCACACTGACTGCCCGGGTCTCCGAGCTCGTCGGCGCGCGCGTGCCGTTCGTCCACGCGACGGTCGTGCGCGCCCAGCAGCCCACGTCGGCACGGGCCGGCGACGACGCGATCGTGCACGCCGACGGCTCGATGGAGGGCTTCGTCGGCGGTCACTGCGCGGCCGGCTCGGTCCGTACCGCTGCGCTCGCGGCGATGGCCGACGGGCGCGCGATCCTGCTGCGCGTGGTCCCCGACGACGCGTCCGGATACCCCGACGTTCCCGGAGCGGCGGTCGTGACCAACCCCTGCCTCAGCGGGGGTGCGCTGGAGATCTTCCTGGAGCCGAAATTGCCGCTGCCGCTGGTATCCGTGGTCGGGTCGTCACCGATCGCCGACGCGCTGTCCGCGATCGGCACGCCGGCGGGTTTCGTCGTCGAACGGTCGGCCGGTACGTCGCCGTCGGCCGGCACGGTCGCGGTGGTCGTGGCCAGCCTCGGCGAGGACGAGGCGACCCCCATCCGGGCCGCATTGGACGCCGGCATCGGGTACGTGGGATTGGTCGCGGGCCGCCGACGCGGCGCGGCCATTCTCGACGGGCTCGGCCTGACCGAGGAGGAGCGGGCCCGGGTGCACACACCGGTCGGGCTGGACATCGGCGCGGTCGGCGCGGAGGAGATCGCGCTGTCGATCCTGGCCGGACTGGTCAAGGCGATCCGGCGCGACGGATTGCGGGCACCGACGACGGCGATGGCGGTGCAGGCGATCGACCCGGTGTGCGGGATGACGGTGGTGATCGGGCCGGACACGCCGAAGCTGGAGATCGGCGGCGAGACGTACTGGTTCTGCAGTACCGGATGCCGGGACGCGTACGCCGCCACGCACGGTGTTCCGGGAGGACACTGAGGCATGGTCGTCACTGGTTTGGTGCTCGCGGCGGGCGGGTCCAGCCGTCTCGGCGAGCCTAAGCAGTTGCTGCCGTTCCGCGGACGAACCCTGCTCGACGCGACCCTCGACGTCGCCCGGTCGTGCGACTTCGACCAGATCCTGGTAACCGTCGGCGGTGCGTCCGATCAGGTCCGCTCGATGGTGGATCTGACCGCGGTCGAGGTCGTCGAGAACGTTGACTATGGCACCGGTTGTTCGTCGTCGATAGTCACGGCACTCGACCGGGTCGACCCGCGTGCCGACGGGATCGTGTTGCTGCTGGGGGACCAGCCGGGCGTGACCGCTGGTGGCGTACGGGCCCTGGTACGTGAGGTGGCCGGACAACCGCTGGGCGTCTGCCGGTACGACAATGGGCGCGGGCATCCGTTGTGGCTCGGCCGTGCTGTGTTCGCCGACCTGCGGTCGCTGCACGGCGACAAAGGTGTCTGGAAGCTGCTGGAGTCCGGGCGGTATCAGGTCCGCGAGGTCGCCGTCGCCGGGCCGGTGCCGCGGGACGTGGACGACCGCGACGACTACCTCGCCCTGCTGGCCCAGGAGGCCGGATGAGCTTCGACGGCCCGGACGACGTACAGCGCCGGCTCGACGCGGTCGACTACCTGGCCGATGACGGTACGTCGATGGCGCTGTACCTGGCTGACGCGCTCGGCCGGCCGCTGCTGATCGAAGGAGAGCCGGGGGTCGGCAAGACCACGGCCGCCGTCGGCGTCGCCGAGGCGCTGGGTGCGCCGCTGGTCAGGCTGCAGTGTTACGAGGGCCTGACGGCGTCCGAGGCGTTGTACGAGTGGAACCACCAGCGCCAGCTGATGGCCATCCGGCTGGCCGAGTCCCGGCACGAGAAGCTCGCCGATGCTGACCTGTTCACCACCGAGTTCCTGTCCGAGCGGCCGATCCTGCGCTGCGTACGGGCCGAGGGTCCGGTGCCGCCGGTGCTGCTGATCGACGAGATCGACCGCGCCGACGACGAGTTCGAGGCGTTGCTGTTCGAGTTCCTGGGGGAGTTCTCGGTCACTGTGCCCGAGCTGGGTACGTTCACCGCGGTACGGCGGCCGCTGGTCGTGCTGACCTCGAACCGGAGCCGCGAACTGCACGAGGCGCTGCGCCGGCGCTGCCTGTACCACTGGATCGAGTTCCCCGATCCGGACCGCGCGGCCCGGATCGTACGGCGCCGGGTCCCGGCCGCCAACGAGGCGCTGATCGGCTCGGCGACCGAGTTCGTCGCCGCCGCCCGGGGCCTGGACCTCGACAAGCCGCCCGGTCTGGCCGAGACCATCGACTGGGTGTCCGCGCTGTCGCTGCTCGGCGTGTCCGGCCTCGGCCGCGACGACGCCCGCAGCACCCTTGCCGCGCTTGCCAAGACCCCCGACGACCGCGAGACGATGCTGGCGGCGGTCGACGACCTGGTCCAACCGATCGGAGGACGATCGTGAAGATCGAGAACGAGTTCACCGTGAGCGTGCCGGTCGAGCGCGCCTGGGAGGTACTGACCGATCTGGAGGGCATCGCGCCGTGTATGCCGGGTGCGCAGCTCACCGGCGTCGAGGGCGAGACCTACTCGGGCAAGCTCCGGGTCAAAGTGGGCCCGGTGATCAGCGACTTCGCCGGCACCGCGACCTTCACGTCCAAGGACGAGACCACGCACCGTGCGGTGATCGACGCCAAGGGCCGTGACACGCGCGGCGCCGGCAACGCGTCGGCGAGCATCGCAGCGTCGTTGCGGCCGGATGGCGACCGGACGGTGGTGTCGGTCGAGACCGACCTGAGGATCGCGGGCAAGCTGGCACAGTTCGGCAACCGGATGATCGCCCAGGTGTCGGAGAAGCTGCTCGGCCAGTTCGTCGACTGCCTCGAATCCAAGCTCGCCGCCGAATCTGCGGGCCCCGGCACCTCAGCCGTGTCGACGGGTGACGATTCCGGCACCGCATCGGCCGCGACGTCCAATGGACCAACTGGCGCCTACAGAGCAGCCGCGGAAACAGCCGGTGGCGCGTCTGCCGGGACCTTTGCTGCTACGTCCGGTGGCCCGGCCGGTCGGGGTGCTGGGAGCCGGACCGTGGGGGCTTCGGCGGAGCCGGAGCCGGTGGATCTGGTGAAGCTGGCCGGCGGTACGGTCGCCAAACGGGTGGTCCCGCTGGTGGCCGGCATCGTCATCATCGCGCTGGTGATCTGGTATCTCGTCAAACGCTGACGAACCGGCCGGGCTGTTCGCCGCGGTCGACCGAGCCGGATTCGCCGTCGCGCTGGCCGGGCGGCTGCGCGACGCCGGGGTCCGGGTCGACCTCACGGCGGCCGAGACCTTCAGCCGCGCGCTGGCGGTATGCCGGCCCGATCGGCGCAGCAGGCTGTACTGGCTGGCCCGCACGACGCTGCTGCACGACTGGCACGACATCGCGGCGTTCGACGAGGTGTTCGGGGTCCTGTTCGCCGACAGGGCGCTCGGTGTCGACCCGCATGCCCGGCGTACCTCCAGCGGCCGTTCGGAGGGTGGCGGCGCGCATACCAAGGTGGACGGGGCCGCAGCGCCGGTCGAGAGCGGTGGTCTGCCATGGCACACGCTGCCGGCCGTCACCGGTACGGCGACCCGGGACGCCTCGGCCATCGTCGTTCCGGACCGGCTTCCGAGCGCGCTGGAGGGATTGGCCGACACCCCGTTCGACGCACTCGACCCGGCCGACTTGGCAGCGCTGGGCGAATGGTTCGAGGCGAGCCGGGGCCGGTGGCCGACGCGGCGTACCCGGCGGATGACCAAGCGGCCGGGCGGGCGGTATCTGGATCTGCGGGCGACCGTCGCGCGGTCCCGGCGCACCGGCTGGGAACCGTTCGACCTGATCCGGATGGGCCCGGTCGACAAGCCGCGCCGGTTGGTGCTGATCTGCGACGTCAGCCAGTCGATGCAGGCGTTCACCACGACGTACCTGCATCTGATGCGGGCCGCGGTGCTGGCCACCGGTGCGGAGGTGTTTGCCTTCGCCACAACGCTGACGCGGCTGACGCCGGTGCTCGCGCACCGCTCCGCGCCTGCGGCGCTCGCCCAGGCCGAGCACCTGGTCACCGACCGGTTCGGCGGGACCCGGATCGCGTCGAATCTGCGGGCGGTGCTGTCGTCGCGACATGCCGGAGCGCTCCGCGGTGCGGTCGTATTGGTGGCATCGGACGGCTGGGACAGCGAGGCTCCTGAGGCCCTCGCGGCGGCGATGGCACGGGTACGGCGACGGGCCTACCGGGTGATCTGGCTCAACCCGCGGGCCGCCGGCGCCGACTACGTACCCCTGGCAGGTGCGATGGCGGCCGCGCTGCCGTTCTGCGACGTACTGCTACCCGGCAACACCATCAACGCCCTCGACCGTGTAATCGAGGAACTCAGCTCCACAGCGTCACATGGATCGACGGGCGGAAGTGGCCGATGTTGACGCCCGTGCCCCGCAGCATCGCCTGCGTCGCGCGAGGTGTGGTGATGAACCGCGTCAGTTCGGCGGCCGCCGGTACGACGCTGTGTTCCGGCAGCGTCATCGCCGTCCACAGGCCGCTGGCCGACAACCCCTGGCCGGTCAGCAGCGCGAGCCGCCCGGCGGCGATGTCGGCGGTGGCGGCGGATGACAGCGCGACGGCGACCCCGCTGCCACGTCGCGCCTCCTCGAGCGCGGCGGCGTGGCTCTGGAAGATCCGCTGCTGCTCCTCGGGGATCTCCAGCCGCCTGAGCATCGTGGCCGAAACCCCGTCAACGGCCGCCGACGGCCCGAGCAACCAGGTCTGCTCCTGGAGTTGGGCCCGCCGAGGGGAGACGGTGCTCAGCGGGTGGTGCGGTGCGGCGACCACCACGATCCGGTAGTTCAGGAACGGGATCCGCCGGTAATCCTCCGGCAGCCCGCGCGGGACCGGGCCGATCGCGACGTCGACCACCCGCTCGGCCAGCAGTGCGATGAAGTGGCCCGGGTGGTTCACGCTCAGCTCGACGTCCAGATCGTCGGCGCGGCGGGCGAACAGTTCGATCAGCCCCGGCGCGGCATGCTCGGCGAACAGGCTGGACGAGGCCAGCCGCAGCATCCGCCGGCCTTTCGCGGCCTGGTGTACCTCGCGTACGGTCCGGTCCTGCAAACCGAGCATCTCCGCGGCCCGGCTGGCCAGCCGCAGGCCACCGGGTGTGAACGCGAGCCCGGACGCCGACCGTGCGAACAGCTGATCGCCGAGCTCCTTGCGCAACTGGGCGACATGAAGCGATACCGCGGCCTCGGTCACTCCGAGCTCGGCGGCCGCCTGTTTCACCGAGCCGAGCCGGACGACGGCGGCGAAGGCACGGAGCTGAGTAGGTGTCACGGTGCGGTCAGCATAGTTCGCCGGCCAGATGTCACTTGGTGTCGCCAGACTCCTTGGCCATCGCGGCGTCGAGGCGTTTGCGGGCGCCGTCCAGCCATTCCTGGCAGATGGTGGCAAGCTCCTCGCCGCGCTCCCACAACGCCAGCGACTCCTCGAGCGTCGTACCGCCGGCCTCGAGCTTGCGTACGACCTCGACAAGCTCCTCGCGAGCCTGTTCGTAGGAGAGCTTCTCCGTGTTGTCGGGGCTCACTTCACCTCCACATCGAACCGGCCATCGCTGACCCGAGCGTGCAGCAAATCACCCTTCGTCACCTGTTCCACCTGGCGGACCGCGCTTCCGTCCTCACGTTGCAGGACCGCGTACCCACGCTCAAGAGTCGCCTTCGGCGACAGCGCCCGGATGCTCGCGAGCCGGTGGGTCAGCTCGTCGCCCGCACGATCGAGCCGATGGGTGACGGTACGCCGGCTGCGGTCGCGCAAGGCGGCCACCTCGTCGGACCGGCGGCGCAGGTCTGCCGTCGGTGCTCCGAGTGCCGGCCGGCTGCGCAGGTTCGCCAGCGCGTGCGCCTCCCGGTCGAGCCAGGCCCGCAGGGCCCGGGTGCCGCGCTCACGTAGTTGTCGTACGCCGTCCAGCTCCTCGCGTACGTCCGGCACGATCCGCTTGGCCGCGTCGGTCGGTGTCGACGCGCGCAGGTCGGCGACCAGGTCGAGCAGGGGAGTGTCCGGCTCGTGCCCGATCGCACTCACCACCGGCGTACGGCACTGCGACACCGCGCGGATCAGTCCCTCGTCGGAGAACGGCAGCAGGTCCTCCAGCGACCCGCCGCCACGCGCGATGACGATCACGTCCACCGCCTCGTCCGCGTCGAGCCGGCGCAGCGCCGTCATCACCTCGCCGGCGGCGGGCGGGCCCTGCACCGCGGCGTACTCGATCCGGAACTCGACGGCGGGCCAGCGGCGCCGCGCGTTCTCGAGTACGTCGCGCTCGGCGGCTGAGTCGCGCCCGCAGATCAGCCCGATGGCATGCGGGAGGAACGGCAACCGTTTCTTCCGGTAGGCCGCGAACAGCCCCTCGGCAGCGAGCAACTGTTTGAGCCGCTCGATCCGGGCCAGCAGTTCACCGATGCCGACGTGCCGGATCTCGCTGATCGCGAGCGCGACGGTGCCGCGGCGTGGGAAGAAGTTGGTCTTGGCGTTGACCACGACCCGGGCGCCGTCCTGGACCGGCGGGTCGACGGCGTCGAAGATCCGGCGGTTGCAGGTGAACCGGATCGACACGTCCGCGTCGGTATCACGCAGGGTGCCGAACACCGTCGTCGTACCGCGGTTCGCGGAGATGTCGGTGAGCTGGCCCTCGACCCAGACCGCGCCGAGCTGGTTGATCCAGCTCGCAATGCCGTTCGCGATCGTACGGACGGCCGCCGGTGCGTCGGGTGAGGTTTGCAGTGCCACGCCGCGACTCTACGGCCACACGCCGACTCTGTTTGTGGGTGTCGGTGTTCGTTGATAGACCGGAAAGCCCCGCCCCGGAGGTTTCGCTGATGTCTGCTATGCGCCGCCTGCCAGCACTCGTTGCCCTGCCCCTCGCCACGATGATCGGGATTCCCGGCGCCGCCGGTGCCCAGCCGGATTCCGCCACGCCCACCGCGCATGTATGGATCAGCACGCCCGACGGCACCCAGCGGATGGCTGACCACGGCACCGTCGCGTTCCATCGCGGCGGCTCGCAGAAGCTGACGATCACGGTCGACCCGACCCTGCGCTACCAGCGGATGGACGGGTTCGGCGCGTCGATCACCGATTCGTCGGCGTCAGTGCTGTACTCACTCGACTCCGCCACGCGGGACGCGACGATGCGCGACCTGTTCGCGGACAACCGGATCTCGTTCCTCCGTCAGCCCGTCGGCGCGTCGGACTTCGTAGACGGTCCGCACTACACGTACGACGATGTGCCGGCCGGTCAGACCGACTTCGCCCTCGAGCACTTCTCGATCGACCACGACCGGAGCCAGATCCTGCCATTGCTCCGCCAGGCGCGGACGCTCAATCCCGAGTTGAAGGTGATGGCCACGCCCTGGAGCCCGCCGGCTTGGATGAAGACCACCGGCTCGCTGATCGGCGGACGGCTGATCGACGACCCCCGGATCTACTCGGCCTACGCGGACTACCTGGTCAAGTTCGTCCAGGCCTATCGAGCCGAGGGTGTACCGATCTACGGACTGACCATCCAGAACGAGCCGCAGAACCGCAATCCGAACGGTTATCCCGGCACGGACATGCCGGTGCGCCAGGCCGTCGCGGTGATCGAGCGGCTCGGGCCGGCCCTGGCCGCGGCTGGTCTGGAGACGAAGATCTTCGGCTACGACCACAACTGGTCCGAGCACCCGAACGACGTCGCCTCCACACCGCCCGGCGAGGACCCCGAGACGGAGTACCCGTCGCTGCTCCTCGACTCGTCCGCGGCACGCTGGCTCGCGGGGACGGCGTACCACTGCTATTCGGGCGACCAGACCCGGATGACCCAGCTCCACAGGGCGTATCCGGGCAAGGACATCTGGTTCACCGAGTGCTCGGGTTCGCACGGCCCGAACGACCCGCCGGCGCAGTTCTTCAGCGACACCCTGAAGTGGCACGCCCGCAACTTGACCCTCGGAGTCACCCGCAACTGGGCGAAGTCGATGGTGACCTGGAACCTCGCCCTCCGGCCGGACGGCGGGCCGCACAACGGCGGCTGCGACACCTGTACCGGCGTCGTGACCGTGCAGGCCGACGGCACCGTGACGAGGAACGCCGAGTACTACACCATCGGTCACCTGTCCCGCTTCGTACGGCCGGGTGCGTGGCGGGTGGCGAGTTCGTCGTTCGGTTCGACGGGCTGGAACGGCATGGTGATGGACGCGGCGTTCGTCAACCCGGACGGCTCGACCGCGGTCGTCGTCCACAATGAGCACGACGACTCGCGGTCGTTCGCGATCGCCGTCGGCGACCAGTCGCTCGACTACACCCTGCCTGGTGGCGCGCTGGCCACGTTCACCTGGCCGGCCTCGAAGGTCCTTGACAGCAACATGAGCCTCGTCGACCCGCTGACGACCTCGGTGACCAGCAACGTTGCCGGTGCGGAGGTCGCGGCCGACGACGACGGCGGCACCGCCTGGAACACCGGCCGGCCGCAGCAGGCCGGAGACCGGCTGACAGTCGACCTCGGCTCGCTGCGCAGGATCCGCGAGGTCGTGCTCGACGCCGGGCCGGCGACGTACGGCTACTTCTCCACCGGTGAGGCCTCGCCGAACGCACCCGCGGCGTACCGGCTCGATGTGAGCGCCGACGGCGTGCAGTGGACGACCGTGCGTACCGCGCACGGCACCGGCCAGCTCACCGCGATGCAGACGCCGCACAACCCGATCCGCTACGTCCGCACCACCCTTACCAGTGACGACGCCCGGCCGTGGGCTGTTGCGGAGGTACGTGTCTACAGCTGACGCCGCGGTGGTACGGTCCGGGCCGCTGGGGCCGCCCGCCTACGATGGGGGCTGTGACCTCACAGCCTGATGTCCCTCGTACGCCGACCAAGCGGGTGCTGCTGGCGGCGCCGCGCGGCTACTGCGCGGGTGTCGACCGGGCCGTCGTCACCGTGGAGAAGGCGCTCGATCTGTACGGCCCGCCGGTGTACGTCCGCAAGGAGATCGTCCACAACAAACACGTCGTACAAACCCTGCAGCGACGTGGTGCGGTGTTCGTCGAGGAGACCGACGAGGTACCCGAGGGCGCGACCGTGATCTTCTCCGCGCACGGAGTGGCGCCGGTGGTGCACGACGAGGCCGCCAGACGGTCGCTCAAGACGATCGACGCCACCTGTCCGCTGGTCACCAAGGTCCACCACGAGGCGAAGCGGTTCGCCAAGACCGACTACGACATCCTGCTGATCGGCCACGAGGGCCACGAGGAGGTCGTCGGCACCAGCGGCGAGGCGCCCGAGCACATCGTCATCGTGGACGGCCCGGACCACGTCGACGAGATCGAGGTCCGCGACCCCGACAAGGTGGTGTGGCTGTCGCAGACCACGCTGTCGGTGGACGAGACGATGGAGACGGTACGCCGCCTGCGCGAGCGGTTCCCGAATCTCCAGGACCCGCCCAGCGACGACATCTGCTACGCGACGCAGAACAGGCAGGCGGCGGTGAAGAAGCTCGCACCGGAAGCGGACCTGATGATCGTGGTCGGGTCACGCAACTCGTCGAACTCGGTGCGGCTGGTCGAGGTCGCGCTCGAACACGGCGCGAAGGCGGGCCATCTGGTCGACTTCGCCGACCAGATCACCGAGGCGTGGCTGGACGGCGTGTCCTCGGTGGGCGTGACCAGTGGTGCGAGCGTGCCGGAGGTGCTGGTGCGCGACGTGCTGGCGTGGCTGGCCGAACGCGGCTACGCCGAGGTCCAAGAGGTCACGACGGCCGAGGAGAGCCTGATCTTCGCGCTGCCGCGCGAGCTCCGCGCCGATCTGAAGGCGAAGGGCCTGGAGACCACCGGCGTCTCCGACCACGCCCCTGCCCCCTGACCGCTCTCCGCCCCGCCCCTGTGCCGCTACCTGTGCAGCGTCACCGGTTCTTGTGCAGCACCACCGCTTGTGACTCGGCGCCGCAGCCGGCAGCCCGCAGCCGTGGTGCACAGCTCGCGCCGACGTTGCACAAGCTGCGGCCGCGGTGCACAGGTCCGGCCCTGTGCACCGGAGCCACTACCTGTGCAGCGTCGCCGCTTGTTGTGCAGTACCACCGGTTGTGACTCGGCGCCGCAGCCGCCGCCAGCCCCGCAGCCGTGGTGCACAGCTCGCGCCGACGTTGCACAAGCTGCGGCCGCGGTGCACGGGTCCGGCCCAGTGCACCGGAGCCACTACCTGTGCAGCGTCGCCGCTTGTTGTGCAGTACCACCGCTTGTGACTCGGCGCCGCAGCAGCCGCAGACTTCCCGCCCGTCAGCGGGCTGTTGTGGCTGGGCGCCGGGGTGGGGTGAGGCCGGCGTCGAAGCGTTCGCGGGGAGCGGGTGATCGCGGACATGTTCGTCTCGGCCCGGTCGCGAATGGTCTCGATCGGCCCGGTGCGGGAGTGGCCGACCGTGGTCAGCTCGTCCTCGACCCGCGCCCGTGGGCGACGTAACGGCCGAGGACGTAGGTCCAGCCGGTGTCGTCGCCGGCGCGGCCCTCTACCGTGCTCGGTTGGTTGTGCCACTCGGAGTGGGTCAGCGCGAACTCGGTGCCGTCGGCAACCGTCGTGACTGTCAGGGTGACCCGGGTCGCGCCGGACTCGTCGTACCCGGGATGCCAGATTTCCGCCACGAGCTAGCCGGCCGACCGTCTCCCGTCCTCGTCGGCCGCGGGCGGTGTCGGCCATAGGTGTGTGTCTGGTGCCTCGTCGGCCGCAAGCAGTTCGGGCGCGGTGATCGGTCGTACCGATGCCTCGATCGCCTCCATCGCGGCCAGCTCGGACTGGGTCACATGCAGGTCGCGCAGCCGGCGTGCGGTGCTGAACACCCGCCCCTCGATCGACCCGACGGCCCGGTTGTAGGAGTCGACGGCCGATGTCAGCGACCGCCCGACTCGGCCGAGGTGGTCGCCCATCGTGCCGAGCCGCTCGTACAGCTCGCGGCCGAGCACGAAAACCTCGCGCGCGGACTCGGTCAGTGCCGACTGGTTCCAGGCGAAGGCCGCCGCCCGGAGCGTGGCGATCAGTGTGGTCGGGGTGGCGAGCACGACCCGGCGCTCGGCCGCGTACTCGAGCAGCGTCGGCTCGACCTGCAACGCGGCGGACAGGAACGACTCGCCGGGCACGAACAGCACGACGAACTCGGGTGTGGAGTCCAGCCGGGCCCAGTACGCCTTCGAAGCGAGCTGGTCCACGTGCGTACGCAGGTGACGCGCGTGCGCCCGCAACCGGGCCTCGCGAAAGCCCTCGTCGTCGGTCTCGGCCGCCTCCAGGAATGCCGCCAGCGGCACCTTCGAGTCGACCACCAGGTGGCGGCCCTCGGCGAGCCGTACCACCAGGTCAGGCCGGAGGATTCCGTCGTCGGTCGCGGTCGTGACCTGCTCGGTGAAGTCACAGTGCTCGACCATTCCGGCCAGCTCGACGGTCCGGCGCAGATGGAGCTCGCCCCACCGGCCACGCACCTGCGGCTTGCGCAGTGCGGTCGACAGTGCGGCCGTCTCGCGGCGCAGCGCCTCGCCACTGAGCCGTACGTCGTCGACCTGCTGGCGCAACTGGCTCTGCCAGGCCACCCTGTTCCGCTCCAGGTCGCGGAGCTGGTCGTGCAGCCGGTCCAGGCTCTCCTTGACCACCGCAGCGCCGGACAACTCCTCCCGCACGGCCCGACGCTCGCCGGTCAACTCGACGACACGATCCTGCGCGGCGTCCCGCTCGGCTGTCGCGCGCGCCAGGTCAGCGGCAGCGCGCGACCGCATCCACAGGGCTCCCACGACCACGCCGAGCAGCAGCGCGACAAGTGACACCAGCAGCGTCGTACCGTCCATGGCTCGATACTGACGGTGGCGACCGACAAACCTCGTCAGGACGCGTCGACGGATTTCTCCTGCGGTGGTGCCTCCAACGCCTCGAGTCCGCCGAACCGCCGGAGTTGCCGCATCGGCGGGAGCATCTGTCGGTGTCGGGGTTCAACATTCGTAGCCAAGGTGCCTGGAAGGGAGGAACGGATTGGCTGGACGGATCGTGTTCGAGACCGATCGGCTGGTCGTGCGTGACTGGGACGACGGCGACGTCGACCGAGTGTACGACATCTACCGGCGCTGGGAGGTGTCCCGCTGGGTCGGCGCGCAGCCGAAAGTGATGCCGGACCGGGACGCCGCAGCGCAGACGATCGAACGGTGGAAGTCGCGCAGTAGCGGCCCGACGTACGGGATCTGGGCGGTGGTGGAGCGGGCGAACGGCGTGGTCGCGGGCACCGTACTGCTGTCGCCACTGCCCGGCGGTGACGGCGAGGTCGAGGTCGGCTGGCACCTCCACCCCGACGCGTGGGGCCGCGGGCTGGCGACCGAGTCGGCACGCGGTGCCATCGATCGCGGCCGGGCCGCCGGGCTGACCGAGATCCACGCCGTGGTGCGGCCGGACAACGATCCGTCACTCGCGGTGTGCCGGCGGCTGGGCATGCGCCCGCTGGGCCGTACGGACCGCTGGTACGGCCTGGAGTTGGAGTCGTTCGTGATCTGATTCGTGTCTCGCCGGGCGTGGCCCGTACCCTTGACGGCCGTGGCACTCACCATCGGAATCGTCGGCCTGCCGAACGCGGGCAAGTCGACCCTGTTCAACGCGCTCACCAAGAACGACGTGCTCGCCGCGAACTACCCGTTCGCGACGATCGAGCCGAACGTGGGCGTGGTCGGCGTACCCGATCCGCGGATCGCCGTACTGGCCGAGATGTTCTCGTCGGCCAAGCAGATCCCGGCGACGGTGCAGTTCGTCGACATCGCCGGCATCGTGCGCGGCGCGTCCGAGGGCGAGGGCCTGGGCAACAAGTTCCTCAGCCACATCCGCGAGTCCGACGCGATCTGCCAGGTCACCCGGGTGTTCCGCGACGACGACGTCAGCCACGTCGAAGGCAGGGTGTCGCCGTCCGACGACATCTCCACCATCCAGACCGAGCTGATCCTGGCCGACCTGCAGACCGTCGAGAAGGCGCTGCCGCGGTTGGAGAAGGAGGCCCGGATCAAGAAGGAGAACGTCGCGGTCCTCGAGGCGGTACGCGAGGCGGCCAAGCAATTGGAGGCAGGTACGCCGATCCACTCCACCGACATCGACCGGTCGCTACTGCGCGAACTGATGCTGCTGACCTCCAAGCCGTACCTGTACGTCTTCAACTGCGATTCGGACGAGTTGGCGGACATCGAGCTGAAGGACCGGATGCGGTCTCTCGTCGCACCGGCCGAGGCGATCTTCCTGGACGCGAAGTTCGAGGCCGAACTGGTCGAGCTGGGCGACGAGAACGAGGCGCGCGAGATGCTCGCCGAGATGGGGGTGGACGAGCCGGGTCTCGACGTATTGGCCCGGGTCGGCTTCGAGACCCTCGGCCTGCAGACCTTCCTGACCGCCGGCCCGAAGGAGTCGCGCGCGTGGACGATCCGCCGCGGCGCGACCGCCCCCGAGGCGGCCGGGGTCATCCACACCGACTTCCAGCGCGGCTTCATCAAGGCCGAGATCGTCTCGTACGACGACCTGATCGATGCCGGCTCGATGGCCGCGGCCAAGTCCGCAGGCAAGGTCCGCATGGAGGGCAAGGACTACGTCATGCAAGACGGCGACGTAACCGAGTTCCGCTTCAACGTGTGACCTGGTGCGTTTGCGCAGGTATACCTACTGTCAGCGAAACCCGACGCCGCGGCCGAGCTGCCGCTCGACCTCGTCGAGGCTGAGGCCGAATCCGGTGCCGTGCTTGCTGGCGACGATGGCGCCGGTGCCGGCGTCGACCAGCCTGTAAGTCCCGAACCCGACCGCTCGCGGGTCACGCCGACGGGACTTCTCGAGTCGCAGGCCCTGCAGCGCGGCCGCCCGCCGAACCTTGTTCTCGCGGCTTCTCTCCGCTGTCACCGACCCTCCCTGGATGTGCCAAAAGCACCCGGCTCGGGCGGGGTCAAGTCGAGGGTGACGGTGTCGCCGACGGTGGCCGAGGCGGATTTCAGGGCGGCTTTGCTGACGCCTACGCAGAAGCCGCCGCCGGCGACGAGCATTGTGCTGCCGGTGAAGGCGGCGCCGTTGAGGGTACCGGTCACGCGGTACTGCTTGCGGCCGCCGATGTCGGCGACCAGGTCGGCCGGTATGTCGACCACGGCCAGGCCGCCCGGCTTGTCCTCGCGCCAGCGCCGGACCGTCCCATTGAACGTGATGCCCACGCGCTCAGTCTGCACGGCCGGGAGGTACGGTGCTGGCTCGGGCGGCTACCCGATCCGCGATAATCGGTGGTCCGGGCCTCAAGACGGCCTACGATCGGTGTGTGGAGGAGACGGCATGACCGACAAGTCCAGCAAGCCGGAACCGGAAGACGACGACCTGCACAAGAAGTTCCGCGAGGCGTTGGAGCGCAAGAAGGCGCAGCACGAGAACCACCCGGGCATCGGCGCTCAGCGCGAGGGTGTCGGCGACGCGCACAACGACAAACGCCAGCGCCAGTTCCGCCGCAAATCCGGCTGACCGGAGCCTGGAGAGCCTCAGGCCTTCGGGACGCAGTAGCGCAGGTGGGTCGGTGATCCCGCGACGGGTTCCGCCGCGGGATCAGTTCGGCCTGCTCGCCGCGGACCGCCGCGTACCCTCACCGAACACCTCGTCGAGAGGCCCCCGCTGACGCATCGACATCACCAGACAAGGCATTACGTCAACCGCAGGTAGCCGTGCCCGTTCTGCCAGCCGTGTCCGCCGGTGACCCGGTCGAGAACAAGACGCTGCAGCGCGGTGTCGCGGGGGAGCCGGTCGAGGTGCTCCATGTCCCGGGTCCGGAACGTGAAGTACACCGCGCTGGCCGCTCCGTCGAACGGCTTCCCGTACGGCGTGAACCGCCGGTTGAACGCCGCCATGTTCGACCCGGCCGGCAACTGCTCTGCCAGCACCGGATCGAGCAGCCAGGAACCGAGCGTGGCGGTCCGCACCGGCCGGTCCGGGAAGTACCGCGCGAAGAACTCCTTGGCCTGCGCCAGGCTGTCGTCGACCGCGGCCGGGGTGAGCGGGCCGGTCTCCGGGATGTGGACGCCGACCACCCACTCGCCGGGTTCGACCCCGGGCACGTCGGCGTATTCGCGGTACAGCAGGAACTGCAGCCGCCCGAGTTGGTACAGCGAGCCGAGCCAGTGCGCCATCAGCCACCAGTACGTCTCGAACCCGAACACACCGTGCGTCATTCGATGCAGCGCCACCTGCCGACCCAGATCGGCCAGCGTCGCCCAGCTGATCTCGTCCGAAACACCGAGCCGGGTGTGGAAGGCCCTGATGTCAGGAAGAGTACGGAGGTAGGTCGCCAGCGCGACGAATTCGTCCACAGGCTCAGCTGCCGGCTCGATCTCGGCCTGCCCGATCTGCGCGCGCAACCGCTCGGCCAGAACGGAGACCTGATCCTCGTCGACCACCAGTTGCTCGGTGTCGGCCTGGTCCTCCGGAGTGAAGCCGAGCAGCCGGTGCTGGTTAAGGTGTGGCATGTTCGGCTCCGAGGGCCCGACCCTGTTCGAACTGGCGAGGCAGGCGCTGTCCTCGACCGAGCGGGGGTACGACCTGCTCGCTCCCAAGTTCGACCACACGCCGTTCCGGACGCCGGACTTCGTCGTCGACGCGGTCGGGCGGCTGCTCGCCGCCGGCCCAGCT
>JBKPSJ010000223.1:0-6845 GCA_046765875.1 Actinomycetota bacterium
GAGTTGCACCACTCCGCCTGGCGGATGGGCGAGATCCTCACCCAGCACGTCAAGGTGTTCCAGATCGAGACCACGCTGAACAACGACATCTTCGGCGGCCCGCTGCAGTTCCTCCAGAAGCGTGAGTGGGAGTGGTCGGTCCGCGACCAGGCCTCGATGCTGGCTGCCAAGCGGGGGCTGGCCGCGACGCCGGACAAGTTGCGGCACCGGCTCTTCACCGACGTGCGGGCGAACTACGGAGTCACGGGCATCAGCGCGGGCGCGATCGAGCCGGTGCACGAGCAGACCCTGGCCCGGGTGCATCAGCAGCAACTGGTCGAGGTACAGGGCCAGGCCGATGTCGGCATCATCGGCGTCCCGTACCTCGGGCCGTACAACGTCAACTCGGTGATGAACCCGATCCTCGCAGCCTGCGGGGGGCTGGGCTACTACTTCAACTCGTACCGGGGCCAGCCGATCGTCCGCAAGGACGGCGCGGTCATCCTGTACCACCCGGTGCCGTACCAGTTCAGCCAGTTGCACCACCCGTCGTACGTGGACTTCTTCGAGGAGGTGCTTGCCGAGAGCACCGATCCGGCCACCATCGAGCAGAAGTTCGAGAAGCAGTACGCCGAGGACCCGTGGTACATCCACCTGTACCGGACCTCGTACGCCTACCACGGGGTGCACCCGTTCTACATGTGGTACTGGATCAGTCACGCGCTGGACCACTGCGGCGACATCGTCTGGGTCGGTGCGGACCGCAAGACCGTCGAGCGGATGGGCTTCCGGTCGGCGTCGACGCTGGCCGACGCGCTGGAGATGGTCAGCCACTCGGTCGGCCGGGCGCCGTCGATCACGTACCTGCACAACCCGCCGCACCTGATCGCGGACGTGCGCTGATGACCACGCAACGTCCGAAGTGCTGGTGCGGGATCCGGCGCACATCTTCGGACGCAACGGAGGAGAGCTGATGCCCGGGCCGGTCAGGTTCACCAAGGACACGGTCGGTGACGTCCGGACGGTGGCGCGGGGCTGGCGCTGGGGCCGGCGGCCGCAGGTGCCGCGCAGCGCCGAACCGTACGTCATCACGCGCGAGAAGGCGGTGTTCCCGACCGCCTGGGCACGCAGTTCGGCCGCGGTCGCCGCGCGCGAGGTGTTACTGCAGGGCGGGCTGAACGCGGTGATGCGGTACAACATCGCACCGGTCGTCAGCGGTCTGGACGCGCTCGAGAAGGTCGACGGGCCATGCCTGATCGTCGCGAACCACTCGTCGCACCTGGACACGCCGCTGGTGCTGTGCAGCCTGCCCGGACCGTGGCGCCGGCGTACGGCGGTCGCCGCCGCTGCGGACTACTTCTTCGACACGTGGTGGCGGGCGACGGCCTCGGCGATCATGTTCAACACGTTCCCGATCGAGCGCCGCGGCGGCAAGCTCAGCTCGACGCCCGGCGATCTGCTCGCGGAGGGCTGGAACGTCGTCGTCTTCCCCGAGGGCACCCGGTCGCAGGACGGCTGGATGGAGCGGTTCCGGATGGGCGCGGCGTACCTGGCCATCGAGCACCGGGTGCCGGTGGTGCCGGTCGGGATCCGCGGCTCGTTCGCCGCGATGCCGCGTGGTCGTGGCTGGCCGGTGCCGGGGCGGCCGCGGGTCGCGGTCCGGTACGGCGCGCCGCTGCGCCCGGCCGAGGGTGAGTCGGCCAGGGTGTTCGCGCCCAAGGTCCAGGCCGCGGTCGCGGCGCTGCTCGACGAGGAGAGCACCACCTGGTGGGAGGCCCGCAAGCGGGTCGCGGCCGGTGCGTCGCCGTCACAGTCCGGGCCTGACGCCGCACGCTGGCGGCGGGTGTGGGCGCAGACAGCGCCGATCCCGCCGGCCGAGCCCGGACGCCGGGCCTGGAAGCAGATCAACCCCTGACGAAGGTCAGTGCCTCGCGGGCCAGAGTGGTCCAGCGCTTCGCGGTGCCGTCCTCGATCACCACCCACTCGCGCATCGGCCTGCCCTTGCCCGCGTCGAACGGCGAGCCGTCCCCGCTCGCGATCAGGTCGGCGACCCGGTCGCGCGGCAACTTGAGAACCAGCCCGCCCTGCCGTGCCATCGCGAAGATCCTGCCGTCCACCTGCAACGCGTCCGACCCGAACCCGCGCCTGCCCGAACCCACGGTCACGCCGGGCTCGCCGGCCAGCGCCGTCGCGACGGCGTCGAAGCGCTCCTCGATCGTCTTCATTCCGACCCACCCCTCTCATCGCCGTCAATCTAGAACCGAGTGCCGACAGAAAACCTCGATACGCTGGCGGGGTGAGCCTTGCCGTGCGGGTTATCCCTTGTCTGGACGTCGACGCCGGGCGGGTCGTGAAGGGTGTCAACTTCACCGATCTGCGCGACGCGGGCGACCCGGTCGAGATGGCACAGGTGTACGACGCCGAGGGTGCCGACGAGCTCACCTTCCTCGACATCACCGCGTCCTCGGCGGGTCGCGAGACGACGTACGACGTGGTACGCCGTACCGCCGAGCAGGTGTTCATCCCGCTCACCGTCGGCGGCGGGGTACGCGAGGTCGAGGACGTGGACCGGCTGCTGCGTGCGGGCGCGGACAAGGTCGGGATCAACACCGGCGCGATCGCCCGGCCTGAGCTGATCGGCGAGATCGCGCACCGGTTCGGCAGCCAGGTGCTGGTGCTGTCCGTCGACGCCCGGCGGGCCGTGGACCAGCCGAGCGGGTTCGAGGTCACCACACACGGCGGCCGGACCTCGGCCGGACTGGACGCGGTCGAGTGGGCCCGGTACGGCGTCCAATTGGGCGCGGGGGAGATCCTGCTCAACTCGATGGACGCCGACGGCACCAGGCAGGGCTTCGACCTGGAGATGATCCGCGCGATCCGGGCGGTGATCGGCGTACCGCTGATCGCGAGCGGGGGAGCGGGCGCGCCCGAGCACTTCCCGCCGGCGGTCGAGGCCGGCGCGGACGCGGTGCTCGCGGCGAGTGTGTTCCACTTCGGCGATCTGCGGATCTCCGACGTCAAGAAGGCGCTGCTGGACGCCGGGATGGAGGTTCGCCGATGACCGCGCAGACAAGGCTGGAGACAGGGAACCCCAGCAGGGTCGCAGAGATCGAGCAGGAGCTGTCCCGGCTGTTCCGCCGGTCCCGGTCGACCTCGATGGGGCTGGCCCGCCGGGTGCACCCGGACATGGACGCGGCCGGTTACGCGCTGGTGTCCCAGATCGACCTCGGTACGCCGCCCGGCAGCGCCGGCGTGCGCGCCTCCGACGTCGCGCATGCACTCGGACTGGACAAGTCGACCGTGAGCCGCGGCATCGCCCAGTTGGAGCGGCTCGGGTTGCTGGAACGCGTACCGGACCCCGATGACGGCCGGGCCCGGCTTCTGCGATTGACCGCGGACGGCGCAAAGGGGTTCCGCTCGATCCGGGCCCAGCGGAGGGCCGAGTTCGAGGCGATCCTGGGCCGCTGGGAGTCCGCCGATCTCGAGCAGCTGGCCAAGCTGCTGCACCGGCTGAACACCGATATCGGCTGACGCCGGACATCGTTGGTTGTGGAACCCAACCAAATGTGATTATAGTTGGGTTATGCAACTAGTTGAGATTCTCGATCGCCCCACTCAGGAGGTGCTCGAGGGGATCAGCGCGGTCATCCGCGCGGTGCGCTGCGCCGATCACCGCGGTGGCGGGACGGTGCCCGACAGCGGACTGCGCCGCTCCGACGCGGCCGTGCTGCGGGTGCTGTCCGAAGTCGGCGAACTGCGTACCGGCGACATCGCCCACAAACTCGGTGTCGACGCCTCCGTGGTCAGCCGTCAGCTCGCAACGCTGATCGCCGACGGGCTGGTCAGCCGGAACAAGGACAGCGCCGACGCGCGCGCCTCGCTCAACGCCCTCACCGACCTAGGCCGCGAACGGCTCACCGCCCTCTACGCCACCTACGCCGACCGGTTGCACGCCGCACTCGGCGACTTCTCCGAGCACGACCTGCTCATCGCCGCCGACGCGCTGCGTCGCGTCGCCGCCGCGATCGCCCCCGCCCAGCACCCGGCTCAGAACGCCCAGAAACCCGCCTTGAACCCCGCCTTGAACCCCGCCTTGAACCCCGCCTTGAACCCCGCCCAGAACGGAGCCAGATGACCGCCGCCGCGACCGAGGTCCGCGCCACCACCGGCGTCCCCGCCGAGTCGGAGCTGACCCATCGCGAGATCCTCGAGATCCTGTTCGGCCTGCTCGCGGCGCTGTTCACCGCGATGCTCAGCGCAACCATCGTCAGCAACGCGCTGCCGACGATCATCGCGGACCTGAACGGCAGCCAGACCCAATACACCTGGGTGGTGACGGCGAGCCTGCTCGCCACCACCGTGTCCACACCGGTGTGGGGCAAGCTCGCCGACCTGACCAGCAAGAAGTTGCTGGTCCAGCTCGCGATCCTGCTGTTCGTGGCCGGCTCGATGCTGGCCGGCATCTCCCCGAGCGTCGAGTTCCTGATCGCCTGCCGGGTGGTCCAGGGCCTGGCGATGGGCGGCCTGCTCGCGCTGGCCCAGGCTATCCTCGGCGCCACCATCCCGCCGCGCAGCCGCGGCCGGTACTCCGGATACATGGGTGCCGTCGTCGCGGTCGCCACCGTCAGCGGCCCGCTGATCGGCGGCGTCATCGTCGACACCTCCTGGCTCGGCTGGCGTTGGTGCTTCTACGTCTGCGTACCGCTGGCCGTCGTCAGCCTGATCGTGCTGCAGCGATACCTGCACCTGCCGACGCTTCGGCGCGAGGTCCGGATGGACTACCTCGGCGCGATCCTGATCGCCGTCGCGGCGTCGCTGCCGCTGATCTGGGTGTCGTTCGCCGGCCACGACTTCGGCTGGTGGTCCTGGCAGACCGTGGTCATGCTCGGCGCCACCGCCGTGCTCGGCATCGCGGCCGTGTTTGTCGAGAACCGTGCGGCCGAGCCGCTGGTCCCGCTGCGGGTGGTGCGTGAGCGCACCACGGCACTGGCGATCGTGGCCAGCCTGTCGGTCGGCGTCGCGATGTTCGGTGCCGCGGTCTTCCTCGGCCAGTACTTCCAGGTCGGCCGCGGCTACTCGCCCACGGCATCCGGGTTGCTGACCATCCCGCTGATGGCCGGGTCGCTGCTCGGCTCGGTCGGCTCAGGTCAGTTGATCACCCGGTACGGCCGCTGGAAGGTGTTCCTCATCGTCGGCTCGGTGCTGCTCGTGGTCGGCCTCGGCGCGCTCGGCATGGTCGACCACACCACGCCGCTGTGGCAGGCCGATGTGGCGATGGGCGCGATGGGCCTGGGCATGGGCATGCTGATGCAGAACCTGGTGCTCGCGGTACAGAACACCGTCGACGTCAGCCAGGTCGGCGCGGCCAGCGCCTCGGTCGCGTTCTTCCGTTCGCTCGGTGGTGCGGTCGGCGTCTCGGTGCTCGGTGCGGTGCTGGCGGCCCGGGTCAAGGCCGAGATCATCGCCGGCCTGGTCGCCAGCGGACCGGCGGGCGCCGACGCCGCGCGGCAGCTGCAGGACGGCGGTTCCGGCACCAGCGTGCTGGACGTCAGCCACCTGCCGCCGCAGGTCGCCGCGATCGTCCGCCAGGCGTACGCCGACGCGACCGGCCGGATCTTCACGATCGCCGCGGTGATCGCCGTGATCAGCGTGATCGCGGTCGTGCTGATCCGCGAGGTCCCGCTCCGGCGCACCGTACAGAAGAAGGACTGAGGCTCAGGGGCTGCTAGGGGTGCGCCGCCACACGTCGAGCACCAGCGACGGGCGCATCCCCACCGACTCGTACAGGCCGAGCGCCGGCGTGGTGTTGTTCGTGTCGACGTGCAAGATCGTGCCGACCCGGCCGTTCGCCCTGTCGACCGCGAAGGCCCGCCGCAGCAGGTGCTTCGCCAGCCCTCGGCCGCGTGCCTGCTTCAGTACCCCGATCCGCATCACATAGCCACAGTTCTCGTCCTCGACGAACGCGTCGCTGCACTCGCAGATCGCCACCGGCTCGCCGTCGGCCTCGACCACGGTGAGCTGCGACCAGTCGAACACCGACCTCGCTTCATGGGTCTCCAGCCACTGCTCGTACGTCGTGTCCGCGTGCCCGAAGTGCTCGGCGAACGCCGCCATCGACACCCGGTGCGCCGCCCGCCGGACCGCGTCGTCGTACGCGCCCTCGTGGACCTGCACTCCCGGCGGAGGCTCGGGCGTCGGCACCGGGTCGTCGTGGTCGATCCGCATCCGGTGGAACGTCGTCGCCGGCCCGAATCCGAGTGCGGTCGCGAGCCGGGTCATCGTCTCGTCGCCGCGGTAGATCGTCTTGTCGATGGTGACCGCGTCGAGCCCGCGCGACCGGCCGATCTCGGCGGCCCGCTCCTGCGCGCGGCCGAGCAGCCACCGGGCCACGACGGGGTCGAGCGCGATCGACTCGACGTCGACGATGTCGCCGTCGCCGCGCTGTCCCATCGCCCAGCCGTACCCGACGAGTGCCTGCTGCGGGTCGAACACCAGCCAGCCATCGGTGGCGGGGTTGAACCCGGGCTCGGTCAGTTCGTCGCGGACGTCGTCCAGGGTGAGGTCACCGAACCCGATGATCGGTGTGTTGTACGCGAAGACGAGGTCGAGGATGCGCTCGGCGTCGGCGATCACGGGCGCCCGGCTGGTGTACCCGGCCGGCAGGGTCACGGTGTCCACGCGACACATCGTCGCCGATGGACACCGTGCCCTGTCGACTCAATTGGCTAGCAGGACTTGATCACGCACCATTCGAGTTGCTCAGCGCCGCCCGCCTTCGCCGCGGGTGCCGGCCGCACCGCGGCCGCGGCGGCCGTGTTGTTCTCGCTGTACGACGCCAGCGTGATCCCGACCGCGTCCTCGACCGA
>JBKPSJ010000224.1:0-41954 GCA_046765875.1 Actinomycetota bacterium
GTCCGCCGGTCTCGACGTCTCGGCTGGAAGGCGCCACCGTGGCGTCAGGACGAAAGGGGCGACCCGTGAAGTACATGATCATGATGTACGGCTCGCAGCGTGACATCGACATGGTCACCGGCAAGACACCCGTCGAGGGCCCGGCCTGGACCGTCGAGGACATGGGCGCGCTGCAGGAGTTCATGCACAAGTGGAACCAGGCGCTGGTGGACTCCGGCGAGTTCGTGGACGCGAACGGCATGACCGCACCCGTCCACGCCCGGAGGATCAGCCTGCGCGACGGCGTACCGGTGGTCACCGACGGCCCGTACGCCGAGACCCAGGAGGTGCTGGCCGGCTACACGATCGTCGAGTGCGACAGCTTCGACCGCGCCACCGCGATTGCGGCACAGCTGGCGGACACGCCGCACCCCGAGGGCGCCGTGCTGAGCGCCGGGTGGTACGTCGACGTCCGCCCGATCGCCGACGGCTTCGAGCAGATCGACATGTGACAGACACGTGAGCAGGCATGTGACCGGTGGGGGCACGCTCGAGGACCTGCTGCGCGACCTGGCGCCGCAGGTCCTCGGCGCGCTCGTCCGCCGGTACGGCCACTTCGACACCTGCGAGGACGCCGTCCAGGAAGCGCTCCTGGCGGCCTCGCAGCAATGGCCGCAAACCGGTACGCCGGACAACCCGCGGGCCTGGCTGATCACGGTCGCCTCGCGGCGGCTCACCGACCTGCTCCGCAGCGAGCAGGCCCGGCGGCATCGCGAGGACAAGGTGGCCGTGTGGGCACTTCCGGCGCCGTCCGACGAGCGGTCCGGGAACACCGACGACTCGCTGATCCTGCTGTTCATGTGCTGCCATCCGTCGCTGTCGCCCGCCTCGCAGATCGCGCTCACGCTGCGCGCGGTCGGCGGCCTGACCGCCGCGGAGATCGCCCGGGCGTTCCTGGTCCCCGAGGCGACCATGACCCGGCGGATCACCCGCGCCAAGCAGTCGATCACCGCCAGCGGTACGCCGTTCGCCCTGCCCACCGCCGCCGAGCGGCCCGACCGGCTGGCCGCGGTGCTACACGTGCTGTACCTGATCTTCACCGAGGGATACGCCGCCACCGCCGGGCCCGACCTGTACCGCAGCGAGCTGTCTGCCGAGGCGATCAGGCTCGCCCGGATGGTGCGGAGGATCCTGCCGGACGACGGCGAGGTGGCCGGGCTCCTCGCGTTGATGCTGCTGACCGATGCCCGGCGCCCGGCCCGGACCGACGCGTCCGGCGAGCTGATCCCGATGGCCGAGCAGGACCGGTCGTTGTGGCTGCGGGACCTGATCGCGGCGGGCGTGGCGCTGGTGAGCGAGGCACTGCCGCGCGGCCCGGCCGGTCCGTACCAGCTTCAGGCGGCGATCGCCGCCGTCCACGACGAGGCGCCGACCGCCGAGGAGACCGACTGGCCGCAGATCGCCGCCCTGTACGAGGTGCTGATGCGGCTGTCGGACAACCCGATGGTGGCGCTGAACCACGCGGTCGCGGTCGCGATGGCGCAGGATCCGAAGGCCGGGCTGGAACTGCTCGACGGGCTGCGGACCGACTCTCGGATCGCGAACGACCACCGGTTCCATGCCGTCGAGGCGCACCTGCTGGAGATGTCCGGCGACGTAGCGGCTGCGCGGGCGGCGTACGAGCTCGCGGCCTCGAAGGCGCAGAGCCTGCCGCAGCAGCGCTACCTCAACCGCCGCGCCGCCCGGCTACCCTGATCGCCTCGTGAACGCAGCGAAGGGAGAGCCATCGTGACCGAGACGATCCGCACCCGGGCCGAGCGGATCCGCGACAGCCGCGCCGCTCTGGAGACATCGGTCGACCTGTGGGTGGCGACGGCGACCACCGGCGACGACGGTGCGGTGCGGCCGTACCTGGTGCCGCTGTCGCTGGCCTGGCTCGACGAGCGCGTCGTCGTCGCGGTCGAGGCGAGCTCCCGGACCGCGGCGGGTCTGCAGATCGGTGGCACTGCCCGGCTCGCGGTCGGCCCGACCCGCGATGTCGTCATGATCGACGCAGTAGTCGAGCGCACCGTGCCGGTACGCGACGACGCGGAGCTGGCCGAGCGGTATGCCGACAGGTCCGACTGGGACCCGCGCGAGGACGCCGGCAACTACGTGTACGTCGTACTGCGGCCGGAGCGGATCCAGGCCTGGCGGGAGGCGAACGAGCTCGCCGGGCGCACCCTGATGCTCAGAGGCCGCTGGCTGGCGTGAGTCACCAGCTCGAGTCGACCGGCATGCCCTCGGCGTACCCGGCCGCGCTCTGCAGTCCCACCACGGCCTTGGCGTGGAACTCCTCCAGATCGGTGGCGCCGGCGTACGTCAGCGAGCTCCGCACTCCCGACACGATCGAGTCGAGCACGTCCTCGACGCTGGGCCGCTCCGGGTCCAGGTACATCCGGGCGGTCGAGATGCCCTCGCCGAAGAAGCTCTTCCGGGCCCGCTCGAACGGGGTGTCGTCGGCGGTACGCAGCCGGACCGCCCGCGCCGAGGCCATGCCGAAGCTCTCCTTGTAGATCCGGCCCTCGTTGTCGCGGTGCGGATCGCCCGGGGACTCGTAGGTGCCGGCGAACCACGAGCCGATCATCACGTTCGAAGCCCCCGCGGCGAGCGCCAGGGCCACATCGCGCGGGTGCCGTACGCCGCCGTCGGCCCACACGTGCTTGCCGAGCTCACGGGCCCGGGTGGCGCACTCCAGCACCGCGGAGAACTGCGGCCGCCCGACCGCGGTCATCATCCGGGTGGTGCACATCGCCCCGGGGCCGACCCCGACCTTGACGATGTCGGCGCCGGCCTCGATCAGATCGGTCACGCCTTCCGCGGTCGCCACGTTCCCCGCCACCAGCGGTATGCCGGGCTCCAGCGCGCGCACGGTACGCAGTACGTCGAGCATGCGCTCCTGGTGTCCGTGCGCGGTGTCGATCACCAGGACGTCGACACTGGTGTCCAGCAGCGACTTCGCCTTCTGCTCGACGTCGCCGTTGATCCCGATCGCGGCGGCGATCCGCAACCGGCCGGACGCGTCCATGGCGGGCCGGTACAGGGTGGCTCGCAGCGCGCGCTGCCGGGTGAGGATGCCGACGACGCGGCCGTCGTTCGCGACGACCGGCGCCAGCCGGTGGTGCCCGCCGTGCAGCAGTTCGAACGCGGCCTCGGCCGCGATCCCGTCGGGCAACGTGAGCAGGTCGCGCGACATCACGTCGACCAACTGGGTGAACCGGTCGACGCCCTCGCAGTCGGCCTCCGTGACGACACCGACCGCGCGGCCGTCCTCGACGACGATCACCGCGCCGTGCCCGCGCTTCGGCAGCAGGTTGAGCGCCTCGCCGACAGTGCCGCCGGGCGCCATCGTCAGCGGGGTGTCGTACACCGTGTGACGCTGTTTGGTCCAGTTCACCACGTCCGCCACCACGTCGACCGGAATGTCCTGCGGGATCACGGCCAGCCCGCCACAGCGCGCGATCGTCTCGGCCATCCGCCGCCCGGAGACCGCGGTCATGTTCGCCGCGACGACGGGGATGGATGTACCGCTGCCGTCGCTGGTGGCCAGGTCCACGTCGAGCCGGGACGCGACCGCCGACCGGCTCGGCACCAGGAACACGTCGCTGAACGTCAGGTCCTGCGCGGGAACGCGCTCACGATGGAATCGCACGCTGATCTCCTCCAAACCCCAAGGACCCCACCACCCGGTTCAGCCTACGTCCCGCCCACCGGCGGATCGCCCGGCTGACTACGGCTCGGGATCGGGGGAGAGGGGGAACCAGAGTTCGTAGCGGTCGGCCGGGAAGACGGCCTCGGCGTACTCGACCGGGCGGCCGCCGGTCAGCGCGCGGCGGGTCAGGCGCAGGACCGGGCGGGACGACGGGATATCGAGCCGGTGGACCTCTTCGGCGTCCGGGAGACCGGCGATCACCGACTCCTCGCCGGCGTCCGGCAGCAGACCACGCTCGTCCAGATAGTGGTACAGGCTGAGCGCCGGATGCTCCGCGGTCAGGTCCGGCACCAGGTCGGCGGGGAACCAGGTCCGCTCCAGCGCCAGCGGTACGCCGTCCCCCAGCCGCAGCCGGCGGATCCGTACAGCCGGTCGCCCGGCCAGGTCGAGGAAGGTGGCCACCGGCACCGGCGGCCTGTCGTCGCGAACGCACTCGATCGGCACCGTGCTCGGCTCGAGGTCGTGCTCGCGGATCGCGTCGGCGAACGAGCCGAGCCGGATCCGCAGTTGCAGCGGCTCCGGGGCGCGCAGGTTGCCGCGGCCGTGCACCGAGCGCACCAGGCCCTCGCGGGACAGCGCCGCGATCGCCTGCCGGACGGTCATCCGGGCCACGCCCCAGCGTTCGGCCAGCACCCGCTCGGCGGGCAGCGGCTCACCCGGGGACAACTCCAGCACGATGGCGCGCAGCTCGTCGCGGATGATCGCGTGCTTGGCTGCCTCGGCCCTGCGAGCAGTGGTCATGGAACTCCCCGGACGATTACGCTCTGCGTGGTCTAGACCACGCAGATTCTAGCGAATGTCATCGGGGTGTCGGGGCACGTCTCAGTCGGGTCCCCACCTGGCTGGCCCGCCCGCCAGCCAGGCAGGACTGGTTACTGCGCCGCCGCGGCCTCTTCCTCGATCGCGCCGGTCGCGTCCGGGTTCAGTACGCCCCAGGCGATGAAGCGCTCGGCAAGGCTGGTGGGCGACTCGTCGTAGATCACCGCGAGAGTGCGCATGTCGTCCTGCCGGATGGACAGGACCTTGCCGTTGTAGTCGCCCCGCTGCGCCTGGATGGTGGCGGCGTACCGGGACAGAGGTGCGGAATCGCTGTCCTCGAGGCTTGCCAGCGCCTCCAGGTCCAGCACCAGTCGCGGCGGCGGCTGGGATGCGGCTGCCGCACCGGCCGAGCCGGGGAGCAGCTCACGGATCGGCACACCGTAGAAGTCGGCCAGCTCGGCCAGCTTCTGTACGGTGACCGCACGGTCGCCACGCTCGTAGGAGCCGACGACGACGGCTTTCCAGCGCCCCTTGGACTTCTCCTCCACCCCATGGAGTGAGAGTCCCTGCTGCTGGCGGATGGCGCGAAGCTTGCCACCCAGAGTCTTTGCGTATTCGCTCGGCACGCTGGTGTTCCCTCCAGTCCGTTGGCCCCGGGGTTGCCGGGCCCCCCAGTAATTACTCTGCGTAACAGTATGCAGGGAGCGAGCGTCGGGTCAAGCGGGTCGGCTCGGTTGGGTTAGAGTGGGCGCTGTCCGAACATCCTTTAAGGCCCGTCCTGTGAGGCGGGAAAGGAGGAACGGTGGCGATCAGTCCTGCCGCCAATGCCGGCACCAGTACACCTCCCCGTACTGTTCTCAACGGCTCCGACATCTCGCGGGCACTCACCCGGATCGCGCACGAGATCCTCGAGCGCAACTCCGGCGCCGACGATCTCGTCCTGCTCGGGATCCCTACTCGCGGTGTCGGTCTCGCAACCCGGGTCGCATCGCGAATCGAGGCGGTCGAGGGACGCCCGGTCCCCAACGGGTCACTCGACGTGACCATGTACCGCGACGACATCGGCCGCAAGCCGGCCCGGGCACTGGAGCACACCGACATTCCCCAGTCCGGGATCGACGACCGGGTGGTGGTGCTGGTCGACGACGTGCTGTTCTCCGGCCGCACCATCCGGGCCGCGCTCGACGCGCTCAACGACATCGGCCGGCCCCGCGCGGTCCAGCTCGCGGTCCTGATCGACCGCGGGCACCGCGAGCTGCCGATCCGCGCCGACTACGTCGGCAAGAACCTGCCGACCGCGCTCGTCGAGCGGGTCTCGGTACGACTCACCGAGTACGACGGCGAGGACGCGGTCCGGATCGGACAGGAGGGGTCGAAATGATGCGGCACCTGCTCAGCGCGGGCGACCTGACCCGCGACGACGCGCAACTGATCCTGGACACCGCCGAGGAGATGCGCTCGCTGGCCGACCGGCCGATCAAGAAGCTGCCCGCGCTGCGCGGCCGTACCGTGGTGAACCTGTTCTTCGAGGACTCCACCCGGACCCGGATCTCGTTCGAGGCGGCGGCCAAGCGGCTGTCCGCGGACGTGATCAACTTCTCCGCCAAGGGCTCGAGCGTGAGCAAGGGCGAGAGCCTCAAGGACACCGCGCTCACCCTGCAGGCGATGGGCGCCGACGGCGTGGTCTGCCGGCACAACGCGTCCGGCGCGCCGCACCTGCTGGCGAACTCGGGCTGGCTGCACGGGCACGTGATCAACGCCGGCGACGGCACCCACGAGCACCCGACCCAGGCGCTGCTGGACGCGTTCACGATGCGCCGCCACCTCGGATCGCTGGACGGCCGGCGGATCACGATCGTCGGCGACGTGCTGCACAGCCGGGTGGCCCGGTCGAACGTGCTGCTGCTGGCCACGCTCGGTGCCGAGGTCCTGGTGGTCGCACCGCCCACGCTGCTCCCGGTCGGGATGGACGCCTGGCCGTGCGAGACCTCGTACGACCTCGACGCGGCACTGCCGAAGAGCGACGCGGTGATGATGCTGCGGGTCCAGCGCGAGCGGATGAACGACGCGTTCTTCCCGTCGGCACGCGAGTACAGCCGCCGGTACGGGCTGGACGTACACCGGATGGCCCAGCTGCCCGACGAGGCGATCGTGATGCACCCCGGGCCGATGAACCGCGGTATGGAGATCACTGCCGACGTCGCCGACTCCACCCGGTCGGTGATCGTCGAGCAGGTGACCAACGGCGTCGCGATCCGCATGGCCGTCCTGTACCTGCTTCTGTCCGGCAACGATGCTGCCAAGGACACTTCCAAGGACACTCCGAAGACGACGGAGGATGTACCGGCATGACGACGTATCTGATCACCGGGGCCAGGATCCTCGGTGCCGACGCGGCCGACATCGTGGTCGCGGACGGACAGTTGGTTGCCGTCGGCAATGACGTGCCGCGCCCGGACGGCGACGTGGTGGTGATCGACGGAACCGGACTGATCGCATTGCCCGGCCTGGTCGACCTGCACACGCACCTGCGCGAGCCCGGCCGTGAGGACGCCGAGACGGTGCTCACCGGCACCCGGGCCGCGGCGCTCGGCGGGTTCACCGCGGTGCACGCGATGGCCAACACCGAGCCGGTCGCCGACACCGCCGGCGTGGTCGAGCAGGTCTGGCGGCTGGGCCGTGAGGCCGGGTTCTGCGATGTGTACCCGGTCGGCGCGGTGACCGTCGGGCTCAAGGGCGCCCAACTGGCCGAGCTCGGCGCGATGGCCGACTCCGCCGCCCGGGTCCGGGTCTTCTCCGACGACGGGCACTGCGTGTCCGACGCCGGGCTGATGCGCCGCGCGCTCGAATACGTGAAGGCCTTCGACGGCGTGATCGCACAGCACGCGCAGGAGCCGCAGCTCACCAAGAACGCGCAGATGAACGAGGGCACGCTGTCGGGGATCCTCGGCCTGACCGGCTGGCCGAGCGTGGCCGAGGAGGCGATCATCGCCCGCGACGTGCTGCTCGCCGAGCACGTCGGCTCCCGGCTGCACGTGTGCCACCTGTCCACCAAGGGCTCGGTCGAGATCGTGCGCGGGGCGAAGCGGCGCGGGCTCGAGGTCACCGCCGAGGTCACCCCGCACCACCTGCTGCTCACCGAGGACAAGGCCGGCAGCTACGACCCGGTGTTCAAGGTGAACCCGCCGCTGCGCGGCAAGGCCGATGTCGAGGCGGTTCGCGAGGGCCTGGCCGACGGCACCATCGACGCGGTCGCGACCGACCACGCGCCGCACCCGGTGGAGGACAAGGACTGCGAGTGGAGCGCGGCCGCGTTCGGCATGCTCGGGCTCGAGACCGCGCTGTCGGTGGTGCAGGAGACGATGGTCGACACCGGGCTGCTGACCTGGGCCGAGGTCGCGGACCGGATGAGCTTTGCGCCGGCCCGGATCGGCGCCGTGGCCGACCATGGCCGCCCGCTCGCCGCCGGCGAGCCGGCCAACCTCACCCTCGTCGACCCGGCCGCGCGCCGCACGATCGACCCGCGCGAGTCGGCGTCGCTGTCGCGCAACACCCCGTACGCCGGGATGGAGTTGCCCGGCCGGGTGGTGGCGACGTTCCTGCGCGGTGTGCCGACGGTGCTGGACGGGAGGCTCGTTCGATGAGGCTGCTGGGCGGTGCGCTGGTGGCCGGCGGTCTGATGACGCTGTGCTACCTGGGCATCCTGCACGGCTGGCGCGCCTGGGAGCGCCGCCACGGCGGGCTGGCCGTGCCGCCGCCCCCACCGCGCGATCTCGACACCTCCGAGGCGATCGAGGGCGTCTACGTCGCCACCACCACCGCGTACGACTGGTCCGAGCGGATCGCGGCGCACGGCCTCGAAGTGCGCAGCCGGGCGGCTGTGGTGATCGACGTCGACGGCCTGGCGGTACTGCGTTCGGCGGCGCCGAGCTTCTTCATCCCGGCCGAGAAACTGCTGGCGGTACGGACCGCACGCGGGATCGCCGGCAAGTCCGGTACACAGGCCGCCGGGCTGGTGGTCTTCACCTGGCGGCACGACGGGTACCGGCTCGACACCGGCTTCCGGCCGCGGCACCCCGAGGACGTGCAACGGCTGGTCGACCAAGGTGGCGACTTGGTCGTGAGCTCGTACGAACACGCCGACTCGCCGAACGAGCCGGTCAGGCCGGTGCAGTCCTGGCAGCGACCCACCGTGCTGCATGACCTGCCCTCGATCGAGTGCGACGACCTCGACCTCGACCTGGACCTGGAGCCGGACCTCGGCCCCGGACTCGGGTCCGAGCCGCGCCGGCGCCACTACGTGAACGGAGAGACCCGGTGACCCAGGTACCAGCCGTACTCGTGCTCGAGGACGGCCGGTCGTTCACCGGTGCCTCGTACGGTGCGTCGGGGGAGACGTTCGGCGAGGCGGTGTTCGCCACCGGGATGACCGGCTACCAGGAGACGCTGACCGACCCGTCGTACCACCGCCAGATCGTCACCCAGACCGCGCCGCACATCGGCAACACCGGCGTCAATGACGAGGACGACGAGTCGCGCCGGATCTGGGTCGCCGGGTACGTCGTACGCGACCCGGCCCGGGTGCCGTCGAACTGGCGATCCAAGCGCAGCCTGGACGACCAGTTGCGGGCGCAGGGCATCGTCGGTATCAGCGGCATCGACACCCGTGCGCTGACCCGGCACCTGCGCGAGCGCGGCGCGATGCGGGCGGCCATCTCGACCGAGACGCTGGACCCGGCCGCGCTGCTGGCGAAGGTGCTCCGGCAGCCGCCGATGGCCGGCGCCGACCTCGCCGGTGACGTCACCACCACCGAGCCGTACGTCGTACCGCCCATCGGCGAGAAGCGGTTCACCGTCGTCGCGCTCGATCTCGGGATCAAGGCGATGACGCCGCGGCGGATGGCCGAGCGCGGGATCGAGGTGCACGTGCTGCCGCTGAGCTCGACGGTGGAGCAGGTACTGGCCCGCGGGCCCGACGGGGTGTTCATGTCGAACGGGCCGGGCGACCCGCAGACCACCGAGCACCCGACCGCCCTGCTCCGGGAGCTGCTGGAGCGCGGAGTGCCGTTCTTCGGGATCTGCTTCGGCAACCAGGTGCTCGGCCGGGCGCTCGGGCTGGGCACGTTCAAGCTCAAGTACGGCCACCGCGGGATCAACCAACCGGTGCTCGACCGGGCGACTGGCAAGGTCGAGATCACCGCGCAGAACCATGGGTTCGCCGTCGACGCACCACTGGACTCCACGATCGAGACGCCGTACGGGACGGCCGAGGTGAGCCACATATCGCTCAACGACGGCGTTGTAGAGGGGCTCCGCGTAACTCGTGACGGACAACCGCTCGCCTTCTCCGTGCAGTACCACCCTGAAGCGGCGGCGGGCCCCCACGACTCCGCCTACCTCTTCGACCGCTTCGCCGAGCTGATGTCGCAACGTCCGAAGAACCGGCGCGGACTCAGCACCACCTCTCCGGACCCGAGCGGGGGGCGGGGCTGATGCCGCGGCGGGACGACATCGAGAGCGTGCTGGTGATCGGGTCGGGGCCGATCGTGATCGGGCAGGCGTGCGAGTTCGACTATTCGGGGACGCAGGCGTGCCGGGTGTTGAAGGAGGAGGGCTTCCGGGTCGTCCTGGTCAACTCCAACCCGGCCACGATCATGACCGACCCGCAGTTCGCCGACGCGACGTACATCGAGCCGATCAACCCCGAGTTCGTCGAGAAGGTGATCGAGAAGGAGCGGCCGGACGCTCTGCTCGCGACCCTCGGCGGGCAGACCGCGCTCAATGCGGCGGTCGTGCTGCACGACAGCGGTGTGCTCGACAAGTACGGCGTCGAGCTGATCGGCGCCTCGGTCGAGGCCATCCAGCGCGGCGAGAACCGCGAGTCCTTCAAGGCTGTGGTCGAGTCTCTCGGCGCGTCCGTGGCGAAGTCGCACATCTGCCACTCGCTCGACGACGTGTTCGGCGCCGCCACCGGACTCGGCTACCCGCTCGTGGTGCGGCCGAGCTTCACAATGGGCGGCGTCGGCTCCGGAATGGCGTACGACGAGAACGACCTGCGCCGGATCGCCGGTGCCGGGCTCGCGGCCAGCCCGACCACCGAGGTGCTCATCGAGGAGTCGATCGTCGGCTGGAAGGAGTACGAGCTGGAGGTGATGCGCGACCGGGCCGACAACGTGGTGATCGTCTGCTCGATCGAGAACGTCGACCCGATGGGCGTGCACACCGGCGACTCGGTGACCGTCGCGCCGGCGATGACGCTGACCGACCGCGAGTACCAGGTCATGCGTGACGTTGCCATCGGCATCATCCGAGCGGTCGGCGTCGACACCGGCGGCTGCAACATCCAGTTCGCGGTGAACCCGGCCGACGGACGGATGATCGTGATCGAGATGAACCCGCGGGTATCGCGATCCTCGGCGCTGGCCTCGAAGGCGACCGGCTTCCCGATCGCGAAGATCGCCGCCAAGGTGGCGATCGGCTACACCCTGGACGAGATCCCCAACGACATCACCCGGCAGACCCCGGCGAGTTTCGAGCCGACCCTGGACTACGTCGTGGTCAAGGCGCCGCGGTTCGCGTTCGAGAAGTTCCCGCACGCCGACGCGACGCTGACCACGCACATGAAGAGCGTCGGCGAGGCGATGGCGATCGGCCGTAATTTCACCGAGGCGCTGCAGAAGGCATTGCGCTCGCTCGAACGGCCGGAGGCTCGATTCTCCTGGGCGACCGAGACGGGTGACCTCGACGCGTTGCTCGACAAGGCGCGCGCCCCGCACGACGGACGGCCGCGGACGTTGATGGACGCGATCCGGGCCGGCGCGACGCCGGAGCAGGTCTTCGACGCGACCAAGATCGACCCGTGGTTCGTCGACCAGCTCTTCCTGATCCACGAGACGGCTCTGGCGGTCGCGGATGCCGAAAGGCTGACGCCCGACGTGCTCCGGCTGGCCAAGCGGCACGGCTTCTCCGATCTGCAACTGGCCGAACTGCGCGGGATGAGCGAGGACGTGGTCCGCGGCGTACGTCAGGCGCTCGGGATCCGCCCTGTCTACAAGACAGTCGACACCTGCGCGGCCGAGTTCGCGGCGCTGACCCCGTACCACTACTCCTCGTACGACGAGGAGACCGAAGTTGCCCCGCGCAACGAACCGGCTGTGCTGATCCTGGGGTCCGGGCCGAACCGGATCGGACAGGGGATCGAGTTCGACTACTCCTGCGTACACGCGGCAATGGCGTTGCGCGAGGCCGGCTACTGCACGGTGATGGTGAACTGCAACCCGGAGACGGTGTCGACCGACTACGACACCTCCGACCGGCTGTACTTCGAGCCGCTCACCATCGAGGACGTGCTCGAGGTCGTGTACGCCGAGCAGCAGGCCGGCCCGGTCGCCGGAGTGATCGTGCAACTGGGCGGGCAGACCCCGCTCGGGCTGGCGCAGCGGCTCGCCGATGCCGGCGTACCGATCGTCGGGACGTCGCCGGAGGCGATCCACCTGGCCGAGGAGCGCGGCGCGTTCGGCGCGGTGCTGGCCGAGGCCGGGCTGCCGGCGCCTAAGCACGGCACCGCGCTGTCGTCGAAGGAGGCGCACGCGATCGCTGCCGAGATCGGCTTCCCGGTGCTGGTCCGGCCGTCGTACGTGCTCGGCGGCCGCGGCATGGAGATCGTGTACTCCGAGGCCGAGCTGGCCGCCGCGCTGGACCGGCTGAGCAGCGGCGCGACCTGGGACCATCCGGTGCTGGTCGACCGATTCCTCGACGACGCCGTCGAGATCGACGTCGACGCGCTGTACGACGGCGAGGAGTTGTTCCTCGGCGGCGTGATGGAGCACATCGAGGAGGCCGGGGTGCACTCCGGCGACTCGGCGTGCGCGCTGCCGCCGATCACGCTCGGCAGCGCCGACATCGACAAGATCCGCGCCTCGACCGCGGCGATCGCGGCCGGCGTCGGCGTACGCGGGCTGCTCAACATCCAGTTCGCACTGGCCGGCGACGTGCTCTACGTCCTGGAGGCGAACCCGCGGGCGTCGCGGACGGTGCCGTTCGTGTCCAAGGCCACCGCGACCCCGCTGGCCAAGGCCGCGGCGCGGGTGATGCTCGGCGCGTCGATCGCGTCGCTGCGCGCCGAGGGACTGCTGCCGGCGATCGGCGACGGCGGCACACTGCCGCCACACGCGCCGATCGCGGTGAAGGAGGCGGTGATGCCGTTCAACCGGTTCCGCACCGTCGAGGGCACGTCGGTGGACACCATCCTCGGCCCGGAGATGCGCTCGACCGGCGAGGTGATGGGCATCGACGACCTGTTCGGCACCGCGTTCGCCAAGTCGCAGTCCGGTACGTCCAGCACGCTCCCGTCCGGCGGTACCGCGTTCGTGTCGGTGGCCAACCGCGACAAGCGGCACATGATCTTCCCGGTCAAGCGGCTGGCCGACCTGGGCTTCGAGATCCTCGCCACCGAGGGGACCGCGGACGTGCTGCGCCGCAACGGCGTCGAGGCGACCGTCGTCCGCAAGCACAGTCTCGGCCCGGGTCCGGACGGCGAGCCGACGATCGTGCAGCTGATCCACGACGGCAGGGTCGACCTGATCGTCAACACCCCGATCGGCATCACCCGCGACGGCAGCCCCCGGATCGACGGGTATGAGATCAGATCCGCGGCAGTGGCCCGCAACATCCCGTGCATCACCACGATCCAGGGACTGGGCGCGGCCGTGCAGGGGATTGAGAGCATCCGGGCCGGCGATATCGGCGTCCGGTCGCTGCAGGACTGGGCCGACCGCATCCGCGGACCCGTCGCGTTCGCAGAAGGGGTGCGGGATTCGCGTAACTTCTTCGGACGTGAGCCGAGGCGGCGGTGAGGGTATACGCGGGATTTGTGCGGCCGCTGCTGTATGGGCTCGGCGGAGGAGATGCCGAGACCGCACACGAGCGGACGCTGCACTGGATGACGCGGATGCCGGCGTGGTCCTCACGCGTGATGGCCCGGACGTACGGGCGGCTGGGCCCGGACCTGGCGCGGACCGTGTTCGGCGTCCGGTTCCCGGGACCGGTCGGGCTTGCGGCCGGGATGGACAAGAACGGCCTGGCGCTGCCTGCCTGGCGGGCGCTCGGGTTCGGGTTCGCCGAGGTCGGCACGGTGACCGCGCAGCCGCAGCCCGGCAACGAGCGGCCGCGGCTGTTCCGGCTCCCGGCCAGCGAGGCGATCGTGAACCGGATGGGGTTCAACAACGAGGGCTCCGCCGCTGTGGCCGAACGGCTGCGCGGATACGGCGACCTCGGCTACCCGCTCGGCGTGAGCATCGGCAAGTCGAAGGTGACCCCGCTCGAACGGTCCGTCGAGGACTATGTCACCTCGTTGCGCCGGCTGTACGCGTACGGCGACTACTTCGCGGTCAACGTCAGTTCGCCGAACACGCCCGGCTTGCGCTCGCTTCAGGACGCCGGCGCGTTGCGTGAGTTGCTGGCCGCACTCCGACACGAGACCGGGGTGCTTGCCACCTCCGGCGCGATCCCGAAGCCTGTCCTGGTGAAGATCGCACCCGACCTCACCGAATCCGCGTTGGACGAGCTTCTCCAGGTCTGTACCGACGAGCGCGTCGCCGGCCTGATCGCGACCAACACCACGACCGGGCGCACGGGAATCGCGGCCGCCGACCTGGACCTGGCCGCCGAGCAGGGCGGGTTGTCGGGCCGGCCGCTGACCTTGCTCACGCGCCGGATCGTCGGGCTGATCCACGAGCGCACGGCGGGGGAGTTGCCGGTCATCGGCGTCGGCGGTGTGCTCGACCCCGACGACGCGGTCCGGCTGATCGACGCCGGTGCGAGCCTGGTCCAGCTCTACACAGGACTCGTGGTGCGCGGTCCCGGGCTGGTGCGGCGTACCAACGCCGCCCTGGCGGCCGGTACGAAGGCGGCGGCGTGATCGCCGAGCCGGCCGGCATCCGTGGCGAGGTGCTCAGCGTCAAGCGCGCCGGGGCGTACCACCACCTCACGATCAGGACGCCCGGCATCGACCCGGCGACCCGGGCCGGACACTTCGTAGCGATCGCGATCGGAGGGCCTGATCCGGTCCGGCTGGCCCGCCGGTCGTTCTGGGTCTTCGCGGTCGAGACCGGCGGGCTGTACGGCGGAACGGTCGAGATCGTGGTCGAGATTCGCGGCGCCGGCACGGCCTGGCTGGCCGGGCTGCGGACCGGCCACAAGGTCGACCTGCTCGGCCCGCTGGGCAAGCCGTTCGCGCTGCCTCGCGAGCCGGTGTCGTGCCTGCTGGTCGGCGACGCGTACGGCAGCGCGCCCCTGTTTCAGCTCGCTCGTGGACTGATCGGCCGCGGCTGCCGGGTGCACATGCTGCTCGGCGCGGCCGACGAGGCGCACCTGCTTGGCGCGCTCGCGGCCAAGCGGACCGCTGGTTCCCTCGGGATCGCGACCGCCGACGGCTCGGCCGGTGTCGCCGGGCCGGTGGAGGTGCTGCTGCCGGACGCGTTCCGCCAGTACGGGATCGAGGTCGCGTACGCGTGCGGGCCACACCCGACGCTGCAGGCTGTGGCCGAGGCGGCTGCGGCGTACGGCGCTTACAGCCAGTGCGCGCTGGAACCGCGGATGGGCTGCGGCACCGGGTTGTGCCTGTCCTGCGTGGTCGAACTCGAGGAACGCGGGCGGAGCCGGACCGTACGGGGTTGTGTGGACGGGCCGGTGATGGCCGGCGACACGGTCTGCTGGGAGTACGCGTGACCAGAAAACTTGCGACGAGTCTTGCCACGCTCGTGCTGCCCAACCCGGTCGTCGTCGCCGCCGGCTGTGGCGGGACGGGCCGGGAGTTACGCCCGTACGCCGACCTGACCGCGCTGGGCGCATTCACCACGGCAACGCTGACGCCGGACCCGCGGCCCGGGCACCGGCCGCCGCGACTGGCCGAGAGCCCGTCCGGGCTGATCACGTCGCTCGGGCTGCCGAACGGCGGTGTGGACGGGTTCCTGCTGCGCGACCTGCCCTGGCTGACCGACCGCGGCATCCGCACGATCGTGTCGATCGCCGGACCCGATGCCGCCGGGTACGCCGAGGTGGCCCGCCGACTGGACGGCATACCGGGGATCGCGGCCCTGGAACTCAACCTGACCAGCGACCACGAGCGGATCGTCAGCGCGGTACGCGACGTCAGTGGCCTGCCTTTGCTGGCCAAACTGATGCCGGACGGCGTCGTGGCGGCCGCCCATGCGGCGGTACGCGGAGGTGCCGACGGCGTGACGCTGGTGAACGGGCTGCCGGCAATGGCGATCGACCCCGGCACGTTGCGGCCGGTACCCACGGGGCCGGGTGCGCTGTCCGGGCCGGCGATCCACCCGATCGCGGTGAACGCCGTGTACGAGGTGCACGCGGCCCTTCCCGATCTGCCGATCGTCGGCACCGGCGGAGTCGCGACCGGCTGGGACGCGCTCGAACTCGTGCTCGCCGGCGCGTCCGCGGTCGGGGTCGGTACCGCGCTGATCCACGATCCCGGCGCGGCCGACCGGATCACCGCCGAACTCGCCGCCGCCCTGGACACCTGCCACCTGCCGAGCCTGTCCGCGGCGATCGGCCGCGCCCACCACGACCGGCCGCCGGACCCGCGCGCGCACGTACGGGAGATGGAGACGACTGGATGACCGAACCGTTCGGAATACGCCTGCGCGCGGCGCTGGACGGCCGCGGCCCGCTCTGTGTGGGGATCGACCCGCACTCACACCTGCTGTCGGCCTGGGGCCTGACCGACGACCCGCGTGGGCTGGAGACGTTCACGATGGGTGTGGTCGACGCGCTGGCCGAGGCGGTGGCGGTGTTCAAACCGCAGTCGGCATTCTTCGAGCGGTTCGGATCGGCTGGCATCGCTGTGCTCGAACGCGCCGTGGTCAGGCTGCACGAAGCCGGTGCGCTGGTGCTGATGGACGCCAAGCGCGGCGATATCGGCTCCACGATGGCCGGGTATGCGGCGGCGTACCTGGACCCGGCCGGACCGCTGGCCAGCGACGCCCTGACCGTGAGCCCGTATCTGGGGTTCGAATCGCTGCGGCCGGCGATCGACGTGGCTGTTGCCTCAGGCAACGGGTTGTTCGTGCTGGCCTTGACGTCGAACCCGGAGGGCCCGCAGTTCCAGTCCGCGCGTACCGCCGACGGGCGGACCGTGGCCGGCACGGTGCTTGCATCGCTGGCTCGACTGAATGCCGATGCCGAGCTCGGCTCGTTCGGAGCGGTCGTCGGCGCGACCATCGGTGATACCGATGAGGACCTGGCGATCAACGGGCCGTTGCTGGCGCCAGGTCTTGGTGCACAGGGTGCGACCGCTGACAGCCTGCGTGCCGTCTTCGGATCGGCTGCGCACAATGTCGTACCGGCGATGTCTCGAGAGATTCTTTCGGCGGGACCCGACGCCGCAGCGCTTCGTGAGGCGGCGCGACGGGCGGCCGGCAGCTTCAGAGCGGTGCTGGGGTACTGATCGGGTCCCTGTTTGCCGCTGGGTGCCGGTTTGGCTAGGTTCACCTGCGAGACACATACGACTTCAGGTGAGCAAGGTGAGACGGTGGCACTACCCTCGTTGACCCCCGAGCAGCGCGCTGCAGCGCTCGACAAGGCCGCCGCGGCCCGCCGCGAGCGCGCCGAGATCAAGAACCGGATCCGGCATTCCGGCGCCTCGCCCCTCGAGGTCCTGCGCGAGGGCCAGACCAACGAGGTCGTCGGCAAGATGAAGGTCAGCGCACTACTGCAGTGCGTCCCCGGCGTCGGCAAGGTCCGGGCCCAGCAGATCATGGAGCGGGCCGGGATCTCCGAAACCCGCCGGGTCCGCGGTCTCGGCGCGAACCAGATCGCGGCCCTCGAGCGTGAGTTCTCCGAGTAACTCGCGTCACTCGCGGCTGACCGTACTGGCCGGTCCGACCGCGGTCGGCAAGGGAACGGTCTCGGCGGAGATCCGCCGCCGGTATCCCGACGTGTGGATCTCGGTGTCGGCCACCACCCGCGAACCGCGGCCCGGTGAGCAGCAGGGCGTGCACTACCTGTTCGTGACCGACGAGGAGTTCAACCGGATGATCGAGGCCGGTGAGTTCCTGGAGTGGGCCGTCGTACACGGCCGGGCCAAGTACGGTACGCCGAAGCAGCCGGTGCTCGACAGGCTGGCCGAGGGCCGGCCGGCGCTCCTCGAGATCGACCTTCAGGGCGCCCGTCAGATCCGCGAGACGATGCCCGAGGCGCTGTTCGTGTTCCTGGCCCCGCCGAGCTGGGACGAACTGGTGCGGCGGCTGGTCGGCCGCGGCACCGAGGACGCCGAGGAGCAGGAGCGCCGGCTGGAGACCGCGCGGATCGAACTGGCAGCCGAGAAGGAGTTCGACGTCACCATCGTGAACGGCACGGTTCAGGACGCCGCGAAGCAGTTGGTAAAGTTGGTACGTTCGTCACCCACCACCGGAAAGAGCTGACTTTGTCCGGCACCCAGCCCGTCGCCATCGGTATCACCTCCCCGTCGATCGACGACCTGCTCACCCGCACCGACTCCAAGTACAAGCTGGTGCTCTACAGCGCCAAGCGGGCGCGCCAGATCAACGCCTACTACTCCCAGCTCGGCGAGGGCCTGCTGGAGTACGTCGGCCCGCTGGTCGAGACCCACGTCCAGGAGAAGCCGCTCTCGATCGCGATGCGCGAGATCAACGAGGGCGTACTCACCGTCACCGACATCGACCCCGAGGCCGAGGCGGCAGCGGAGGCGGCGGCGGCCAAGCAGGAGCAGCCGGCCGCGGAGCCGACCGCCGAATAGCATGACCTCCTCCGGTCGGCCGGCGCCCGAAGTCGTTCTCGGCGTCGGCGGCGGCATCGCCGCGTACAAGGTCTGCGACCTGCTGCGCCGGCTGACCGAGTCCGGTCACCACGTCCGGGTGGTACCCACCCATGCGGCGCTGGAGTTCGTCGGCGCCGCGACCTGGGCGGCGCTGTCGGGGCGGCCGGTCAGCGCAGATCCGTTCGACCACGTACACGAGGTCCCGCACGTCCGGATCGGCAAGTCCGCCGACCTGGTCGTGGTCGCGCCGGCGACGGCGGACCTGCTGGCCAAGGCGGCGAACGGCCTTGCCGACGACCTGCTCACCAACACACTGCTGACCGCGCGCTGCCCCATCCTGTACGCCGCCGCGATGCACACCGAGATGTGGGAGCACCCGGCGACGCAGGCGAATGTGGCTACGCTGCGCAGCCGCGGTGCGACCGTGCTCGACCCCGCCGTCGGCCGGTTGACCGGTGCCGACACCGGCCGCGGCCGGCTGCCCGAGCCGCACGAGATCTTCGCGATCACCCAGCTGATGCTCGCCGACGGCGCCGCCCAGGCAGCGGGCCAGCGGGTCGCGGATCTGACCGGGCGGCACGTGCTGGTCAGTGCCGGCGGCACCCGCGAGCACCTCGACCCGGTTCGGTATCTGGGCAATTCGTCGTCCGGGCGGCAGGGCTACGCACTGGCCCGGGTGGCCGCCGCCCGCGGCGCCAAGGTGACCCTGGTCGCCGCCAACTCCGAGCTGCCCGATCCTGCCGGGGTCCAGGTGGTCCCGGTGACCTCGACCAAGGACATGTACGACGAGGTGACCGGCCGGGCCGTCGACGCCGACGCGATTGTGATGGCGGCCGCGCCCGCCGACTTCAGCCCGGCCGAGGTGGCCGAGCACAAGATCAAGAAGACCCCGGACGGTGCTGTACCAGCGGTCCATCTGGTTCAGACGCCGGACATCCTGGCGACGGTCGCGCACGACCGGGCCCGGGCGGGCCAAGTCGTGGTCGGGTTCGCCGCGGAGACCGGCGACGCCGCACACAGCGTGCTCGATCTCGGCCGGGCCAAGCTGGAGAGAAAGGCCTGCGACCTGCTGGTGGTCAACGACGTTTCCGGCGGCAAGGTGTTCGGCTCCGAGGACAACGAGGCCGTCATCCTGGACCGCGACGGCGGCGCCCTCCCGGTACCGTCGGGGAGCAAGGACGCGCTGGCCGGCGTGATCTGGAACCTGGTGGCGTCCCGGTGGTCCACGGAGCGAGAGCCTGGGCACGGCAGATCGGGCCCCGCCTGACATACTCTGCCGGAACATGAACTGACGCCGATTGAGGAGAACCGTGTCACGCCGCCTATTCACGTCCGAGTCGGTGACTGAGGGTCACCCGGACAAGATCGCTGACCAGATCAGTGACTCCGTGCTCGACGCACTGCTGAGCGAGGACCCGAAGAGCCGCGTGGCGGTGGAGACCCTGGTGACGACCGGCCTGGTCGTCGTCGCCGGCGAGGTCACCACCACGGCGTACGCGGACATCCCGAGCATCGTCCGCAACCGCATCCTCGAGATCGGGTACGACTCGTCGCTGAAGGGCTTCGACGGCGCGTCCTGCGGCGTGCAGATCTCGATCGGCAGCCAGTCGCCCGACATCGCGCAGGGTGTCGACACCGCGCACGAGACCCGCACCGAGGCGTCCGCCGACGCGCTCGACCTGCAGGGCGCGGGCGATCAGGGTCTGATGTTCGGCTACGCCTGCGACGACACGCCCGAGCTGATGCCGCTGCCGATCACGATCGCGCACCGGCTCGCCGAGCAGCTCTCGGCGGCCCGCAAGGACGGCTCGATGGCCTACCTGCGGCCGGACGGCAAGACCCAGGTCACCATCGAGTACGACGGCGACAAGGCCGTGCGGGTCGACACCGTCGTGGTGTCCAGCCAGCACGCCGCCGACATCAGCCTGGACTCGATGCTCAGCCCGGACGTCAAGAAGCACGTCGTCGACCCGGTGCTGGAGCAGTACGAGATCGATTCCACCGACTACCGGCTGCTGGTCAACCCGACCGGCCGGTTCGAGATCGGCGGCCCGATGGGCGACGCCGGCCTGACCGGCCGCAAGATCATCGTCGACACCTACGGCGGCATGGCCCGGCACGGTGGCGGCGCCTTCTCCGGCAAGGACCCGTCGAAGGTGGACCGTTCCGGGGCGTACGCGATGCGCTGGGTCGCCAAGAACGTGGTCGCGGCGGGTCTCGCGTCCCGCTGCGAGTGCCAGGTGGCGTACGCGATCGGCAAGGCGGCGCCGGTCGGCTTCTACGTCGACACGTTCGGCACCGAGACGGTCCCGGCGGAGAAGATCGCCGCGGCGGTCAAGCAGGTGTTCGACCTGCGCCCAGCAGCGCTGATCCGCGACCTGGACCTGCTCCGCCCGATCTACGCGCCGACCGCGGCCTACGGTCACTTTGGCCGCCCGGGGTTCACCTGGGAGCAGACCGACCGTGTCGACGCCCTCAAGTCCGCCGCCGGCATCTGACCACTGTGTTCTGGCGATGATCGGACGCGACCGGTCATCGCCGGGGTCGGACTTCGCACCTGTGGCTAGGGTTCGCGCCTCGGCCCAGGGTTGGCAACCCCGCGTGATGGGGGGTGAACCCCTGCCGGGGGTGTGAACCCTGACAACCCGGTGCGGTGCTGGTCGGTGGGTGGGCGTCGGGTCATCGCCGGGGCGGTCTTCGCACCTGTGGCTGGGGTTCGCGCCTCGGGCCGGGGTTCGCACCCCGCGTGGTGGGGGGTGAACCCCGGCCGGGGGTGTGAACCCTGACAACCCGGTGCGGTGCTGGCCGGTGGGTGGTGGGCGTCGGGTCATCGCCAGGGTGGAACGTCGGCGGCGGGTGGATAAGGTCGCGGCGTGGCGGACACGAACTCCGGGGAGCAGCTGACGCTGCTGCGCGAGACCGTTCGCCGCTCGGCGACCAAAGAGCCGCCCGGGCTGGCGGCGAATCGGCCGGTGGCGCGGGTCGCCGTCGACGTGTCGCTGTCGCACCTTGATCGGCCATTCGACTACCTGGTCCCGGCCGACCTGGACGACTTGGCCCGGCCGGGCTGCCGGGTCAAGGTCAGGTTCTCCGGCAAGGACGTCGACGGGTTCATCCTCGAACGGGTCGACGCATCCGACCACGACGGCGAGTTGGCCCGGATCCACCGGGTGGTGTCGGCCGATCAGGTGCTCAGCCCCGAGGTGGCCGACCTGTGCCGCGCTGTCGCCGACCGGTACGCCGGCGTCTTCGCCGACGTGACCCGGCTCGCGGTCCCTCCCCGGCACGCCAAGGTCGAATCCGAGCCCTGCCCGATCACACCACTCCCAGACCTCCCACCCCCCATCCGCACCGCCTGGATCCCTTACCCCTTCGGCCCCTCCTTCCTGGACGCCCTAACCCGCCTCCCTCCAACCCCCACCGACCCGCAAACCGCGCATGGCGAGCCCAGTGGGCCGGACCAAGCTCCCGGTGGCGAGGCGCCGCGGGCGGTTTGGGGGGCTTTGCCGGGGGCTGATTGGGCGATGGCGTTCGCGGAGGCGGCTCGGGCCGTGCTCGAGTCCGGTCGTGGAGCCTTGCTGCTCGCTCCGGACGCTAGAGACCTCGATCGGCTCGCCGCGGCATGCCGGACCGTGCTCGGGCCGGAGGGGTTCGTATCGCTGTCGGCCGACCTCGGCCCTACCGCGCGGTACCGAGCATTCCTGACCGCCTTGCGCGGCCGAGCCCGAGTGGTGATCGGTACGCGTGCGGCCGCGTTCGCACCGGTCGCCCGTCTTGGCCTGGTCGCGATCTGGGACGACGGCGACGACTCGTACGCCGAGCCACGCGCGCCGTACCCGCATGCCCGCGAGGTTCTCCTGCTGCGCGCGCACCGGCAGGGTTGTGCGGCCCTGATCGGCGGTACGGCCCGCTCGGCCGAGGCGGCAGCACTGCTCGAGACCGGCTGGGCGCATGAGCTCATAGCCGACCGGCAGACGATCCGCGCCGCGGCTCCCGCGGTACATGTGGCCGGCGAGTCCGACCACGACTTGGCCCGCGACGGCGCGGCCCGGGCGGCGCGGCTGCCGCATCAGGCCTTCGAAGCGGCACGAGCGGGATTGCAGACCGGACCCGTTCTGGTCCAAGTGCCGCGCGCCGGGTACCTGCCGAGTCTGGTCTGCCAGACCTGCCGGACCCCGGCCCGCTGCCGTACGTGCTCCGGTGCTCTGAGGCGTACCGGCAACGACCAGGCGCTGAGCTGCTCGGTCTGCGGGCGGGACGCGCCGGACTACCGATGTCCGGAGTGCGGCGACACCCGGTTGCGGGCCGTCATCGTGGGCGCGCGGCGTACCGCGGAGGAACTCGGCCGGGCGTTTCCCGGTACGCCGGTCCGTACGTCCGGCGGTGACACCGTGCTCGACACCGTTCCCGGCAATCCGGCCCTGGTGGTTGCGACACCTGGCGCCGAGCCGCGAGCAGACGGCGGGTACAGCGCGGCGCTGCTGCTCGACACCTGGCTGCTGCTCGCCCGGCCGGAGTTACGCGCCGCCGAGGAGGCGGTACGCCGATGGTTCAACGCGGCCGCGCTGGTACGCCCGGAGGGCACGGTCGTGATGGTCGGCGAACCCACGGCCGCACCGCTGCAGGCGCTGGTCCGCTGGAGCCCGGAGGGGTACGCCGCCCGCGAGCTCGCCGAACGCCGGGCGGCTGGTCTGCCACCGGCGACCCGGCTGGCCGAGCTGACCGGCCCGGCGGAGGCGGTCACCGACCTGCTCGACCGTGCCGGTCGTACCCTCGGCCGGCTGCGTACCGCCCCGCGCGTGCTCGGCCCGGTCCCGGTCGGCGACGAGACTGTCCGGGCTCTGGTCATCGTGCCGCGTGCCGGCGGCCAGGACCTTGCCCGCGCGCTCCACGAAGCTCAGGCAGCGCGTGGCACCAAGAAGCTCCCCGGCACGGTCCGCATCCGGCTGGATCCGGCGTCCCTCACCTGACGGCACCCAACAGGGCCTGGCCGAACCATGACACCCGCGACCGTCGCGCGTGCGTCTCGATTCCCCAGCCGCACCAGCGCCGCTAGGCCGATACGGCAGTGGGGCGGGCGCCGTCCAGGAGGTGGTCGCCGAGACCGGTCCGCGAGTACAGAACCGCGCGCCCGTCCCGGCGGGAGTCGACCACGCCCGCGGCACGCAGGACGCCGAGGTGCGCACTCAAGGTCGGTGGCGTCAGGTTGAGCTGGCAGGCGAGTTGCGTCGTCGTCATCGGCAGGTCGAGCAGTCCGACGATTGCGGCCCGGGTCTTGCCGACCAGATCGGCCAGCGGCGACCCGTCGGTGTCCGGCCGGAACTCCCAGAGCCGGCCGATCCCGCGCGGCGGGTACGTGAGGGTCGGTACGTGCGGTGCGCCGGTCACCAGCGCCATCGGCCACGCGAAGACGCAGGGCACCAGCAGCAGACCCTGACCGGGCTGCGGCGATTCGTCACAGCTGTACGGCCGGTCGATCCGGATGATCTTCCCGTTGAACGCGACCGACGGATGCAGTGTCCGGAACAGCCGGTGCACACCACCCGCAGCCAGTTCGTCAAGTCGGTACGCGAGGTCGTCGGTGTGCAGCGCGCGGATCCGGGGCCAGTCCGCCTCGATCACCCGTCGCCAGTAGCTCCGCAGCGCCTCGGTGATTCGTACGAGTGCCTTGCCCGGATCGGCCTGCAGAGTATCGAGGGTCTCGCTCGGCCAGTCCCGGGCCAGCTTCGCCAGTTCGTGGGCGACCAGGTCCGCGGGTGTCGCGGCAACCATCGCCACAGCGGCGTCGAACCCGGTCGAACGCCGCGGCGGGGGCGGGGTCAGGAAGTCCGGGAAGTATCCGAACGGCGTCACCAGCGCGCGCAGCAACTCCAGGTCAGGTCCGTCCAGCACCGGCCCGACCCGGTGCAACCAGGGCCGGTGCAGTCCCGGTGCACCGGTGGCAACCGCTCGCACGCTGGTGACCGTTTCCCACAGCGGCGAGAACGCGAACCGGATCCGGGTCAGATCGTCGGCGGTCAGCGCGATGGTGATCACACAGACCATTAGAGCACCGCCTAATCGTCGCAGAGTGTCGGTGGCATCGGTGAGGCTTGGTGACGTGCTGCTGAGAAGGCCTCACGACACCGCGACGCTGCCGCGCGCCTTCTGGGCATTGTGGGCCTGCCAGCTGGTCAACCGGCTGGGCGGGTTCGTCCAGCCGTTCCTGGTGCTGTACCTGACCCAGGAGCGGCACCTGTCCGCGGGAACAGCCGGCGCGGTCGTGGCCGCGGTCGGCGCTGGCTCGGTGATCTCGGAGTTCATCGGCGGGTGGCTGACCGACCGGATCGGCCGTCGGCACACGATGCTGATCGGTTTCCTCGCCACGGCGGCAGCGCTGATCGCGCTCGGCCAGGCGACGTCGCTGCCGATGATCTGGGCGACCTCGTTCACCGTCGGGCTGATGGCCGACATGTTCCGGCCTGCGGTGCAGGCGACGGTCGCCGACCTGCTCGGCCCGAGCGAGCGGGTCCGGGCGTACGGGCTGCTGTTCTGGGCGATCAACCTCGGCTTCTCGATCTCGACGGTGAGCGCGGGCGTGCTGTCCCAGATCGGGTACGGACTGCTGTTCTGGCTCAACGCCGCGACCTCGGTGATAGCGGCGCTCATCATCTGGCGGCTTGTGCCGGAGACCCGGCCGGCCGTACCCGAGTCCGGGCGCCGCGCGCTGTTCCCCGTGGCCGGCCGCGACCTGGTCCTGCTGCTGGTGATCGCGATCAACGTCGTATACGCCGCGATCTACTTCCAGGGCTACTCGACGCTGCCGCTGGTGATGGCCGACGACGGGCTGGCCAACTCCACGTACGGGCTTGTGATCGCGCTGAACGGTGTGGTCATCGTGATCGCCCAGCCGTTCGCGGTCCGGCTGCTCGGTAACCGGGACCGCAGTGTCGTACTGGCGACCTCGATGCTGACCGTCGGGCTCGGCTTCGGTCTCGGCACCCTCGTGCACGAATGGTGGGGGTACGCGGCGTCGGTGGTCGTGTGGACCTTCGGTGAGATCGGATTCGCGACCGTGTTCGGTGCGATCGTGGCCGACCTCGCACCGGTCGATCTGCGCGGCGGGTACATGGGGCTGACCGGCACCGCCTTCGGCTTTGGCAGCATCATCGGGCCGCTGCTCGGCACCAGCATGCTGGACGCCGCCGGCCGGACCGTCGTCTGGACCGCCTGCGCCGTGCTCGGCGTGGTGCTGTTCGCCGCCCAGCTGGCGCTGGCCCCGACGCTGCGCCGCCGGGCCGCCATCGCCTCAGCCGTGCCCGTCCCCACCTAAGGTGGCGCGCATGGATGCGGTCGTGTTCGACATCGGCGGGGTACTGCTCGACTGGAGCCCGGACTACCTGTACGAGGAACTGATCCCGGACCCGGCCGAGCGCGAGCACTTCCTCACGAACGTCACCAGCCCGGCGTGGAACCTGCGCCAGGACGAGGGCCGCCCGTGGTCCGAGGCGGTCGCCGAACTGACCGAGCGGTTCCCCGAGTACGCCGAACTGATCGCCGCGTACGACACCGGCTGGCTGCAGATGTGCCGCGGCATCTTCGCCGACACCGCCCGGGTACACGACGAGATCAGGCAGGCCGGCGTACCGACGTACGCGCTGACGAACTTCTCCACGGAGAAGTGGGAGGTCGCGACGCGGACGTTCGCGGAGCTGAGGGCCTTCGACGGCGCGGTGGTCTCCGGTCTCGAACAGACCACCAAGCCGGGCGAGAAGATCTACCGGATCCTGCTGGAGCGGTACGACCTTGACCCGGCGCGTACGTTCTACACCGACGACGTGCGGCGCAACGTGGACGCCGCACGCACGCTGGGCATCGCCGCCGAACTGTTCACCGGCGCCGGCGACCTGCGGGCGCGACTGACCGAGCACCGACTGTTGACCTAGCGCCCGTAGACTGGGCAAGTTGCCCCGTTCTCGCAAGGAGTGCCCGTGTCGGTCCAGCCCATCCGGTTGTTCGGCGATCCGATCCTGACCACCAAGGCAGAACCGGTCACCGACTTCGACGCCGAGCTGCGCAGGCTGGTCGCGGACCTCACCGACACGATGCTGGAGGCGCCCGGCAGTGGCCTGGCGGCGCCGCAGATCGGCGTCGGACTGCGGGTGTTCGCCTACAACGTCGAGGACGAGGTCGGCCATCTGGTGAACCCGAGCCTGACGCTGTCGACCGAGGAGCAGTTCGGTCTGGAGGGCTGCCTTTCGATGCCGGATCTGCAGTTCGACTGCCGCCGGGCACTGCGGGTCGTTGCCAAGGGCTACAACATGTACGGCGATGCTGTCGTGATCGAGGGTTCGGACCTGCTGGCCCGGTGCATCCAGCACGAGACCGACCATCTCGACGGCGTGCTGTTCATCGACCGGCTCGACCCGGCGACCCGCAAGCTGGCGATGAAGGCCATCCGCGAGGCCGACTGGTCCGGGCTGGGCGGCCCACCGGTGGTCAAGCAGTCGCCGCACCCGATGTTCGGGACGGGAATGTGAGGGTCGTCTTCGCGGGCACCCCGGACACCGCCGTCCCGTCGCTGGACGGCGTCACGGCGTCCCGGCATGAGCTGGTCGCCGTCGTCACGCGGCCGGACGCACCCGCGGGCCGCGGCCGGAGGCTGGCCGCCTCACCGGTCGCCGACCGCGCCGCCGAACTCGGTGTCGAGGTGCTCAAGCCGGTCAAGCCGAAGGACCCGGACTTCCTCGACCGGATGAAGGAGCTCGCCCCGGACTGCTGCCCGGTGGTCGCGTACGGCGGGCTGCTGCCGCAGGCGGCGCTCGACATTCCCGTACACGGCTGGGTCAACCTGCACTTCTCGGTGCTGCCGGCCTGGCGCGGCGCGGCACCGGTGCAGCACGCGATCATCGCCGGCGACGACGTGACCGGTGCCAGCACCTTCCGGATCGTCAGGGAACTCGATGCGGGCCCGGTGTACGGCGTGCTGACCGAGCCGATCGGACCGGCCGACGACTCCGGCGCGCTGCTCGGCCGGCTGGCGGTGTCGGGCGCCCGGCTGCTGGTCGACACGCTGAACGGGATCGAGGACGGCATACTGCGCCCGCAGGAGCAGCCGGCCGACGGCGTGTCGTTCGCGCCGAAGCTGACCGTCGAGGACGCGCATCTGGACCTGACCGCACCGGCACTGCGGATCGACCGGCTGGTACGTGGCTGCCGCCCGGCGCCGGGTGCCTGGACCACGTTCCGCGGCGAACGGCTGAAGATCGAGGCCGCCCGGCTGGCACCGGAGGCCGGGCCGCTCGAGCCGGGCGAACTGCGGGCGTCAAAGCACGCGGTGGAGGTCGGCACCGGCTCGCACCCGGTCGAGCTGGTCGGAGTCCAGCCACAGGGCAAGAAGCCGATGGCCGCCGCCGATTGGGCTCGCGGCGTCCGCCCCGAACCGGGCGAGCGACTGGGGAACTAGCCGGTGGCCGATCGCACGCCGCGCAACCGTACGCCGAACAAGCAGGCCGATCCGGTCCGCCGTACGGCGTACCAGGTCATCCGGCAGGTCAACGGCGAGAACGGGTACGCGAACCTCGTGCTCGCCAGAACGCTGCGCGAACGCCACCTGTCCGGCCGGGACGCCGCGTTCTGCACCGAACTGGTGCACGGCACGCTGCGCTGGCAGGGCACGTACGACGAGGTGCTGGCCAGGTGCGTGACCCGGCCGCTGGACCAGGTGGACCCCGATCTGCTGGACGTGCTCCGGCTCGGAACGCACCAGCTGCTGCGGATGCGGGTCGGAGCACACGCGGCAGTCGGCGAGACCGTCACGCTGGCCCGGGCCGAGCTCGGCCAGCGCCGTACCGGGCTGGTCAACGCCGTCCTACGCAAGGTCAGCCAGCTTTCGCTGGACCAGTGGATCGACGCCGTCGCGCCGACGGATCCGATCGGCCGGCTGGCCGTCGCGCAGGCCCATCCACGCTGGGTGGTCGAGGCGTTCGCCGATGCCCTCGGCAACGACCTGGACGAGACCGGCCGATTGCTTGCCGCCGACAACGAACCGCCGCGGGTGACGCTGGTCGCCCGGCCAGGCCTGAGCACCGTCGACGAGCTGATGCGATCCGACGTCAGTGGGCTGCTGACCAAGTGGTCGCCGTACGGGATGGTCATGTCCGGTGGCGACCCGGGCGATGTCCCGGCGGTGGCCGAGGGCCGGGCCGGCGTCCAGGACGAGGGATCGCAGCTGGTCGCGCTGGCGCTGGCGAACGCGCCGCTCGACGGCCGCGACGAGCAGTGGCTCGACCTGTGCGCCGGTCCGGGCGGCAAGTCCGCGCTGCTGGCGGCGATCGGTGTACCCGACGGCGTCCGTCTGACCGCGGTCGAGCCGCAGCCGCACCGAGCCGATCTTGTCCGCGACAACCTGCGGGCCGTTCCTGGGGAGCACCAGGTTCTGATCGCCGACGGCACTGCTCCGACCTGGCCGGCCGGCAGCTTCGACCGCGTGCTGGCCGACGTACCGTGCACCGGGCTCGGAGCGTTGCGCCGCCGACCCGAGGCGCGCTGGCGGCGAACGCCGGCCGATGTCGACGCACTCCGGCCGCTTCAGGAGGCGTTGCTGGCCAGCGCGCTGGACTCGCTGCGGCCCGGGGGAGTGGCGGCGTACGTCACCTGCTCGCCGCATCTCGGCGAGACCCGCGAGGTTGTGGCTTCCGTTGTTGCTCGACGTACCGATGCCGAGCGAGTCGACGCCCGGCCGCTGCTGCCCGGCGTACCGGATCTCGGCGACGGGCCGGATGTGCAGTTGTGGCCGCACCGGCACGGCACCGACGCGATGTATCTCACACTGCTCAGGCGGTCCGATCGATAAGAAAGCGGTCGGGAGCGTCCGCCCGGACGGTCAGGCTGTACGGGTGACACAGACCGCTACCCGCGAAGCGCCCGCCGCGCCGTCGCACCGGACCCGGCACGGGCTGGGCCTCGGCCTGGCGTTCTCGATCGGCATTCTGGTCGCGCTGCAGTCGCGGGTGAACGGCGAACTCGGGCACGACCTGGGCGACGGCGTCGCGGCCGCGCTGATCTCGTTCGCCAGCGGCGGAGTGCTGCTGCTCCTCGCCGTCGCGCTGGTACCGAGAGTGCGGCGCGGACTCGGCCGGGTCTGGCGTACCGTCCGCATCCCGGCCGGCGGACTGCGCTGGTACCACTGCCTCGGCGGTCTGTCGGGCGCCTTCCTGGTCGCTTCCCAGTCGATCACCGTCACCACACTCGGTGTCGCGGTCTTCACCGTCGCCGTCGTCGCCGGCCAGGCTGCCAGCGCGCTGCTGGTCGACCGGCACGGGTTCGGACCGGCCGGTGTACGGCCGATCACGCCGCTGCGGCTGGCCGGCGCGGCCACCGCGCTGGTCGCGGTCGTGCTCGCGGTCTCGGACCGGCTGAGCCACCCGAACGGGCTGCTACTCGCGCTGCTGCCGGCCATCGGCGGGTGCGCGACCGCGGTCCAGCAGGCGCTGAACGGACGGGTCGCGTGGGTCGCGGCACCGGATCCGTCCGGGGCGGTGTCGGCCGCGGTGATCAACTTCCTGGTCGGGAACGCCGCGCTGGTGATCGTCCTGATCGCCGACCTGGCAGTCCGCGGCCTGCCGCATGCGTTGCCGTCGAACCCGTGGCTGTACGTCGGCGGTGCGTGCGGGGTCGCTTTCATCACCCTGGCGGCGGCGATCGTCCGCATGGTAGGCGTGTTCGTGCTCGGACTGGGCGCCATCGCCGGTCAGCTCGCCGGAAGCCTGCTGCTCGACCTCGCGTTCCCGGCCGCCGGCGGGGCGGTGACGGCGAGCGTGGTCGCCGGCACGACGCTCGCCTTCGCCGCCGTGCTGGTCACGGCCCTCCCGGGGTTGCGCCGATAGACTCGCGGCGCCATGGGTATCCAGATCGCACCGAGCATCCTGACCGCGGATTTCGCGCGGCTGGCCGACGAGGCGGCGGCGGTGTCGAACGCCGACTGGCTGCACGTCGACGTCATGGACAACCATTTCGTACCGAACCTGACCCTCGGCGTCCCGGTGGTCGAGTCGCTGGCCAAGGCGACCGGCCTGCCGCTGGACTGCCACCTGATGATCGAGGACCCGGACCGGTGGGCACCCGGGTACGTCGAGGCCGGCGCGCGCAACGTCACCTTCCACGCCGAGGCGTGCCGGGCGCCGGTGCGGACCGCGCGCGAGATCCGGGCCAAGGGCGCCCGCGCCGGGATGGCGCTGCGGCCGGCCACGCCGATCGAGCCGTACGAGGACCTGCTGACCGAGCTCGACATGATCCTGGTGATGACGGTCGAACCGGGCTTCGGCGGGCAGAAGTTCCTCGACGTATGCGTGCCGAAGATCCGGCGCACCCGTGACCTGGTTCGCAGACGCGGGCTGGACGTGTGGGTGCAGATCGACGGCGGCGTGGCGCCGGACACGATCGAACGCTGCGCCGAGGCCGGTGCGGACGTCTTCGTCGCGGGCTCGGCCGTGTACGACGCCGACGACCCGAACTCGATGATCGACAAACTGCGCGCGATGGCGGAGGCGGCTGGTGGGTAAGGGTGCATAAACCGGTCGAGAGCTGGCTGACCGACATGGACGGCGTGCTCGTCCATGAGGAGCACGCGATCCCCGGAGCCAGCGACTTCATCCAGCGGCTGGCGACGTCCGGTCGCAAGTTCCTGGTGCTGACGAACAACTCGATCTTCACTCCACGCGACCTGCGCGCCCGGTTGCTTGCCGGCGGCATCGACGTACCGGAGGCGTCGATCTGGACCTCGGCGCTGGCGACCGCACAGTTTCTCGATGACCAGCGCGGCCACGGTACGGCGTACGTGATCGGTGAGGCGGGTCTGACCACCGCGCTGCACGAGGTCGGGTACGTGTTGACTGATCGCGACCCGGACTACGTCGTCCTGGGCGAGACCCGGACGTACTCGTTCGAGGCGATCACCCGGGCGATCCGGCTGGTCGAGGGCGGCGCCCGGTTCATCGCGACCAACCCGGACCCGACCGGACCGTCGGCCGACGGACCGCTGCCGGCAACCGGCTCGGTGGCGGCGCTGATCACTCGCGCGACCGGGGTGCGGCCTTACTTCGTCGGCAAGCCGAACCCGCTGATGATGCGCAGCGCGCTGAACCAGGTCGACGCGCACTCCGAGACGACCGCGATGGTCGGCGACCGGATGGACACCGACATCATCTGCGGGATGGAGGCGGGGCTGCGTACGGTGCTGGTGCTGACCGGGTCGACCAAGGCGCACGAGGTCGAGCGGTTCCCGTACCGGGCGTCGCGGGTGGTCGACTCGATCGCCGACCTGGTCGACGAGATCGACTGACTGCGTAGTCCTACGCTTGCGAACGGCGGTCCGCCGAGATGCAAGGCTGATCGCCATGGTCAAGATCCTTGTGGGCTTCGGTATCGGCGGTCTCGCCGTCTGGCTGGTGCCGCGGCTTCTCGGTGCAGCGCGGCGGTGCCGTCGATCTCCGTTCTTCTCGGCGCCGCGTTGATCGTCGACTCGCGACGACGCTGGCGGTGTATCTCGTGGTGACCCAACGGCTCGGGCTGGGGCGCACCGTCGCAGTGCTCGCCGTCGGCTACAACCTGCTGCTCGTGACGGTGAAGTTCGTGCTCGCGCCGCTTCTACGAGGTCAACCAGACCCGACCTGACCCAGGCGATACCGATGAGCACCGGTGCCGGCGCCGTGCTGACCGTCGCACTTGTCCTGCTCCTGTACATCGGGGTCTGCACGGCGATCTTCCTGGTGCTGCGGCCCAGGGCAGCATGAACATCCACAGCATTACCGCGACCCGATACCTCGGGACGGGTCTGTCCGAGTTGCGGCTGAACTACGTCTGGGCTGGACTCGTCCTCGCCGGTTGCTACGTGACGGCGACCTGCTTCAACGATGTGGCCGACCACGCGGTGGACAGGATCAACCACCCGAACGACAACGGCCGGCCGCTGGTCAGCGGTGACGCGTCGCCGCGCCAGTTGCTGGTGCTCGGTTGCGTGAGTGCTGTGCTCGGGGTGTTGGTCGCCGTATCGCTCGGATGGCCAGGCGTGATACTGGCCGTGGTGTCGCTGCTGGTCGGTCACGGGTACTCGTTGCGCCCGGCAAGGATCTCGTACCGGGCCTGGTACCTGGCCGCACCGGTGCTGTCCGTGGGGTACGTCGTCGTTCCGTTCCTGCTCGGCGTGTTCGCCTCGGGGCAGACGGGTGACGTGGCACGACGTCGGCCTCTGCGCCGGGATGTACCTGCTGTTCGTCGCCCGGATCAACCTCAAGGACTTCCGCGACCGGGACGGTGACGCGGCGTATGGCAAGCCCACCTTGCTGCTCCGGTACGGCAAGACTGCGACGTGCGTGGTGAGCGCCGTCGCCCTGCTCGCCGCCGACGTGGTGCTGCTGCCGGTGCTGCGCCAGCACTGGTTCGTTGGTCTCGCCTTCCAGGTGTACGTCGCCGCCGCGGCCGCGATGCTCGTCGCACGGTGGCGTGCTCACGACCGCCGCGACGAGCAGATCGCGATCGGGATCGGCGCCGGGATGGGCAACGGCCTACTGATCGTCACCGGCGGCCTCACCGCAGCGTTCGCCCTGAGCTTCGCCAGCCTCGTCACCCGTCCCGGCGAGGTCGTCATCGGCTACAAGGGCTGATCGAGGCGAGATGTGAGCCAGATCGCTGCGGTATCCGCCGGATCTGGCACACTGGCCAGACCGAGTGAACCCACTCGCGTGCTCCGGGGTCGGTGAAATTCCGAGCCGGCGGTGACAGTCCGCGACCCGGTCGGCCGACGTACGAAACTGTGCGGAGGCCGGACGGTTGACCTGGTGGAACTCCAGGACCGACGGTGAAAGTCCGGATGGGAGGCGCACGCGATCGGCGGGTGCGGTCCGGGCGGTCGACGCCCGGGCCTGTCCGCCGGTTGTCACGACCCCGCGAGTACGACCGCGGACCGTGACATCGAGGGGACAGTGGCACAGATCATCGCCTCACCGGTGGACGTCGCCTGGATGCGGCGGGCCGTCGACCTGGCCGCGCGCGGCATCGGCACCACCCATCCCAACCCGGTGGTCGGCTGCGTCGTGACCGACCGGCTCGGCAGCCCCGTCGGCGAGGGGTTCCACGCGTACGCCGGCGGGCGGCACGCCGAGGTCGAGGCGCTCGCCATGGCCGGCACCCGAGCCGGCGGCGGTACGGCGTACGTGACGCTCGAGCCCTGCAACCACACCGGCCGCACCGGCCCGTGCAGCCAGGCCCTGATCGAGGCCGGGATCGCCCGGGTCCTGTACGCCGTGCCGGACCCGAATCCGCAGGCGACCGGCGGAGCGGCGGCGCTGCGCGCGGCGGGGGTGCTGACCGAGGAGGGGCTGCTCCGCGACGAGGCCGAACGGGTCAACGCGGCCTGGCTGCACGCGGTACGGACCGGCCGGCCATACGTGACCTGGAAGTTCGCCGGCACGCTCGACGGCCGCAGCGCCGCGCCGGACGGGACCAGCCGGTGGATCACCGGCACCGAGGCGCGCGCCGACGTACACCGGCTGCGGGCCGAGTGCGACGCGATCGCCGTCGGCACCCAGACCATCCTCACCGACGACCCGGCGCTGACGATCCGGGACGGGGCCGGCAACCGTACCGGCAGGCAACCGCTTCGTGTGGTCGTCGGGCACCGGCCGGTGCCGGCGGGCGCACAGGTGCGCGCCGGCGACGGCACAAGCTGGATCCAGGTACCCACGCACGACCCGGCCGAGGTGTTGCGGGCGCTGCACCTGCGCGAGATCCGGCACCTGTGGCTGGAGGGCGGGCCGACGCTGGCGGCAGCGTTCGTCCGGGCCGGCCTGGTCGACCGGGTCATCGCATACGTCGCCCCCGCGCTACTCGGCGCCGGCCGGTCCGCGATCGGCGACCTGGGAGCGGAATCCATCGGGGACCTGCGCCGGTTCCACCTGACAGACGTCGCGCGCCTGGGCGACGACGTGAGGCTGACGCTCCATCCGACTGAAGAACCGCCGAAGGGACATATGTGATGTTCACCGGAATCGTGGAGGAACTCGGCACCGTCGAGGCCCTCGAGATGCTGGACGGTCACGCCGCCCGGCTGCGCATCAACGGCCCGGCCGTCACCAAGGACGCCCGGCACGGCGACTCGATCGCCGTCAACGGCTGCTGCCTGACCGTGGTCGCGGTCGAGGGCACCGCGTTCATCGCGGACGTGATGGCCGAGACCCTGAAGCGGACCAGTCTCGGTGCCCTCGGCAACGGTTCGCGGGTCAACCTGGAACGCGCGGTCACCGCGGACGCACGGCTCGGCGGCCACATCGTCCAGGGCCATGTCGACGGCACCGGCCGGATCGCCGGGCGGCAGTCCGAGGAGCACTGGGACGTGGTCACCATCCAGACCATGCCGCAGATCCTCAGGTACGTCGCGGAGAAGGGCTCGATCGCGGTCGACGGCGTCTCGCTCACCGTCGTCGGCGTGGACGACGCGACGTCGACGTTCACGGTCTCGCTGATCCCGACTACGCTCGAGCTCACCGTGCTCGGCCGCAACCAGGTCGGCGACACCGTCAACCTCGAGGTCGACGTGATCGCCAAGTACGTCGAACGCCTGCTCGCGAGGGACGGCGACGGCCGATGAGCGCACTGAACTGGCTGCTGCACGAACAGGTCACCATCGCCGGCTCGCCGGTGCTGGTACGCGAGATCGTCGGTAACGGGTTCGGCCTGGCCAGCGCGCTGTTCGGGATGCGCCGGCTGGTGGCTGCCTGGCCGGTCGGGATCGTCGGCAACGTGCTGCTGTTCACCGTGTTCCTCGGCGGAGTCTTCGACAGCCCGCAGGACAAGGACTTGTGGGGTCAGGCCGGCCGGCAGGTGTTCTTCGCCGTGGTGAGCCTGTACGGGTGGTGGCGCTGGTACCACAACCGCAAGGGCTCCGCCGACGCCCACGGCGTCGAGCCCCGCTGGGCCTCCAACCGCGAGCGGCTCGAACTGCTGGCGCTGGCCGCGGTGCTGTACGCGGTGTTCTACCCGCTGCTGAAGGCACTCGGTTCGTGGGGTCCGCAGTGGGACGCGTGGATCCTGACCGGGTCGATCCTGGCGACGTACGGGATGGCGCGGGGCTGGGTCGAGTTCTGGCTGATCTGGATCGCGGTCGACGCCGTCGGCGTACCGCTGCTGCTGGACGCGAAGTTCTACCCGAGCGCGACGATGTACATCGTGTACGGCGTGTTCTGCCTGGCCGGGTTCGGCGCCTGGCTGCGAATCGAGCGGGCCGAGCATCAGGCTCAGCCGGAACGTGTGACCGAGGCGGTGGGCTGATATGGATCTCAGGCTGGACCCGATCGAGGACGCGATCCAGGAGATCCGCGCCGGCAGGGCGGTGATCGTCGTCGACGACGAGGACCGCGAGAACGAGGGCGACCTGATCTTCGCCGCGTCCAGGGCGACACCGGAGCTGGTCGCGTTCATGATCCGGTACACGTCCGGCGTGATCTGCGTACCGATGGAGGGCGTCGAGCTTGACCGGCTGGCGATCCCGCTGATGACGCCGCACAACCGCGAGCGGATGCGGACCGCGTACACGATCTCGGTCGACGCCCGCGACCACATCACCACCGGGATCTCCGCGGCGGACCGGGCCCGCACCATCCGGGTGCTGGTCGACTCCGCCTCCGAGCCGTACGACCTGGTCCAGCCGGGCCACGTCTTCCCGCTGCGCTATCGCGACGGCGGTGTCCTGGTCCGGCCCGGGCACACCGAGGCATCGGTCGACCTGGCCCGGCTCGCCGGGCTGACCCCAGCCGGCGCGATCTGTGAACTTGTCAACGACGACGGCACGATGAAGCGCGGTCAGCAGTTGCGCGACTTCGCCGACGAGCACGGGCTGGTGCTGGTCTCGATCGCGGACCTGATCGCGTACCGGCGCCGGACCGAGAGCCAGATCGAGCGGGTCGCGACCACGGTGCTGCCGACCGCGCACGGCGACTTCGCCGCGTACGGCTACCGCAACACCGTCGACGGGTCCGAGCAGCTCGCCCTGGTCCGCGGCACCATCGACGGCGACGAGCCGACACTGGTCCGGCTGCACTCGGAGTGCCTCACCGGCGACGTGTTCGGCTCGCAGCGCTGCGACTGCGGACCGCAGCTCGACGAGGCGCTGCGGCAGGTGGCCGCACAGGGCGGCGTGGTGGTGTACCTGCGCGGGCACGAGGGCCGCGGGATCGGGTTGCTGCACAAGCTGCGCGCGTATCAGTTGCAGGACAACGGCCGCGACACCGTCGACGCGAATCTCGACCTGGGCCTGCCGGCCGACGCGCGCGACTACGGCACCGGCGCGCAGATCCTGGCCGACCTCGGCGTCAAGGCGATCCGGCTGCTGACCAACAACCCGGCCAAGCTGGCCGGCGTGCAGGGCTACGGGATCGATGTGGTCGAGCGGGTCGGGCTGGCGATCAGCCCGACCGTGCACAACGAGTACTACCTGCGGACGAAGCGTGAGCGGATGGGGCATCACCTGCCCGGCGAGAACGGAGAACTCTGATGGCGGGACGCGGGGCACCGGAGGCCGAACCGGTGCGCGGCGAGGGCCTGCGGGTGGCGATCGTCGCCGCGCAGTGGCACGACGAGGTGATGGACGGGCTGATCGGCGGTGCCCGGCGGGCGCTGGCCGACTCGGGCGTCACCGATTCGGTGCTGGTGCGGGTGCCGGGCTCGTTCGAGCTGCCGGTGGCCGCTCTGCACGCCGCCAAGGCCGGGTACGACGCAGTTGTAGCCCTGGGAGTCGTGATCCGCGGCGACACTCCGCACTTCGAGTACGTCTGCCAGGCGGCGACGAACGGGCTGACCCAGGCCGGCGTGACGACCGGGGTGCCGATCGGGTTCGGCGTGCTGACCTGCGACAACGACCCGCAGGCGCTGGACCGGTGCGGACTGCCGGACTCGCGCGAGGACAAGGGCTACGAGGCGACCCAGGCCGCGCTCAGCACCGTCCTCGCCGTGCGAACCCTCGTCTAGAACACCTCGATGCTGGCGGGCGCGACCGGCCAGCCGAACGCGGCCGACGCCGTGGCCAGCGCGCCCGGGGTCAGCTCGCGGACCTCGCCGGTGACGGCGAACTCGGCCAGCGACCGGCCGCCAAGGTACGCCGCGCCCAGCGCGGTCACCGACAGCGCCAGGTCCGGTGCGGCGTCGGTGCGCTCGCAGGCGGCCTTCTCGCCGTCGCCGGTGAGCCGGATCCGGCCGGCGTTGTCGGGCAGCAGGTCGTCGGTCACCTCGAGCACGAGGTCGACGTTCGTCGCGTACCGGCGCTGCTCGAGCGCCCGCACCACGTCGGTGATCCGGACCCACAGCGACTCGCAGATCCTGCGCTCCAGGGCCTCGGTATTGCCCACCAGTTGCATGACCGGCTCGTCGGTCGCCGCGTAGCTGAAGCTCAGCTTGGCGGACAGATCCATCGTGAGCAGGTGGTTCCACAGCGCCTGGTACGCGGTGAGGTTGGTGGCGACGAGCTCCTCGAGGGAGACCTCGTTGGCGATACCGCCGGGCCCGGAGCCGAACTTGCCGCGCCACATCGCGTACCCGTCGATCGTGCCGGACTCGTCCTCGTGCACCAGGATCTCGCGGGCGGACCGGCCGTGCCGCCACTCGGGCAGGTCCTGCAGCCGTAGCTCCCACCAGGTCTCGTCGCGACCGGACACGCCGGGCCGGTACCGCTGCAGGTGCTCCAGCACCGGAGCGAGTACCTTGCCGGCGCCCTCGGCCGGCAGCCTGCGCACACGCCCGGACGACTCGGCCCGCTGCGGCATGATCCGCGGCAGGTCGATCTCGTAGCTGACGAACCATGCGGCCGCGCCGTAGCCGAACCGGCCGTATATGCCGGGCTCGCTGGCCCACAGCACCGAGAGTGCCTCCGGTGCTGAGCGCAACTGCTCGGCCATCATCGACCGGAGGATGCCGCGGCGGCGATGGGTCGCGCTGACCCCCACGCCGGTCACGTGCGCGGCCGGCACGATCGCCCCGGGCACCGACAGGTCGCGGGTCAGCACCCGGGTGGTACCGACCACCTCGTCTCCGTCGGTGACCACCAGCGCCCGGTCAGGCTCGAACGCCGCACGGTACTTCTCGTCCGGCGGGAACTCGAACATCAGCGCCGCACCGAAGGTGCGCATCATCGCGTCGTAGTCGTCGGGCCTGGCCACACGTACCGGGAAGTCGCTCACGTCGGAATCCTCACATGCCCCGCCGACAGCCTCCACGGGGTTTCCAGATGGCTCGATATTGCTTGCAATGGGCTCTCCATGAGCGGTTGCGAATGGGTCCGGGGGGTCGGATGATGCGAAAGTCCCGCCCCCTCGCCCTGTGAGGCATGACATGAGACATCGACTTCTGGCCATCGGCCTTCCGGTCGCCGCTCTCGTGGCGACGATCGCGGCCCCCTCCGCCACCGCCCTGGCGCCCCCGACCGTCGCCGTCGCGGGCGCCGAGCCGACCTTCGTCAACGGCCTGTCGCAGCCGGTCTTCTCGACCAACCCGGCCGACTGGTACAGCGGCGAGGTGTGGATCGAGGCGCCCTTCGACAGCGACGGCGACGGCCGCCCCGACCGGATCCACGCCGACTTCACCGCCCCGAACGAGGTCAACACCGACGGCCTCAAGGTGCCGGTGATCTTCGAGGACAGCCCGTACTACGCGGGCACCGCCGACGAATACAGCAACTGGGGTGTCGACCACGAGCTCGGGTCGCCGCCGGCCACCCGGGCGCGGGCGCCGTTCTGGCAGGCCTTCGACACCAGCCCCACCATCAGTACCCGGTACGAGTCCACCTGGGTGCCGCGCGGGTTCGCGGTGGTGCACGCCGAGTCGCCCGGCACCGGGCACTCCGACGGCTGCCCGACCTCCGGCGGCACCAACGAGACGCTCGCCGCGAAGGCCGTGATCGACTGGCTGAACGGCCGCGCCCGCGGCTTCACCACGCATGACGGCGACACTCCCGCAGCCGCGTCCTGGACGTCGGGCAAGGTCGGCATGATGGGCACGTCGTACAACGGCACCCTGCCCGAGGCGGTCGCGACCACCGGGGTGCAGGGGCTGGAGGCGATCGTCCCGATCTCGGCCATCTCGGACTGGTACGACTACTACCGCGCCAACGGTATGGTCCGCGCCCCGCACTCGTCGTCCAGCCCGTCGGGAAACAACAACGCCTTCCAGGGCGAGGACCTCGACGTGCTCGCCGATGTCGTCTACTCCCGGCTCGACGAGCCGACCCAGCGCACCATCTGCCAGCCGGTGATCGACTATCTCGAGCACAACATCGACCGTGCGACCGGCAACCGCAGCGCGTTCTGGGAGGAGCGCAACTACATGAAGGACGTGCGCAACGTGCACGCCGCGAGCCTGCTTGCGCACGGCAACAACGACTTCAACGTGATGACGAAGAACGCGGCTCAGTTCTACGCCGCGCTCAAGAAGCAGAACGTGCCGCACATGTTCTACTTCCACCAGGGCGGCCACGGCGGAGCGCCGCCGGACGTGCTGATCAACTACTGGTTCACCCGCTACCTGTATGGGGTCCAGAACAACGTCGAGAGCCTGCCGCGCTCATGGGTCGTCCGCGAAGCCGCCTCCTGCCCGCCGCGGCAGACGACGGTGACCGGCGACCAGGCCAACACTGCCACCCTCACGGTGGCCGACACCTCGCCGTTCCGGATCGGCTTCACCCTCACCGTGCCTCAGACGAACTCAGACGGTACGACGACCAACACCACCCGGCTGATCTCCTCGATCCCCGACCAGACGCATCTGGTGCTGGCGTCGGCCGTGGCCACCAGTGCCGGGCAGAAGGTCGCGAACGGGGCCGTCGTGTTCCTGGCCTGCAACACCGCCAACCCGACGCCGTACGCCGAATGGCCCGACCCGGCGAGCAAGAACGTCAGCCTGCGGCTCACCCCGGGCGCTCCGGCCCTCGGCGGCCTGATCCTCGGCGATGCGGTCGACGGCACCGAGACGCTGACCGACGACGCCTCGATCCCGGGCATCACCTCGGCCAACACCGCCTCGTCCGGCGTCCGGCTGATCTACCAGACCGCACCGCTGACCAAGGCGCTGCGGCTCAGCGGTACGCCGACGGTTCAGCTGCAGCTCGCGTTCAGCAAGTCCAGGGCGAACGTCACCGCCGCGCTGGTCAGCTACCCGCCGACCGGCAACGGCGTGATCCTCACCCGCGGCTGGCGCGATCCGGTGAACCGGGTCTCGGACTGGTACGACTCGTCGCTCAGGCCCGGAGTCAACTACCAGATCGGCATCGACATGCAGCCGAAGGACACCGTCGTACCGGCGGGCAACCGGCTGGCAGTGATGGTGCTGTCCAGCGACCGTGACTTCACCATCCGGCCGGCGCCCGGCACCCAGCTCACGCTGAAGCTGGGTGGCAGCTCGATCGCCCTCCCGGTGGTCGGCGGCACCAACGCCTTGGCCGAGGCCATCGGCGGCAACTGACTGGCCAGCCGGACGGACACCGGGTTCGGCGGCGGTGGCCGCCGAGCCCGGTGTCATCGCATCTGACGGCTAGAGGTCCGACTATTCGGCCGCCTGGCGCGCGCTAGTCGCCCGATTTCGCATTGCCAGCCCGGTAATGATCGGATCTGTGGGAGGATGTCCGGGACAGTCGGATCTGCGGCAGGAGCCGGGCATGAGGGTGACCGATCAGGCCATCGAGTCGATCAAGCAGATGATCGTGTCCGGCGAACTCGGCCCGGGGGACCGGTTGCCGCGCGAGGCCGAACTGGCCGAGCGGCTCGGGCTGTCCCGTAACTCGCTGCGCGAGGCGGTGACCGCGCTGTCGCTGGTCCGGGTGCTCGAGGTCCGGCAGGGCGACGGCACGTATGTGACCAGCCTGGATCCGGAGTTGCTGCTGGAGACGATGGCGTTCGTGGTCGACCTGCACTCCGACGCCGGCGTACTGGAGTTCTTCGAGTTGCGCCGGGTCCTCGAGCCGGCCGCGACCGCACTGGCCGCGCAGCGGATGAGCGAGGACGAGGTGTTCGCGCTGCGCCAGGTGCTCGACGACCTCGGGCCGGAACCGTCGATAGACAGGCTGATGGCCGGCGACGTCGAGTTCCACCGGCTGATCGCGGTCGGCAGCGGCAACGCCTCGCTGGCGTCGTTGCTGGACAGCGTGCGCAGGTCGACGTACCGGGCCCGGATCTGGCGCGGGCTGACGCAGGGCGGCGCGGTGCACCGCACGGTGGCGGAGCATCGCGCCATCATGGAGGCGATCGCGGTCCGCGACCCGGACCTGGCCCGGTCCTGGGCGACCGTGCATGTCGCCGGTGTCGAGCGCTGGATCCGCGACTTCGGCCCCGGCATTTAGCCCTGTAACGAAAGTGACTGATGTGACTTCGGCGCGTCGTCCGAGCTGAGGTGAGGCCTCCGCAGTAACGCAGTTCCGCGCCTGACAGCCGCCGCCACACCTCGTGGCGACGTTGCACAAGTTCAGGTGCCGTCCCACAAGTCCGGCCTTGTGCAATGACTTCACCCGATGTGCAGGGACGCCGGGCGGTGTGCAGCGGCGCATGGGTCGGGCGAGTTGGGGCATGACTTCGGCGGTGATGAGGTCTCGGTGGTCTGGCTCCGGAATCGTCAGGCGATCCTGGTTTCCTGCATCGTCCAGTTCGTCTCCCAGGT
>JBKPSJ010000225.1:0-6711 GCA_046765875.1 Actinomycetota bacterium
GGACCGAGCCGACGTACGAGACCTGGACCCTGCTGACCTGGATCGCGGCCGCGACCGGCCGGATCCGGTTCGCGCCGCGGGTGCTCGGGGTGCCGTACCGGCCGCCGGCGATGGTGGCCAAGATGGCCGAGTCGCTGGACCGGCTGTCCGGTGGCCGGCTGATCCTCGGGCTGGGCGGCGGGTACTCCGACGACGAGTTCCGGGCGTTCGGGCTGACGGTGCCGTCGGCGCGGGACAAGATCGACGGGCTGGCCGATGCGATCGAGATCACCCGCGGGCTATGGTCGACGCCGTCGTACACCTACTCGGGCCGGATCTACCACACCGAAGCGGCCGACATCGCGCCGAAGCCGGAAAGCCCGATCCCGATCTGGCTCGGCACCTTCGGCCCGCGGGCGCTGGAGGTCACCGGCCGGCTGGCCGACGGCTGGATCCCGTCGCTGGGCTTCGCTCCGCCGGCGAAGGTGGTTGTGCTACGCGACAAGGTCCTGGCCGCGGCGGAGGCGGCCGGTCGCGATCCAGCCGACATCACCCTCGCGTATCACATCCAGGTTGAGATCAAGCCCACCATCGACCCGGATCCGGGCGTCGTGATCGGCCCGGTCTCGTACGTCGTGGAGCGCCTGACCGAGTTCACTCGCCTCGGCTTCACCGCCCTCAGCCTCGTTCCCGCCGGCGCCGACCCCGCAACCCAAACCGAACAACTAGCCGCCGAGGTCCTCCCACACGTCCCCTGAACGCGCAGACTCAGGGCGTACGTCGGGCGGGATGGGGCGGTGGGGTCGACGTCACCGGGTACGTCGAGTCAGAGCTCGACCGGCGTCATCCCGAACGTGTCCAGCTCCGCGAGGTGCGGCGACCGCGATCGGGTCGGGGAGCGGTTCCATGTGATGGATCGTCAGCGAGGTGACGGCCCGGGTGAGGCAGACGTAGAGGCGGCGCAGGCCGGTGCGTTCGTCCGCCTCGCCGGAGACGATCCCGGCCGGCTCGACGAGGACGACGTGGTCGAACTCGAGACCCTTGGCCAGTGTTGCCGGGACAACGTCGACGTGGGCTTCGACATCGTCCTCGTCACCCAGGACGGCGTAACTGATACCCCACGTCTGCAGGGCTTTCCGGGTCCGGTCGACGTATGTGTCGGGGACGATCAGGCCGATCGAGCCCGGCCGGTCGAGGATCTCCGCGACCGTCCCGGCGGCCGCTTCGACGCTGTCGGACACGGCGGTGATGGTCAGTTCGCCGCGGCTGCGGCGGACCGCGGTCGGCGGCGCCAGGTCGGGTGCGATCGAGGGCAGCAGGCGGGCCGCGTACTCGATCACCTGGCCGGGGACGCGGAACCCGGCGGTCAGCTCCTCGGTGTGCGCGCGGTCCTTGCCGAGGTGGCGCAGCGCGGTCTCCCACGACGGCGTGGCCCACGGCGTGGTGCCCTGGGCGATGTCGCCGAGCACCGTCATCGAGCCGGTCGAGCAGCGCCGGCCGACCGCGCGCAACTGCATCGCCGACAGGTCCTGGGCCTCGTCCAGTACGACGTGGCCGAGCGAGGGCGTGCGCTCGACCAGGTCCGCGACCTCGTCGATCAGGGTCGCGTCGGCGACGGACCATTTCGCCGAGCCGGACGCGCGCGGCGGCTTCGGCCACAGCAGCAGTTCCTGCTCGGCTGAGGTCAGCACGCCATCGGCATGGGTTGCGAGGAAGCCGGCGTCGCTGAGCAGTCGGAACACCAGCTTGACCGGATCGACGGCGGGCCACACCTGCTCGGCGTACGCCTTGACCGGACGGCTGCGGGCGACCGCGTCCTGCACCCGGTCGTCGGGGGAGTCACCGGCCGCCTCCATCCGCAGCAGCACCGCGTGCGCGAGCCGCTGCGGCAGCATCGCCCGGCCGGCACCGTACCGGATGCCACGGTTGCGCAACTCGGTGACCAGCTCGGTCGCCTCGTACGCCGGCACCCGCCACCGGTGCGACCCGCGCGGCACGACCAGCGCCTCGGCAGGCTCCTGTATGAACGACCACACGGCCCGGCGCAGCACCTCCGCCATCCGTGCGTCGCCCTTGAGCACGTCGACCGGGGCCGGGCCCGGTCCGGCGATCCGGATCCGCCCGACGAGTTCTTCGACCGTGGTCTGCCTCGCCTCGATCTCGCCGAGCGCCGGCAGGACGTCGCCGATGTAGCGCAGGAAGCTCGCGTTCGGCCCGACGACCAGGACGCCCTGCCGGCTGAGCTGGTCGCGGTAGGCGTACAGCAGGTACGCCGCCCGGTGCAGCCCGACCGCCGTTTTCCCGGTGCCCGGCGCGCCCTGTACGCAGATCGTATCCTCGACCCCGGACCGTACGATCACGTCCTGCTCGGGCTGGATCGTCGCGACGATGTCGCGCATCGGGCCGGACCGCGGCCGCTCGATCTCGGCGTCCAGGATGTCGCTGTGCTCGTCGGCCGGACCCGGGGTCGTCAGGTCCTCGTCCTCGAACGCGGTCATCGTGCCGTGCGTGAACCCGAACCGGCGGCGCAGCCCGACCCCCATGGGCTCGGTCCGGCTGGCCCGGTAGAACGGCATGGAGATCCCGGCCCGCCAGTCCACGACCAGCGGATCACCGGCCTCGTCGTTCACATGCCGGCGGCCGATGTGGAACGTCTCCGGCCCCTTGGAATCAACAGGCGAGATGTAGTCCAGCCGGCCGAAGAACAGCGGTACGTCGGGGTCGTCCTCGAGTTCCTTCATCCGCCGCCACAGTGCGGCCTTGAGGAACTCGGTGTTGACCCGGTCGGCGCTGTGGATCTCCAGCGCACCGGTCTTGGCCCGCATGGCGGCCAGGGCGGCCCGGGAGGTGGTCAGGTGGTTGCGTTCGGCTTCGAGGACGGTGTCTGAGTTGGGGTCTGGGTCGGGGTCTGCTTCGGGCACGCCGGAACCTCCGCATCGCGGCAGTGGTCTGGAAGGCCCGGCTACGTTACCTGAGCAGGTTGCGGTGCGACAGCGAATTTCCTGGCGCCGATCAGGATCGGCAGGCAGCAGGCCAGCAGCGTCATTGCGACCAGGCCGTCAAGCCAGTAGTGGTTCGCGGTCAGCACGACCACGGCGAATGTGATCACCGGGTGCGCGATCCACAGCCAGCGCCACCGGCTGCGGGTGACCATGATCATCGAGATCGCAACCATCGCGGCCCAGCCGACGTGCAGGCTCGGCATCGCGGCGAACTGGTTGGCCATCCCGCTGTCGCTGGTCGGCCCGTACACCGACTGGCCGAACTTGATCCCGGTGTCCACCCAGCCCAGTTGCGGCATCATCCGCGGCGGCGCCAGCGGGAACACGGTGTGCCCGATCAGTGCCAGCCCGGTGAGCGTCATCAGCGTGGTCCTGACGTTCCTGTACGCAGCGGGCCGGCGCACCGACAGCCAGATCAGCACTCCCGCGGTGAGCGGGAAGTGCACGTAGGCGTAGAACGTGTTCGCAACCTGGGCCATGTGCGGCACCTGCAGGAAAGCATGCTGCAGGTGGGCCTCGTTCGGCAGATGCATATCGCGCTCCCAGCCGATCAGCCGGTGCGCGTTGTCGAAGGCGGAGGCGCTGTGCTTGGCCGCGTAGATCCGGCCGATGCTGTAGACGGCGAACATCGATCCGAGCAGAAGCACCTCGCGCAGGACCTGCCAGACAACCGGTGGCACGGGGGGTCGTACACGCTTTGCCGGGGTGAGCGACCCCTGTCCCACCCCGGCGCTGTCGACGAGATTCATCCCCACCGTCACGACGGTAAGCAGACAACGTTGTCCACGCGCCAGGGACGGACCCTGAGAGTGCCCTGGGCAACCCCCGACACCATCCCCCGTAAGACGTACGTCTTCCGGTGGATACCTTCGAGTCGCCCGAGGCTGAGGGACGATGAAGACATGGATCCACTCACCATCCGCGCCGGCGACCGAGGCGACGTAGACCACGTGCTGGCGTTGCTCGACGGCGCGGTGGAGTGGCTGGTCGCGACTGGGCGCAGCGGCCAGTGGGGCACTGAGCCGCACTCGTCGAACCCGCGCCGGATCGAGCAGATCACCGAGTTCGCCGACTCCGGCGGCCTGTGGATCGCCGACCGGAACGGCCGCATTGTCGGGGCGCTGGCCGTCGGTGACGCGATGCCGTACGTGCCGGCCGCCACCGAGCCCGAGTTGTACGTCCGGCTCCTCGTGACCGATCGGGCCAGCGCGGGTCAGCGCATCGGCACCGAGTTGCTCGACCATGCCCGCAAGCTCGCCCGCAAGCAGGGCGTCGGACTGCTCCGGGTCGACTGCTACGCCGGTGGCCACGGCGCCCTGATCCGGTACTACGAGCGCCAGGGGTTCACCCGTGACCAGACGTTCGAGGTCGGCGACTGGCCCGGCCAGATCCTCACAGAACGCCTCTAGGACGCGAACAGGTTCTCCGCGTCGACGATCGTGTACGCGTATCCCTGCTCGGCCAGGAACCGCTGCCGGTGCGCGGCGAACTCGGCGTCGATGGTGTCCCGCGCGACGATCGAGTAGAACCGGGCGGTCCGGCCGTCCTGCTTGGGCCGCAGTACCCGGCCGAGTCGCTGCGCCTCCTCCTGGCGGGAGCCGAACGTGCCGGACACCTGGATCGCCACCGACGCCTCCGGCAGGTCGATCGAGAAGTTCGCGACCTTGCTCACCACCAGCCGGTCGACCTCGCCGGCCCGGAAGGCGTTGAACAGCCGCTGCCGTTCCCGGACCGTCGTCTCGCCCTTGATCACCGGGCACTCGAGCTGCTCGCCGAGCTCGTCGAGCTGGTCGATGTACTGCCCGATCACGAGCAGCGGCTCACCCGCGTGGTGCTCGGCGATCCGGCGGACAAGGCGGCCTTTCGCCGGGGTGGACGCGGCGAGCCGGTAGCGGTCCTCGGGCTCGGCGGTCGCATACACGAACCGCTCGGTCTGCTCCAGGTCGACCCTTACCTCGACGCAGTCGGCGGGCGCGATCCAGCCCTGCGCCTCGATGTCCTTCCACGGCGCGTCGTACCGCTTCGGGCCGATCAGGCTGAACACGTCGCCCTCGCGGCCGTCCTCGCGCACCAGCGTCGCGGTCAGCCCGAGCCGCCGCCGCGCCTGCAGGTCCGCGGTCATCCGGAAGATCGGCGCCGGCAGCAGGTGTACCTCGTCGTACACGATCAGGCCCCAGTCGCGCGCGTCGAGCAGTTCGAGGTGGGTGTAGACGCCCTTCCGCCGCGTCGTCATCACCTGGTACGTCGCGATCGTCACCGGGCGGATCTCCTTGCGCGCACCGGAGTACTCGCCGATCTCGTCCTCGGTCAGGCTGGTACGCCGCATCAGCTCGTCCTTCCACTGCCGGGCGGCGACGGTGTTGGTGACCAGGATCAGCGTGGTGGCGGCGGCCTTGGCCATCGCCGCGGCGCCGACGATGGTCTTGCCCGCGCCGCAGGGCAGCACGACGACGCCGGAGCCGCCGTGCCAGAACGCGTCCGCGGCCTGGGACTGGTACGGGCGCATCGACCACTGATCGGTGACCAGGCTGATCGGATGTGCCTCGCCGTCGACGTACCCGGCCAGGTCCTCGGCGGGCCAGCCGAGCTTGAGCAGGGTCTGCTTGAGGTGGCCGCGCTCGGACGGATGCACCAGGACGGTGTCGTCGTCAATCCTTGCCCCGAGCAACGGCTTGACCTTGGCGCTGCGGAGCACCTCCTCGAGCACTGGCCGGTCGGTGGTGATCAGCACCAGCCCGTGCTGCGGGTGCTTCTCCAACCGGAGCCGGCCGTATCGGTCCAGGATCTCGGCGATATCGACCAGCAGCGAGTGCGGCACCGGGTACCGGCTGTACCGCAGCAGGACGTCGATGACCTGCTCGGCGTCGTGTCCGGCGGCGCGGGCGTTCCACAGCCCGAGTGGGGTCAGCCGGTACGTGTGGACGTGCTCCGGCGCCCGCTCGAGTTCGGCGAACGGGGCGATCGCCTTGCGGCAGTCGTCCGCGAGGTCGTGGGCGGTCTCCAGCAGCAGGGTCTTGTCGGACTGGACGATCAGCGGTCCGTCGGTCACTCGTCCTCCGTGTCGTTCTCGAAGTCTTGGTCGATGATGCGGGCGGCGGCGATGCGGTGCAGGGCGAAGGTACGTGGCTGGTCGGCATCGTCGTCGTACGCGGTCAGCCAGCCGTCGGCCACCCGGACCGGCTCGACGATGCGTTCGGACGCCATACCGTTGTGGTCGACGTACGAGATCCAGGTGCGCACATTGGACTCGACCGCGGTGCCCAGCACGCCGATGGTCTCGGCAGGTGCCGGGCTGACCTGTTCGGGTCGTTCGCCGGCCACGCGGTCACCGGACCGGATCGACGCCACGACCTGGCGTACCTCGTCGTCGGTCAGGTCGACGTGCGCATCGGCCAGATCCCGGCTGGTACGGCGACGGGGCGGCTCGCCACGCCGGCTGGCCGCGGCGGTGACGTGGATGACACCCTCGAACGTCTCGGCCAGTGGTGCCAGGCCGGAGTCGCGCAACCGGCCGAGCACGACGTCCGGCGGCTCGGGCGAGACCAGTACCGTCGGGGCGATCCGCCGGAACCGGACGCCGGCCGGCGGCGCACCGACCAGGCCGCTGAGAACCGCCTCGTCGTCGCAGCGCAGGTACGTCGAGGCCGCACCGAGCCTGAGCACACCGTGCCGCCGGGCGACGTCGTCGATCAGATAGCTGAGCGGTTGCGGTACCGGCGTCCGCGAGTGC